>PLBR01000099.1 GCA_003135435.1 Nitrospira sp. | reverse complement strand
TCGTGAACGCCCCGGCGGGCACCCACACCATCGGCGCCCCATCCTGTCCGAAGATCGCGGCCGGGGGGGCGGGAGGACTGTTGCCTTCGAGGCTGGGCTCCCTTTCCTTGTAGGTGTCGCCCCGCACGCGCGGTCGCTCGTGTGTTCGGGAGCGCGGGTGCCGGGGGAAGTTGGTACCGTAGGAGCCGGCGGCGGCATTTTTGTTTTAGGAACAACGGGCTCGGTCGCCAGCGCCTTCGTAGCACCCATCAAGCCGGCCAATACAAACACCGTAAGGACCATCGTCCTAATCTGTCTCATCCACATCATGTCAGATCTTATTCCCCTATTGATCGAGTACTCGGCCATCCGAGACTAACTATCACCTGTTCAGGGTACCGAAAATTGCGAGGACAAATCCATGGTGAAGATTCAACTCCTAACCTATTTCATGATTCCATAAAAATGCGTAGAGTGAGGTCCGGAGCCCTTCCAGTGAGAGCAACCGGTATGTGCTGTAAGAGAAGCGAGAGTTATGAGAACAAAGAGGCTGGAAGATTTGATCCGGCGCCTGCAATCACGATACATCGTAAAAGAGGCGCCGGTACATATAAACAGCCTGCGCGGGGCTGCGCAAGCGAGGTATGGTGGAGGCGCCGGGAGTTGAACCCGGGTCCGAAGACCTTCAGCGCAACGGATCTACATGTGTAGCCGATCGTTTTCATTTCGCAGCCACCCACGCCCACCGGCTAGCTTAGACTGGCCACTAGCCCAGTATTGTCTCGTCCTTAGCCGCTGAGCACCAGCTTCGGACCAGCCCGCTGTATCGCGCTCCGCCCACCCCCGCGGGCCTCAGGTGGAGGAACGTCGCAGGGTATTAAGCTGCGAGTGCCAGTTCTTGATTGGCAGTTACATTTTCCCGGAGGATTTACGAGACCCCGAGAGCTCGACATGCCCCGCTGACTTCAGTATCCCCGTCGAAACCGGTCGCCCCCTTTCTTTTCTGCGTGAAACGTAAAACGTGAGACGTTAGAGGTACTGGGGAATGCCTCGGCCTTAACGGTTCACTGTTCACGTTTAAGGTTTCAGATGCTTATGATACCGCATAGGTCAAGGGGATGCTAGATAGAGCTTACCCAACACAAATACTTGTATTCTAAGTATACTCGACATCGATTCCTTCAGATTCATGATGTAAAACATGCCGAATTTCGCCATAATCAACTGCGATTTCATCATACCCGACTTATATTGGCACATCTTCCAAGAAAACTCTTAAATCCCCCACTGGTCCCAAAGACCCTGAGCTATTATTCGGGCTAGTTGGGGCGGTGGGCGTCGACCTTGATGGGCTCTGCAAAGCTCTTGCTGAGAGCCTCTCTCAAGTTAGCTATCAATACAAGCCAATCCATGTCATTGAGCAAATCCATCTGTTCGAGCGTTGGAAAACGCTACCTGAGAAGCCACTAGAAGACAGATACAAATCTCACATTCGAGCTGGTGATGAATTTCGAGAGGCATTTGAGTTGGGCGATGTACTGGCCAGATTGTTAATCGTGGTGATCAGAGAGAAACATCGTAAGCCTTCGAGTGCAAGCAATGATTCGGATGAGCCTCTTTCCCGATGCGCCTATGTATTGAGATCCTTGAAGCACCCTCAGGAAGTTAAGTTGCTGCGAGATGTATATGGGCCAAATTTCTACTTGCTCGCCGCATATTCTCCGCATGATACACGGCTAAGAGATTTCACAAAGAAAATCGCCTCATGTCATCATTCGACAGGTCAAGCGGCTACCAAATTCGGCTCGGTCGCCACAGAGATTTTGGATTTGGATCAAGCCGAACCTGATAAGAAGTTGGGGCAGAATCTTCGAGAGACGTTCCCGCTCGCTGATGTGTTCATTAACGTCACAGACAAAAACACTGTGAAGGATGCTGTTTCCAGGTTCATAGAGCTTATTTTTAACAACACTGAGGAGATCTATACCCCGTCTCGGGATGAATATGGAATGTCTCTCGCACGAGGGGCTGCCCTTCGATCAGCTGCCCTCGGCAGGCAGGTTGGTGCTGCCATCTCTACGGATAATGGAGACATCATCGCTCTTGGAACCAATGACGTCCCAAGTTTTGGTGGGGGGCTCTATTGGCCTGGCCAGGACGATCATCGGGATTACAAGGATGGCAAGGACACCGGTGATGAGATGAAAAGGGTTCAATTCGCGGAAATACTTGAGAGTCTGCAAAAGCATGGGTGGTTCACTGGCGAAAGGGCAAAGGCGGACGCAGGCGATCTTGTAAAAGAAGCATTATTATTGGTTAAGAGCTCACGGTTGATGAGCCTTATAGAGTTTGGCAGATGTGTGCACGCTGAAATGGCAGCACTACTCGACGCAGCGTCACGTGGTGTTGCTGTTAAGAATTCCACGATGTACACAACTACGTTTCCCTGCCACGATTGCGCTCGGCACATTGTCGCTTCTGGCATTAAGAGAGTGGCTTATATTGAGCCATATCCTAAAAGTTTAGCACTGGATTTTCATAAGGACTCAATCATTGTTGATCCTCATGAGGAAATACCGCGCAAAGTCCGGTTTGAACAGTTTGTGGGCATTGCTCCGACTCGTTATATGGATCTTTTTACTGCCAACGAACGAAAGGGTATTGACGGCGGCTTGATTCCGTGGGATAAGTCTCACGCTCTTCCCAGATACGCACAACCCGTATTATCATATCTTTATAAAGAAAAAGATGCCGTTGCTCTTCTTGAGAGAATTAGAGAGCAGAAAGGGATTCATCTTGTTCAATAGCACAGGGGGCATGCTATGAGTAAATCATCTAAAACAGGGTCGATAAAGGAGGGGTTAGAGCAGGTTCGTCAGGAAGTTGATAAGTGGCCTTCTTGGATGAAAACCAACGAAACCAAGGAAACAATACGCCAGAGCGTTGATTCAAGTCAGGGCTCAGGAGGACAGAGCTGTTCTAGTGGGTCAGTCAGAAAAAGCTAACGTACCTTTTCGTCAGATTTGGCCTTGAATTAGGGCTCCGCAGGCTGAACCTGTGGAGCCCATTCTATTTCCCCCATTCAAGTTGTTGAGGAGTAGTGAACCTTTCAGTGACCTCAAACCGCACAGGTCAAGGGGATGCCAGCTTTCCTCAGCCTCTTGAGTCCAGTGGATGTTCAAAAGCGTCGCTCGACAAGGCCGCAGCGAGCGAGAGCCCGAGGCGTACTACTTAGTACGTTGAGGGTTTGAGCGATGCGAGAACGAAGTCGACGGCGCTTTTCAACATCCTGCTACGCGCTTTTGAAGCGGGTGAACTTGGCAAACACAATCGCCGCGAAGGGGAGGGCCAGCCCCAGAATCAACTGCACGATGAGAAGTGAGCCGAGATGGCTGTAATCGGCCGGCGTTTGAAGGGCGCCGGAGGCCTGGTCACGGACTTCCCGACTGACCATGTAGATGTCGTTCATATACTTGGTACCGAGCTGGCTCAACGACAAGGCCAGATTCGTAAAGGAGGCCATCACGGCAAAGAAGGTGGCTTTCAGATTCGCGGGGGCACTGTTCGCAATCCAGGCGAGCATCGGAATCATGGAAATCTGACCGAGGGGCGACTCTAATGCCGTATCAATCAGCGCAATGAATCGGGCATCGACCACACCTCCGGTAATGCTCGCCGTCCATTCATGCAAGCCATAGAACATGCTCACGACCGGGAGGGTCAGAACGGTTCCGATCACCGTGAGAAACCCCACAACATAGGCAATCGACCGCTCGGCCATAAAGCGCCGAAAGACGAACATACCAGCCAAGGTGAGCGTGCTGCCGATCAGCGAAAGGATAGAAAGAAACTGCTGATCGAACTTCAGGTGGTCGATCATCCACCAGGTCGTCCCTGGCCCGGTTCCCGGAATCGCACGGAAGATAAAGACCACAACTGCTGTCCCGACCAGGGTGAATCGCTTGTTAGGCTCCAGCTCTCGCACCAGCCGGGCCATCAAGAACAAGACGATGGCCATCGAGCCGACAAAGACAATCTCTTCGCTATAAGAGAAACCGCCGAATCCGACCGTGAGCGTGAACAGTACGAAGGCGAGGCTCCCGCCAAGAATCCACCAATTTGGCTTGGTCGCCTCCACCAGGCTTCCCCGTTCTCGTACCATCTCGTTGGTCTGCTCACGTGTGAACCCCTGCTGTCGGAGCTGCCGCATGTGATGTTGCTGCAGGAACCAGGCAACCCCCACCCCAAGCACCGAGACAAAGGGGATCACGAGCGCCATGAGATAGACCTGCTTGTATAGCCGAACGATCTCTGCCTGTGGGAGTCCGTCAGCTCCTGTGAAGACATACACGTTGATCATCGCAACCAGAATCCCGCCGCCGACGATGGCCACGCCGACCTCGATCAGCTCATCTTCGTCGTCGAGTCCCCGCTTGACGAACTCGCCCACCGAGTCGACGTNNCCCGAGCGTCTGCATGGTGGTGTGCATAAGCTTGAGTGTCGGCTGGTCGAACGGCTGCCCCCGCTCATCCACCCGTGGCACAGCATCGACTGTCATTGCATCCGCAACCGCGTCTTGCACCACGTAGCCGATCGGCCCAAGCAATGTGCTGACCACATACCAGGCTTCCGCCGGCAGGATGGAGGTCATCACCTCCCGACTCCCGATCAATGCCGCCATGATCCCGAGACTGGCGGCCAGCAGCCCGGCTCCGAGCCCCACGAGCCAGCCTTTCCAGCGCCACAAGAGATCGACCATGTGTCCAATGGGCATCTTCAACGCCCAGGGAATCCCGGCCCAGAATCCCAGCGCGGCGAGGAACGAGGCAGAGAGGCCGAGGTAGTCCTTGACGAAGAAGGTGCCGACAATCCCGGTGAGACCGGAGATGCCATAGGCCATGTAGACCATCAACGGCGGCAGATAGGACAGCCGCATCTCGCGGCCAAGAGAGAGAATGTTGCGATCGATCCACTGGGCGAGGCGCGTGAACATCGCTAGGACATTACGTTGCCGGCTGACGACGCTCGACCAGCGCCTGCAGCTGGGCACGCATCTCATCAGCCGGCAAGCGCGTCCGATCCCCATGCCCGGCCAGCACCCATTCGAAGCGGTAGTCGATAAGTTTCTGGATGGATTCCACCAGCACGCGCTTCCTCCAGACAAGCCGTTGCGGAGCACCAAGCATCTTCTGCGCGGAGTCCCACCAGAGATGATCCCCCGTGAAGAGGAACCGGTTCTTATAGAGAAGGGCCATGCTGCCTGCCGTGTGGCCCGGCACAGGAATGATCTGAAACTGCGGGGTGACTTGTATACTGTCACCCCCCTCAATAATCCATTCCGCATCCGGAGCCGCATCGACGTCCGCCTGATGAATCATCCGTTTCGCCCCGAAGTGGGCGGCATACTTCTCTGCATCGGCCACATCGTCTTTATGCGTAAGAAAGATGCGGGCGATGCCACCCTTCCGCTCGAACGTCTCGACCAGTTGCTTGATATAACGCGGCGAATCGACGAGCCAATTGCCGTCCGGATGCTCGATGAAGAAGCTATTCGCGCCGAAGGACTTCTCGGAGTTGAAGCCACAGTACGAGACGCCGCCCTCCAGATGGAGCGGGAAGCTCGCCATGGCGCCCTGCATCCGCAGCTTGTCGCTGTGCTCGGTGCCGATCGAGCCGACCGGACAGGCAAGGAGCGCTTGATAGGCCTGATGCGTATGCCCTTCATCGGTCGGCTGTTGAGTGACTGCGGAGAAACCACCGACTTCCTCAAAGCTCGTCGGCGCCAACTGCCGGCAGGTATCGCAATTAATACAGGTCGCATCGACGTAGAAGTTGCCGACAACGTTGGAGTCGAGTCGTTTTGTCTGATCGGCCATTGCGCAACCTCTATGCGTTGACTCCTGGAACCTTCTTGGCTTCCTTCGCGCGATCAGCCGCCCGCCAGAGATACCAGGCTGCGGCGGTACGATAGGGTTTCCAACGTTCGCCGTACCGGAGCACCTCTTTGGGCTCCGGCATCGAACGCCGACTATACGCGATACGAAACCCGTTGCGCACGCCGAAATCGTCGACCGGCAGGACATCAGGACGGCCCAACTGGAAGATCAGCAGCATCTCGACCGTCCAGCGTCCGACGCCGCGCACGGCGATGAGTCGCTCGACAATAGCTTCGTCGTCGAGCTTCCTGACAATCGCACCTCTCGGCACGGTGCCATCGAGCGTTTTGGCAGCCAGATCGCGAAGCGCCGCAACCTTAGCTTCTGAAAAGCCAGCGCCACGAATCGCCTGCTCGTTCATCGCGAGCAGATCATCTGGTTGAGGGAACCGTCCTGTCGGAAATAAGGCCACAAACCGGCGCAAAATACTCTCCGCCGCCTTCTCGTGCAGTTGTTGATAGGCAATCGCTCGTGCCAACGACTCAAATGGCGACCGGCGCACTCGCGGCGTCAAGCGGTAGGGTCCGATGTCCAGAATTAATCGCTTCATGACCGGATCCGTCTTGGATAGATGCCTGGTTTCTGGTGCCTGTCGATCCATCTGAGAATCCATTAGCCCGCATTATTCATGACGGTTCGTTGCGAAATCGCTGAGCCGTGTCGCGAGACTGGCGCGCGGAGCCGTGAGGACCC
>PLBR01000090.1 GCA_003135435.1 Nitrospira sp. | reverse complement strand
GAATTTCAAGTGATCGTTGACAGATGTGCACCCGAATCAAATCGCGGATTGGAAGCAGCAATTGCAGGAGTCGGCTGTCGATGTGTTTGGCGGCCTCAGGCACGCCAAGAAGGCTGTGGAGCCTGACCTGAAGGTGCTGCACGCCAAGATCGGACAGCTCACACTGGAGAATGATTTTTTAGAAGGGGCGCTCACCAAGGCGGGATGGCTGAGCGCAACGCGATGATCGACCGAACCCACGCACTGCCGATTCTTCGGCAATGCCAAACACTGGCGCTCTCGCGTTCGACCGCGTACTACCAGCCGAAGCCGGTGTCGTCAGAGAATCTGGCGCTGATGCGCCGGATCGACGAGCTCCATCTGGCACACCCGTTTGCCGGTGCCAGACTGCTGGCGACCTGCTCAGGCGTGAAGGTCACACGGTTGGACGTAAGCACGTGGCCACCCTCATGGCGCGCATGGACATCGAAGCGCTCTATCGAAAGCCCAATACCAGCCAGCGGCATCCGGCGCATGCGATCTATCCCTACCTGCTGCGTCATCTGAATATCATCCGTTCCAATCACGTCTGGGCGGCGGACATTACCTACATTCCGATGCGGCGCGGGTTTGTCTACCTGTTTACTGTGCTCGACTGGGCCAGCCGAAAAGTATTGGCCTGGCGCGTCTCGAACACGCTCACCACGGACTTCTGTATTGACGCGGTGCAAGAGGCGATGGCCACATACGGCAAGCCGGCCATCTTCAACACCGACCAAGGTTGCCAGTTCACCAGCCTGGCATTTACCGGCCTGCTCAAGGACCACGGTATCCAGATCAGCATGGACGGCACAGGCTGCTGGCGGGATAACGTCTTCGTGGAACGGCTATGGAAGAGCGTCAAATACGAGGAGGTGTACCTGTATCCATACGATTCGGTCAGCGTAGCCAAGCAGGGATTGGCACGCTATCTGAGCTTTTACAATCAACGTAGAACGCACTCGGCGCTTGACCGAAAAACGCCGGATGAGTTCTACTATGAAAACCTGCCCACGCTGCAACACGCAGTCTAGGCAGAAACCGGCAGGACTTCACTTATGAAGCAAGGAATTCTGTCCAAACAAACGGGGCCACCTCTCTCCCGATCCGCCGCGCGCCGTGGCTTCTCTGGTATGAATTCGAACCATCCATTTTGGGAGGAAAACATGAACCGTCTTCAAGGCAAGATTGCAATCGTCACAGGGGCGGCGCTGGGCCTGGGTCGCGCGATGGTGGTCCGCATGGCCGAGGAGGGCGCCTCTGTCGCCGTGCTCGACATGCTTGACGAGGCAGGGCAGGCGCTCGTCGCGGAGTTGGACGGGCGCGGTTTGGCTGCGCGTTTCTGGCATTGTGACGTCAGCAAAGAAGCCGAAGTGGAGCGGGTGATCGGGGAGGTCGCGAAGCACTTCGGGCATCTGAACATCTTGGTGAACAATGCCGGTGTAGCTGGTGTCAACAAACCCACACACGAGGTGACCGAAGCGGAGTGGGATTGGGTGCAGGCGGTCAACGTCAAAGGCGTTTTCTTCTGCACCAAGCATGGAATCCCACACCTGCGACGGGCGGGTGGCGGAAGCATCATTAATCTGTCCTCGATCTATGGGCTGGTGGGCGCACCCGACGTACCCCCGTACCACGCTTCAAAGGGTGCCGTGCGTCTGATGACCAAGACCGACGCGATGCTGTATGCGCAGGATAGCATCCGGGTGAACTCGATCCACCCCGGCTTTATCTGGACCCCGATGGTGCAGAAGCATTTGAGTTCGATGGGCGACGTCGAAGCCGGGCGCAAGGCGACCGACGCATTGCATCCGCTCGGCCATATGGGCGAGCCCGATGACATCGCCTGGGGCGCGGTCTATCTGGCCTCCGACGAGGCCAAGTTCGTCACTGGTACCGAGCTTGTCATCGACGGCGGCTATACCGCGCGTTGAACCGGAATGAAAAAACCGTGACCGGTGCGTTGCAGGCGCGAGGCGTCGTTCATGACCGCGTTCTTGTCGACTCGAAGTGCTTGTCGGCCCTAGCGAGAGGTACGGTGGGGTTCGGTCCGCTGATGGGAGGAAAACATCGTGATGAATGTCTTGCTCATAGGACCGCCCGGTTCCGGCAAGAGCACGCAGGCCGGCCTCCTGGCTGAGCGCCTCAGAATCCCGCGGATCATGGCGAGCGAGGTGCTCACGGCTGCGGTGCAGGCGAACTCGCCAGGGGCAGGCGCTATCCAAGAGGCAATGACGACAGGAGCGCTCGTGCCGGATGACATCGTGAGGGGTGTGTTGATCGCCCGGCTGAGACGCTCCGATTGTGCGATTGGATTCGTCCTCGACGGATTCCCGCGGACCGTCCCACAGGCGGCGGCGTTGGATCAAGCCGCCATTCGCCTTGACTATGTGATTGAGCTTATCCTGGAGGATGCGGAGGTGTTCAGGCGGCTGACGGGGCGCCGGATCCATCCCCCATCCGGACGCCTCTATCATCTGATCTTCAACCCGCCGAAGATCGATGACCGAGACGATGTGACCGGCGAGCCGCTCGTCCAACGTGACGATGACCGGGAGAATGTCGTGCGCCGCCGACTGACGCTGTATCACGCTCAGACACAACGAGTGTTCGACTATTACGCCCGACAGGCCGACCAGCATCCCCGCATGGTTCAGATCAACGGAGAAGGTGAGATCAGAGACGTATCTCATCGGCTCCTGCACGCCTTCGGTGTGCAGAAGACGAGCATGGGTCGCACCATGCGTGCTCCGACGTCATCCAATACATGAGGAGCCTTTGCGATGAACTTACGACGCGTACTCACAATAGACGGCAATGAAGCCGTGGCCTCGGTCGCCTATCGTACGAACGAGGTGATCGCCATTTATCCCATCACGCCAGCCTCCGCGATGGGCGAGTTAGCTGATGAGTGGGCGACGCAACAGCAACCGAATCTCTGGGGAACCGTTCCTAAGATTGCGCAGATGCAGTCGGAAGGCGGAGCCGCCGGGGCGGTCCACGGCGCCCTGCAGGCTGGCGCATTGACCACTACCTTCACAGCCTCGCAGGGCCTCCTGCTCATGATTCCCAATTTGTACAAGATCGCCGGGGAACTCACCTCCTTTTGTATGCATGTGGCCACCCGCACTGTCGCCACCCACGCCCTGTCCATCTTCGGCGATCATTCCGATGTGATGGCCTGCCGCCAGACGGGGTTCGCCCTGCTGACCTCCGGCTCAGTGCAGGAGGCGCATGATCTGGCCTGTGTCGCTCAGGCCGCAACTCTGGCCACCAGGATTCCCTTCATCCATGGCTTCGACGGCTTTCGCACGTCTCATGAAATCGCCAAGATCGAGGAACTGACCGACACAGACCTCCGCGCCATGATCGACGAGAACTTGATCCAGGCACACCGGGAGCGAGCCTTGACCCCGGATCGGCCGGTCCTGCGCGGCACGGCTCAGAATCCGGATGCCTTCTTCCAGGCACGCGAAGCCTGCCACCCGTTTTACGCTGCCTGTCCTGACCGCGTGCAAAGAGTCATGGATCAATTCGCAGCCCTTACCGGCCGTCAGTATCACCTGTTCGACTACGCCGGACATCCTGACGCCGACCGTGTGATCGTGCTGATGGGCTCAGGCGCTGACACTGTTCATGAGACGGTCGAGTGGCTGCGTGAGCGTGGCGAGCGCGTCGGCGTGCTGAAGGTCCGCCTCTATCGACCGTTCTCCGTTCAGCAGTTCCTGGCCGCCCTTCCACCGACCATCCGGGCCCTCGCCGTGCTGGACCGCACAAAAGAACCTGGTTCGGTGGGTGAGCCGCTCTATCTTGATGTGGTCGCAGCCTTGCACGAGGGACGTGCTGAGGGACTGAGCCGCTTTACGGAAGAGCCGACCGTCATCGGTGGGCGGTATGGGTTATCCTCGAAAGAATTCACACCGGCCATGGTCAAGGCGGTATTCGATGAACTGACTAACACCCGTCCTACACGTCATTTCACCGTCGGGATCACGGACGACGTCAGCCGGACCTCGTTGTCCGTGGATCCAGAATTCGACATTGAACCCTCTGAAGTGCTCCGCGCGGTGTTCTTCGGACTCGGCTCCGACGGAACGGTCGGCGCCAACAAGAACTCGATCAAAATCATCGGCGAAGGCACGGACCGCTGGGTGCAAGGCTACTTCGTTTACGACTCGCGCAAGGCCGGCGCGATGACGATCTCGCATCTCCGGATGAGCCCCCGTCCGATCCGCTCAGCCTCTCTCATCAGACAGGCGAGCTTTCTGGCCTGCCATCAGTTCGACTTTCTCGATCGGTACGATGTGCTAGAGTACGCGGCGCCTGGCGGCATCTTTTTGTTGAACGCGACTGATGCCGCCGACAGGGTCTGGGATCAGCTTCCGCGTGAAGCCCAGACGCAAATCCTCGACAAGCACCTCCGCTTCTACGTCATCAATGCCTATCGCGTCTCCGGCGACGCGGGATTGGGGCGACGCATCAATACCATCATGCAAACCTGCTTCTTCGCCCTCTCCGGAATTTTGCCGATTGAGCGGGCAATCGTCGAGATCAAAAAGACGATCCAGGAGACCTACGGCAAATGGGGAGCCGACACGGTGCAGAAGAATCTGGCCGCCGTGGATCAGGCCCTCGCGCATCTGCATGAAGTCCGTCTGCCCGGCCGCGTCACGGCGACTCGCTCAGTAGCGCCATTGGTCCCCGATGACGCACCGGGCTTTGTCAAAAAGGTCACGGCGCTCCTGCTGGCCGGCAAGGGTGACTGGTTACCGGTGAGCGCCTTTCCCGTGGACGGGACCTGGCCTGTGGGCACGGCGAAATGGGACAAGCGCAACCTGGCCCAGGAGATTCCGGTCTGGGATCCCGCCATCTGCATCCAGTGCAACAAGTGCGCGATGGTCTGTCCCCATGCGGCCATTCGCGCCAAGGTCTATGCGCCTGCGGCCTTAACCGGAGCGCCCGCGGCTTTCAAGGCCGTGGCCTACAAGGCCCACGAGTTTCCCGGGTTCCGCTATACGATCCAGGTCGCCCCCGAGGATTGCACTGGCTGCAACCTCTGCGTGATGGTCTGCCCGGCCAAAGACAAATCCAATCCAAAGCACAAGGCCATCGACATGCAGGCGCAACGTCCGCTGCGAGAGGTCGAACGGCACAACTATGCCTTCTTTCTCCAGCTTCCCGAGGCCGACCGAGCGACCGTCAAACCGGATGTGAAGGGCATTCAGTTCTTGGAGCCGCTGTTTGAATACTCGAGCGCCTGTCCGGGCTGCGGCGAAACGCCCTACATCAAACTCTTGACCCAGCTCTTCGGCGACCGGGCCTTGATCGCCAATGCCACCGGTTGCTCGTCGATCTACGGAGGCAATCTCCCGACGACGCCGTATAGCGTCAATCGGGACGGCCGCGGTCCGGCTTGGTCGAATTCCCTCTTCGAAGACAACGCGGAATTCGGGTTCGGCTTCCGGCTGGCACTCGATCAGCACCGCGAGCAAGCGTGGACCCTGCTCCGCCGCCTCGCTCCACAGCTTGGGACGACACTGGTCGATGAACTCCTGCAGGCCGATCAGCACAGCGAGGCCGGCCTGGCTGCCCAACGGCAGCGCGTAGCGGTACTGAAGCAGACGCTGGCGACGCTGGCGTCTCCAGAGGCGCGTCGGCTTACGACGCTGGCGGACTATCTGGTGCAAAAGAGCGTCTGGATCGTCGGCGGCGATGGCTGGGCCTACGACATTGGCTATGGAGGACTGGACCACGTGCTGGCGATGGGGCAGGACGTCAACATCCTTGTGCTCGACACCGAGGTCTACTCTAACACTGGGGGACAGCAGTCCAAGGCGACGCCCATGGGCGCAGCCGCGAAGTTCGCGTCCTCCGGCAAGGCCACGCCGAAGAAGGATTTGGGCTTATTAGCTATGACGTATGGCACGGCCTATGTGGCGCGGATCGCCTTCGGCGGCAAAGACACCCAGACCGTGCGCGCGTTTCAGGAAGCGGAATCGTTTTCCGGCCCGTCCCTCTTGATCGCGTACAGCCCCTGCATCGCCCATGGTTACGATTTGAAGTTTGGGCTCGACCAGCAGAAGTTGGCGGTGGAATCGGGCTATTGGCCGCTGTATCGATTCGACCCGCGCCGGATCGAGCAAGGAGTGCCCGCCTTGCAGCTTGACTCAGTACCAAGCTGCTCGGATTTGACACAGTTCATGCGCAACGAGACCAGATTTAGAATCGTCGAGCATCAAGATCCGGAGCGCTTTCGCGAGTTGGCTGCTGCGGCTCAGCGGCAGAACGCCTACCGCATGGCGCTCTACCAACAGCTCGCCACGCTGGTACCGCCGACCGCGGCGCGAGGGGCGGAGCGACCATCGTCGTCTTAAAGAGGGAGCATCAGCATGGACCTGTCCACGACCTACCTTGGCTTGTCGTTACCGCACCCACTGATGCCCGGCGCATCGCCCCTGGTCGATGACCTGGACATGGTGAAACGTCTGGAAGACGCCGGCGCAGCGGCAATCGTCATGCACTCGCTCTTTGAGGAGCACATCACCGGGGAGCGCGCACGGACACTCCATCAGATCGAAACGCACGCAAACTCCTTTTCAGAGGCGCCCTCGTACTTTCCTGATCGCCCTGCACTTTCCGTCGGCTCGGAACCCTACCTGGAGCAGATCCGCCGAATCAAAGCCGCCATCCGTGTGCCGGTCATCGGCTCCCTCAACGGCACCACGGCGACCGGCTGGTTGGACTTCGCGCGCTTGATCCAACAGGCCGGCGCGGACGCGCTCGAACTCAACTTCTACGTCGTCGCCACCGATCCGTTGGAACATGGACAAGACATCGAGCAACGGGTTCTAGACATCCTGCGTAGGGTCAAGGCCTCCGTCACGATTCCGGTGGCCGTCAAGCTCTCTCCATTTTTCGGCTCATTCGCGCACCTGGCCTCGCAGCTCGACGGCCTCGGCGCAGACGGACTCGTGCTGTTCAACCGTTTCTATCAGCCGGACATCGACGTGGAGACGTTGGAGGTCGTGCCTCGGTTGCAGCTCTCCGATTCGTCCGAACTGTTGCTGCGGCTGCGCTGGCTCGCGATCCTCTCCGGACACCTTCGAGCCTCCCTTGCGGTGACCGGTGGCGTACATACCGCAGTAGATACCATCAAAGCCGTCATGGCCGGGGCCCATGCGGTGCAACTGGTGTCGGCACTACTCCAGCATGGGCCGGAGCATCTCAAGACGGTCCGAGAGGAGATGGTCCGCTGGATGGAAGAGCACGAGTATCATTCGCTGCGCCAGATGCAGGGCAGCATGAATCTCACGCGATGCCCCGATCCGCAAGCCTTTGAGCGAGCCAACTATATGCGGGTGTTGCATAGCTGGCATCCCTGATCAGCGGGACATCTCTTGAGAATGACACGAGGAGGTCATGATCGCTTAGCAAATCCGCGCGGCGTTCGCGTCGA
The DNA here is from genome assembly GCA_003135435.1 of Nitrospira sp. Lineage (GTDB taxonomy): Bacteria > Nitrospirota > Nitrospiria > Nitrospirales > Nitrospiraceae > Palsa-1315. The sequence goes on along the minus strand of PLBR01000090.1, from coordinate 2,224 downwards.
TGATCAGACCGGTGATCGAAGTGCCGGTGCTGATTGGCTTGATCAGCGTGACGGCGATGTTCCAACGTCGCTACTTTCTGGACGACCTTCAGGCGACAAGGTGGGATTGAGTCATTACAAGACGTTGCGAGCAGCGAATCCGAACATGCCATTTCTCATGAGGGATTCTTATTCGTACAATAGGCCCATGGCATCTCTCCCTCTTGACTCATCAAGAATTGTTGTTATGATACAACCATGAAGATTACTCTCAAGCGGGCCGACTACGACGGCGCGACAACGCTGGCAATCGTTCGACCACGCCATGATGTGTTCCACGTCGGGGATGCTTCGCACCACGAAATGGTTCGGGCGCTCGATGCCGGGGATGGGCGGTTTCAGCGGCGATGCGCCCGTGGAAAGGATCAGTGCATCGTAGGCTTCCTCGTATTCGCGACCGGTTCCACACTCTCGCACCTCGATGCGCCGGGCGGCGCGGTCGATGCGGATGACCTCGGTGTTGATGCGCACCTCCAGATTGAAGCGCGCCTTGAGGCTCTCGGGCGTTTGCACCAACAGGCTGTCTTGCTCGGCGATTTCACCCCCGACAAAATACGGCAGCCCGCAGTTGGCAAACGACACATGCGGGCCGCGCTCGAAGATGATGATCTCGCAGTCCTCGCACAGCCGTCGCGCGCGTGCGGCCGCGCTGGCCCCACCCGCGACGCCACCGACGATGATAAGACGTTTGTTGCTCATACTTTTCATTTGAAGCTGAAGTAATGCAGACTCGGTCTCTGTTCGATTCTAAGCGCCCTGAACCTTCGGTGCCGAACGATGCTGTCCTGACCACTCCGTGATGCGTTAAGTGACAACTCGCACGGCGTTCTGGCTGCCGCACGGATTGGGCACATGCAGCGGGCACTCCGGGTCGTCGCGCCACTCGCTATTCACAATAAACACGTAAGTATATATACCTATATGCGACGGCACGGTGGATTCCCAGGTGTCCTACCTGGCACACTTCATCGGGATGTGTTTGTTTGCTCATGGTTTCTCCTACAGATTTTTTCTGGACCGAGTATTCGATTGCATCAGTGAGGGTTCCCCTCACTACGCCACTCTTCCTTGGCTTCGCGTACTGTCTGCGATGAAGTACCGACGACGCGCGATTCTTGCCCCGCTCCAGCGCCAAAGCATCGCTGACAATCCTCAAACTGTAGTTGTCTATCGTCCAATTTTTCCCTGCTGGTCGGAGTAAGTTGATTCCCACAACCCTTGCGAATGTGGCGATTCTCCGTGGTAGCCGTGAACTTGTCAATGTTAACTGGGAGCTCCCATGACCGGCAAATATAGATCATCGTAATTCTGTTATGGCTGCAGCCGGGGTGTGGGTGTCTGCTGCATGGCTTTAGCGGCGCGACAGCACCTGGCCCCCGTCTCAGTAACACGGGAGGTTACACATGTGTGAGGGAAGCCCCCAGATGACCGGAGGCTTCCCATGGGTGTCCTCAACATTTGAGGGCGTGATTGAAGATTCACTGTTTGGCATCACGCGTCATGGTGACAAGGGTGTACTGCCCCACTTAATTTCTGGACAGTTTATTGAACATTGCAAACCATCCATTTTGCAGAGAATCCAGCCCTCTTCGATTCTCCATTTCTCAAGGGACATCCGGTGCATTCGCTCGTGACTCTGTTGAGAGGGTCTCGGCTATCTTCCACTTCGATGGGTTTTGGATAAATTCAGTGGGTTTCCTGCATCCATCTAGCTAAGCTATCTGTCCACAATTTAAGTGGAGCACAACATCGCAACCGGTTTTATCCTGTCGGTCCGAACGTGGTGGGAACGCAATCGAAAGGAGACGCAACATGAACGTGCTCGTGGCGACGGATGGATCGCAGTATGGGCGATGGGAGCTGAACTAGGTGGCCCAACTGCCGTTCGTGGAGCCGGCAAAGGTAGCTCACCTTGCGCACTCTCGCCCTGAGTCAAGAAGAAGACTTGCCTCAACAGGAAGCCAAGGATATTCTCCTCCGATCCCTGGGAATGTTGCAGGCCTGGCAAAGCACTAAACGAACGGGATGAGCGACGACGTCATGACATTGACAGCAGCAAGTCGAGTGGGTGACCGAGCATGAAGCAGATCCGCCCATTGTTCCAACCAGTTCCGGCATCCGGAAGTCTAGAATCGGGACCGGTCATCCTGCGCGATGGCACAACCGCGTCACTCCGCCCGACCCG
>PLBR01000083.1 GCA_003135435.1 Nitrospira sp. | reverse complement strand
GGCAGGACGCGGGCTTCACATCGCGCCGTTGCAGCCTACGAACTGCGGCTTCGACGTGGGCTGGAGCGAGCATTTTCGGACGAAGTTTGCCGGGGACCCGGTCAAGTCAGTGGCCGTTGTTATGCGAAACGATGCCGGTGCCGAGTCCTGGCATCCGGGGGAATTCGTGATCACGGAGACCGGCGTGGAAGGCGGCGTGATTTACGTGGTGTCTGCCTCTCTGCGCGACGAAATCATGGCCAAGGGAGTGGCCACATTGCGCCTCGATCTGGCACCCGATCGCGATGTACCGCGCCTGACTCATGACCTATCGAGGCCGCGTGGCAAACGCACCATGGCGACGCATCTTCAGCGGCAGGCACATATCGAAGGCGTGAAGGCGGGGCTGCTTCGTGAAGTGGTCACGAAAGAGGATTTCGCAGACCCGGCTCGTCTGGCCGCTGCAATTAAAGCGTTGCCGCTGCGACTCATCGCACCGCGCCCGCTGGAGGAAGCGATCAGCACGGCTGGTGGAGTTCCGTTCGAAGCGCTCGACGAACGGTTGATGATCCGCGCGCTGCCAGGCCTGTTTTGCGCGGGAGAAATGGTGGATTGGGAGGCGCCGACCGGAGGCTATCTTCTGACCGCCTGTTTCGCCACGGGGCGAGCGGCGGGCGCCGGGGCTGTTGCCTGGCTCAAAGAGAGTGGAAGACGAGAGGCGTGAAACGTGAGACGTAGTGTGACGGAGTCAGAGTTGTCGGTGTCGTTAAGGAAGAGGGACGACGGTGCCAGGAACGTCCTGATAGCAGCGTCGCGGATGGTCGAGAAATTTATTGAGGAGAAACGACTAGCCCGTTGACGGCTCCGATGGATCGGTATTTCTGGTCGCGTTGAGTCAGCAACTGAGGGAGGGAGAGATCGTTGAGCTGGGAGAGTTGGTTGCTGAGGGATTTGGCGACCCGCTCGGTGATGGCATGGGGGTCTCGATGTGCGCCGCCAAGCGGTTCCGGAATCACTTCATCGACGATATGGAGATCGACGAGGTCTTGCGCCGTCATCTTCAGGGCGGAGGCGGCATCGGGAACTTTAGCTGGATCGTCCCACAGGATGGCGGCGCAGCCTTCCGGCGAAATCACCGANNCCCCGCCGCTGCCGCCTTCACCGATGACGATGGAAATAATCGGGACTGCGAGCCGGGACATCACGAACAGATTGCGGGCAATGGCTTCAGCCTGGCCGCGTTCTTCCGCACCGATGCCGGGGTAGGCGCCTGGCGTGTCGATAAAGGTCACGATCGGACGCCCAAACTTCTCGGCCATCCTCATGAGGCGCAGGGCTTTTCGATAGCCTTCGGGGTTCGGCATCCCAAAGTTCCGTTGCATCCGTTCTTTGAGGGTTTTCCCTTTTTGATGGCCAATGACCATGATCGACCGGTCGTTGAATCGGGCGAAGCCTCCGACGATGGCGCGATCGTCGCCATACGAGCGGTCCCCGTGGAACTCAAGAAAGTCCCTGAAAAGATAACTGATGTAATCGAGGGTGCTGGGTCGTTGGGGATGCCGGGCGAGTTGCGTTCGCTGCCAGGGAGTCAGTTTGCTGTAGAGCGCATGTTCGACCTGGGCCAGCTTCATCCGCAGTTTGCGGATCTCGTCCTGAGGGGTNNTGTTTTGTTTATCTGGTTGATTTGGTTCATCTAGTTAGTTTCGTTCAACCAAACACACGACACAGACCGAATAGACCAGACAGACGAGATAGACCGAATGAACAAGACAAACTGAGAGGTCAGGATAGCAGAAAAATAGCCCCTCTGCCTAGCACTTCTTCAACCTCTGCCACAAAATGTTCGCTGGGAGTGACAGTCAGATGAGGGAGCGCGGCCGTCTCGGCTTCCAGCGCTGAATCCATTCGCAAAGTGAGCGAGACCGTCGTGCCTCCCGGGTGACGCTGAAAAACCTCACGGAGGCGCGGTAACTGTTCCGTCACGTTGGGGTGATCGGTCAGTCGAATGTGGACCCGCTTGATCGTCTGCGCTTGCACCTCGGCGAGCGGCTCGATTTTGCTCCCTCGAATCTTCGTGCCTTTATCTCCTCGGTCTACCGTGCCCGTGATGCGCACGAGGCGTTCCGGCACAATGAGGTCGGCGTCGTTCTTGTAGAGATCCGGAAAGACGATGACCTCCACCACGCCCAGGAGGTCTTCCAGGGTGAGATAGGCCATCCGGTCGCCCTTCTTGGTCAGCATGCTTTTGACGGTCGTAATGATTCCACAGAGTTTCACTTCCCGACCGTCCGACAATTCGGGCAGGCTGATGGTCGAGGCCGTGGCAAGCGATTGGATAGTGGCTTCATAACGCGCCAGAGGATGGGAGGAAATATAGAAGCCGGTCAGCTCCCGTTCGTGTTTCAATCGCTCGCCTTGGTCCCATTCCGGAATGTTGGGCAGCGACGGCATGGCGAAATGTTCGGTGGCTCCTTGTCCGTTCAACTCGTCGCCAAAAATATTGGTCTGCCCCAGATCCCGTTCGCGCTGCGCGGCTGCACCGTCCTCGACGGCTTGATCCAGGACCGCGGCCAGTTGAGAACGTTTCGCGCCGGTCGAGTCAAACGCGCCGGTCTTGATCAGCCCTTCGAGCATGCGCTTGTTCACTTTGTGGAGATCGACGCGACGACAGAACTCAAAGAAGGACTTGAAGGGGCCGGTTTCATTCCGAATCTCGATGATCGATTCGACGGCACCTTCGCCGACATTCTTGATGGCCGCCAGGCCGAACCGGATTGCGTGATCCACCACGGTAAAGTTCTTATGACTTTCGTTGACGTCCGGAGGCAGGACCTTGATGTTGAGGTCGCGGCATTCCGTGAAGTAGCCGACGATCTTGTCGGCGTTGCCCATGTCGGTGGTCATCAGAGCGGCCATGAACTCAGTCGGATAGTGCGCCTTCAAGTACCCGGTCTGGTAGCAGACGACGGCATAGGCCGCGGCGTGCGACTTGTTGAACCCGTAGCCTGCAAACTTCTGGATCAGTTCGTAGAGCTTTTCCGCTTTCCTGTCGGGAATCGTGTTCTTCTTGGCGCCGGCCAGGAACTGCGCGCGCAGCTTCTCCATCTCCTCCGGTTTCTTTTTGCCCATCGCGCGCCGGAGAATGTCGGCTTGGCCGAGCGAGAAGCCCGCCACCTTGTTGGCAATCGCCATTACCTGTTCCTGATAGACGATGACCCCATATGTGTCCTTCAGGATCGGTTCGAGTTCAGGCACTTCGTACGCGATCGGAATCCTGCCTTGCTTTCGTTTGATGAAGTCGGGAATCAGGTCCATTGGGCCAGGGCGATAGAGCGCGATGATGGCGATGATGTCCTCGAAGCAGTCCGGTTTCAGGCCGGTCAGGAGGTCGCGCATCCCGGAGCTTTCCAACTGGAAGAGGCCGATCGTCTTTCCTGAGGAGAGGAGGGCAAAGGTCTTGGGGTCGTCGAACGGCATCTGCTCCATGACCAACGGTGGATCGCCGGGATGTCGCTCATTGATCAGATTCTCGGCACGTTTGATCATCGTGAGGGTTTTGAGACCCAGAAAGTCGAATTTGACGAGCCCGNNCCGGCGGCGTGGGTCGAGGCGTGCCGGGCCAGTCCTTCGAGGGAGCGGGCGATGCCCATCAGCTCTTTGACCCGCGTATCGGTCTCGACGAGATCGCGCAGTTTCGGTTCTTGATCGAGTGCCTGCTGAAGCGTGATGTTGAGCTGATTCGGTACGAGCTTGGCCACGCGATCGACTTCGGCATAGGGAATTTCCAGCACACGGCCCACATCCCGGATCGCGGCTTTCGCCCCGAGCGTCCCGAACGTAATGATCTGGGCTACGTGGTCCTTGCCGTACTTGTCGACCACATAGTTGATGACCTCGCCCCGACGTTCCATGCAGAAGTCCATGTCGATATCGGGGAGGGACACGCGCTCGGAATTCAGGAACCGTTCGAACAAGAGCGTGTAGACGAGGGGGTCGAGGTCCGTGATACGTAGTGCATAGGCGACAAGACTCCCGGCGGCGGAGCCTCGCCCAGGTCCGACCGGAATGTGGCGCGAACGGGCAAACTTGATGATGTCCCACACGATAAGGAAATAGCCGGCGAACCCCATCGAACAGATGATCGTCAGTTCTTCACGCAGGCGAAGCTCATAGGCGGCCGGTAGGATTTGGCTGGGCCTTTCTTGTAGTCTGGCCGCCAATCCCTCCAGCGCCAGGCGCTCCAGATAGGTTTCTCGCGTGAAACCTTCGGGGGATTTGTATTGCGGGAGATGCGTCTTGTTCAGCGCCAGTTGGAGGTCGCAGTTGTCCGCAATCCGACAGGTATTGGAAACGGCATCGGGAAACTCAATAAAGGAGGCCGAGACCTCTTCTGTCGATTTCACATACAGCTGATCCGTATCGAACTTCATGCGATTCGGGTCGCTGATCGTCTTGCCGGTTTGCAGGCAGAGCATCAGCTCATGCGGGCGGAAATCTTCTTTCTTGAGGTAGTGGCAATCGTTGGTGCCGGCCAGGGGGATGTCCATTTTCTTGGCGATCTCGAGCAGGCCGCTATTCGCAACTCGCTGGTGGTCCAACCCGTTCGCCTGCACCTCAAGGTAGAAGTGTTCCTTCCCGAAGATTTCCTGAAACTCCCCAGCCACAGCCATGGCGCCATCCATGTCCTTCTGGCCAATGAGGTAGGGGATCTCGCCGCTCAAGCAGCCGGACAAGGCAATCAGTCCCTCATGGTGCTCTTTCAGAATTTCTTTATCCATCCGTGGCTTATAGTAGAACCCTTCAAGATACGCTTTACTGACTAGCTTGATCAGATTCTGATAGCCGGTGAGATTCTGAGCCAGGAGGATCAGATGGTAATAGTCGTTGTTGGCGAGGCCGCTGTCTTTGGCAGCTAAGCGACTGCCAGGCGCCATGTAGGCTTCGCAGCCGATGATGGGTTTGATGCCTGCATCTTTGGCTTTGCGGTAGAACTCGATGGCTCCGAACATGTTGCCATGGTCGGTCATCGCCACGGCCGGCTGATTAAACGATTTGATCTGCTGGACCAGCGGCTCGATTTGATTCGCGCCGTCCAGGAGACTGAACTGGGTATGGAGATGGAGATGAACGAATTGCGATGCCACGGGAGGAATTCCTTTGGCGAATTCTAGTCAGCGGTAGGAGAGGAAGTCAAACGAAGCTGGGACGCCTGGCATTTACAATAAACTTGAGTGGCCACGCTCTCATACCTCTTGGATATCTACTCCGACTGAGTAGATATGGGATGCGTCTTCAACTTATCAAAATACCCATATTCATAAGGTGATTCAGCTGGATGATGCTTGACGGAGTTAGTGAATCGGCTGAGAATATGGGCCGCGTTTTCTCCGATATGAATATCAAAGAGCAGATTCTTGATCGGTGTCTGTAAACAGCCTGAAAGGAATTTCTCATGGCGAGGAACAAAACCACAGATGGAAGAGCGAAGAAGTCTGGCGCTGCGACTATGCCAAAACGTAGTGTGGTCCCAGACCGACTCGATCTGCGTGACAGGCTCTATATGCCGTCGGTGGCAGTGGTGCCAGGGTTGGCGCTTGATCCGATGACCAACATCCCCGTGCTCGATCAGGGACAGACCAACGCCTGTACCGGCTTCGCGTTGGCAAGCGTCGTGTATCCTTGCAGTCTACCGCGAAGCGCAAGCAAATGGATTTTTGCGTGTCTCCATTCATGTTGTATTCGATGGCACGGCGCTATGATGAATTTCCCGGCGATGCAGATGCCGATACCGGATCGAGTCTGCGCGGGGCGATGAAAGGCTGGTACAAACACGGCGTCTGCTCGGACAGGCTGTGGACCTCGGAAAAAATGCCGACAGGCCAAGTGACAAAGTCCGCAGACGACTGGTGGCTCGATGCCGTACAGCGGCCGCTCGGGGCGTATTACCGCGTCGACACGCGGTCGGTCACCGATATGCACGTCGCACTCAACGAGATCGGCATTCTATATGCCAGCGGCGTCTGCCACTCCGGCTGGGATGAAGGATTCTCGAACACATCACACAATAAAGGCGGGTACTGGATGATTCCAAGTCAGAAGGCAGGCCCCAGCGACGGTGGCCATGCCTTCTCGATCGTCGGCTATAACCAAGACGGGTTCATCATTCATAATTCGTGGGGTACGGGCTGGGGTACGAAGGGCCGCGCAGTGTTACCGTATGAAGACTGGCTCGACAATGCGATGGACTGCTGGGTAGCACAACTGGGCGTAGTCACGGAACNNGTCGACGACGTTGCGCCTGGAGGCCGGCAAAGTGCAGCTCGCCAGCGAAGCTTCGTTACGCAAACGCGAAATCAGCCCATTCATCATCGACATGGCGAATAACGGCCGGCTCAGCAACACCGGTGATTTCCGCACACAGGAGTCCGACATCACGGCACTTGTCACGCACCATCTCGGCATGGCACGGACAGCATGGGGCTTGGGCAAGAAGGATCCCGTGGATATCGCGATCTACGCACATGGCGGTCTTACGTCCGAGAATGATGCGGGAGAAACGGCGGCGAAGTGGATTCCTGCGCTGTATGAAAACAAGATCTTTCCTATCTTCCTGATGTGGGAAACCGATCTCTGGTCCACGCTCAAGGGGCGCCTTGAGGATGTCTTAGAGGGCCAGCCTCGTCCGACCGGCGGGTTGTTCGACGTCGTCAAGGATTGGTGGAACGAACGGCTTGAAAAACTACTGGCCGCGCCGGGGACGGCGATCTGGAGCGAGATGAAACAGAATGCAGACGCGATTTCCAATACTGCCGAGAGTGGAGGAATAAAGCTCTACAAGGCGTGCCAACAATCGCCGTACTTTGCCGATCCGTCCAAGGTGCGTCTGCATCTAGTCGGCCATTCGGCCGGATCGATCCTGCACAGTCATGTTGTCGATCGGCTGGGAGGGCAGGGCTGGAAATTTGAAAGCGTGAATTTTATGGCCCCGGCGGTTCGCGTCGACCTCTTCGAGAAGACAGTCATCCCAGCCATCAAAAACGACAAGGTCAGGCGCTTCAATCAGTTCCATCTATCCGACGATATGGAACAGAAGGATCCGACGTGCAAACCGATTCTCGGCTACAGCCGTTCGTTGCTCTACCTGGTATCGCAGTTTCTCGAAAAAGGAGAGACGACGCCGATACTCGGCATGGAGAAATATTTCAATAGCACAATTGCGTCGAAAAAATTAAAGAACGTCCATACCTGGGCTGCTCCCGGCAAGGAATCGAAAAGCACGACGCATGGCGGATTCGACGACGACCAGGTGACGATGGCGAGCGTAATTGCACTAATGAAGGGGAAAGCGCTTTGAGGGAACACGTAGCTGGGTCGTTTCTTAACTTGTCACCGGTTGAGCGCTTGTCGTTGGCGTGAGAAGGAGTGTTCGACGTAGTGTTAGACGGGATCATTACTTGACGTGACACTGTTGCAGCGAAGTGGATGAGTGAATTCCATCGAGGCCGCTCGTCGGTCAACAGACAAAGCCAATCAATGACTCCATCTTCTGTCGCCCCACGCGCCGTGAAATGCTTCCGGGCACCGTTTCGGTTCCGTATGACAATGCCGAGCGAAGCAGAGGGCTGATGCCGGCTGGTTAGAGGGCGGCAAGAACGAGGCGTATCAGGCCGGAGATATCTTCTGTATTGGCGGAGGGCGTCACATGGTTCGTCATTCGGTTATAGCCGGCTTCGAAGGTGATCAACGTCGTCCATGCCTCTGATCGCTGAAGATCCCACGTGAGTATCCCTTTCCCGCCCACGTATTCCGTGTCAATCAGCCCATCGCTCGAGCGTGTGCCGGCATAGTTGCTCATGGCACTCATCAGTAACCGCTGACTTTGCCTGCACTGCAAGGTGACTGACGCCGAGGGTGAATGGACTCGAACGCCTGACCAATCCTGTACCTCCTCCCGATACCCCAACGTCGGGTAAATGGTCAGGGTGTTCAACGGGCGAAAGACCGCCGTGAGCATCTGCATCCTCACCGTGGTCTCCGCTCCGTTACGAAGGAGATCGCTCCCGAGGATATAACTCGATGCGAGACGGGCATTCCAGCCCATACCGGTATAGGCGAGCGCGGTTTCCAGGGTGTGGTTGTTGCTCCGCTGAGGAGCGATGCCGATTGGTTCAAGCGCGCTGTTCAGGGAATTGTGTGCATAGGTCAGGCTCAGCTCAGGCCAGGTGGGACGCTTCCAGGCGAGACCAGCTCGTCCATAAGTCTGTTCCAGCCGAGAGCGGGTAGAGTCTCCGGCCACATTGTTCCACTGTTCCCCGATCGCGCTCCGTAGCGTGATCCAGTCGGATTTCCATTCTCCCCACACCTCACGCAGCGCCTGGTCCGGTCCATTCAAGAACGCCTGCCCTGCTGATCGGGACAGCATCCCGTAACGGATCGACCCTGCTGTACCTGTCAGACCTAGTCGGACCATGCGTTGGGCTGCGTCGCCACGTGTATCGCCGGGAATCCTGCTTTGAAGCCAGCCGGCTCCTCCCAGACTCCGGGCCACTTCCGTTTCAGTGACGAAGGTTCCGTTCAGCCATGTGGTCGAAGACAGGAGGCCTTCCGCGCGGGGTTGATCGGTCTCCGGGGCGAGGTCGCGTAGGCGGGGCGAGGCCAGGGGTGGAGCAAAGAAGGTTGGTGTGATGCTAGTCTGGAAGAGGGGAGGGACGACCTGTTTCGAATCGGTTTGGGGAGCCAGATCGGAGAATAATCCCGCCCAGCGTTGAGCAGTGTAGTCTGAGCCCAACCCATCGCCTCCCCAGGCGAGAGGAGCAGGCAGAACCAACAAAAGCAGCAGGGGCAATTTCCAGAAGGTGTGCATCGTTCACATGACTGGAGTGGTCCAGATCCATATGAACTCTAGCACTCGATGATTAGATCCTAAGTCATTGAAAAATAGAGCCTGCTATGCGAGATGAAGGGACTTTTCATTGAGTGGCGTAAGATGAGCCAAAGGGGATGAAGGTAAAGAAAGCTAAGAAGATGGCATAGGTGTTACGAACGACGAATCAGAGGACGGCTAGGCTAAGCCAGTTTATCTTGTTTCTCTTGTTGAGCGAAACCAAAGAAACCTGAAAGACCAGATCAACCAGATCCCAGCCATCTGCCGCAGAATGTTTGCAGGACCTGGCCATCATTCTTCGAGCGGGTTGATCTGATTCGGCTGTCGGGAGGCTGAATTGCGTATGCAGATGGAGATGAACGAATTGCGATGCCACGGGAGGAATTCCTTTGGCGAATTCCAGTCAGCGGTGGCAGGGGAAGTCAAACCTGTCAGCGTGCTCATTCGGAGGAGTAGTCGCAGCTAGTTTCTGATCCGAAGGTTGAGCTCCTTTGTGGTTGTCTGATTGGTAGAATCTCGAACTGTAAAATTGTGGTTAATATTACTTGTCGCTGTTGGTGTACCACTGATCACTCCCGTCGCGGGAGCCAGCGTGAGTCCGGATGGTAAGGCAGGGGTCACTGACCAGGTATAGGGGATGGT
>PLBR01000018.1 GCA_003135435.1 Nitrospira sp. | reverse complement strand
ACTGGATGTCCCGCAAACATCTGCTGAAAGAACACGTCTCCTCATACTTTCGAGTAACGTTGTTCCAACCACTTAGAGCGATCCAATCAGGCAGGGGTTCAGACACATGGCTTACTGGCTTGAGAAACGCGAAGGATTTTAGGCTCATTACAGACCCAGAGAGCGCCTGGTCCCCCCATCACCCTCGCCTCTGCCTGATTGTGCGCCATTCTAAGAGGCCCTCCGCGTGATTCCGCACTATCGGCCTGCGAGACAGCGGAACAGAAAAGGCCACTGGGCCATGTGCGATGGGCGGGTCTTTTCCTTCAGGAGAATGTCATTATGCGACGCGCGGTATTTATTGACCTCTTGCCCTGACAGAGCGTAGTTGGTTATAATCAGTACATGAATGAACGTAAACCATAAATATTCTCCCTTGAAAAAAAGGATTCGTGTATGCGTAACACTCCTCAGAAACAACGTGCCGTTCATCAGCATCAATTACACAAGTGCCCCACCGGCATCAAAGGCTTTGACGAAATTACAGAAGGCGGGCTTCCGAAAAATAGAATCACGTTAATTTGTGGAAATACCGGCTGTGGGAAAACCCTTTTGGGGATTGATTTTCTCATCAATGGTGCAACCAAGTACAACGAGCCGGGCATCTTCATGTCCTTTGAAGAGACAGAAGATGAACTGTATAAAAACGTGGCGTCTCTTAACCTGGATTTACACGGGCTGGTTGCACGAAAAAAGATTCTGATTGAATATGTGCTGTTGGAGCGCAGAGATATTCAAGAGAGTGGCGAATTTAATCTTGAAGGGCTCTTCATTCGTTTAGAGCATGCGATTGATGCCATTGACGCCAAACGCGTGGTGTTAGATTCGATTGAATCTCTCTTTGCAGGTGTCACAGATGTGGGCATTCTTCGCTTAGAGATCAAACGACTGTTCCGATGGCTGAAGGACAAACACGTGACGGCCATCATGACCGGCGAGCTGGGACAAGGCGTTTATTCTCGTCATGGCCTGGAGGAGTACATTTCCGATTGCATCATTCTCCTGGACAACCGAGTGAGGGAACAAATTTCCACCCGTAGAATTCGTGTCATGAAATATCGTGGGTCAAATCATGGAACCAACGAATATCCCTTCGTCATTGATACAGATGGACTTTCAGTCATTCCCATCACGTCTGCCGGACTCGATCAACCAGGCACAAACAAGAGAGTGTCGACAGGCATTCCATCGTTAGATAAACTGTTCCAGGGTGCAGGGTATACCAGAGGCAGCACGATACTCGCGTCAGGTACCGCCGGTACTGGAAAAACAAGCCTCGCGGCGGCATTCGTAATAGAACGCTGTAAACGGGGAGAACGGTGTCTGTTCTTGTCGTATGAAGAATCTTCGGGGCAGCTCATCCAAAACATGCATTCTATAGGTTTTCATTTTGAACCATTGATCAAAAAAGGACTCTTAAAGATTGTGGCTACGAGACCGTCCTTTTTTGGGTTAGAGATGCATTTACTCGATTTATACAAGCTCATTGCAGATTTCAAACCACAATCTGTTGTCATAGATCCCCTGACAAGTCTCATTGGACAGGGGAACCAACTTGAAATTCAATCCATGCTGACTCGCATGATTGATGCGTTAAAATCCCAGGGCATCACCGGCTTGTTTACCAGTCTTGTGTCTTCAACCGCACAAAATGACACGAGCGGCGAAATCGGTGTGTCGTCTTTAATTGACACGTGGATCGTCGTGAGAGAATTAGAAGAAGATGAGGGTAAGAGACGCGTTCGTGGACTGTACATTGTGAAGTCTCGTGGCATGGGCCACTCCAGTGACGTCCACAAATTGGTTTTGAGTGATGAGGGAATGCACATAGTACCAATGGGTGCTGATGCTACCGCAAGTCCCAAGCAGAAAAAGAAGGTTGGTAAAGATATTTCAGTGAGACAAAACGTAATCAAAAGAAGATAAAGTTATTTGATGGAAAGCTGGCGTAGCCGATGGGAACATTACATCCTCACTTTATTGTCGGCATTGGCGGCTCAGCGGGAGCTCTGAACGCCTATAAGGTGCTCTTGGACGCCCTGCCGTCTCAGACAGGAATGGCCTTTGTCATTATTTCTCATATGAACCCCACCGCCCATAGTCAGTTAGCTGAAATTCTGTCGCGTCACACGATAATGCCAGTACTGGTGGCTTCCCCGGCAATGTCGATCCGGGCGAATCACGTCTACGTGATTCCTCCGGCCGCGGATCTTCTCATTGAGGGCTATACCTTCACAGTCGTCGTCCCGCGCACTGGGAGGAACAAGCAGGTAGATTTGTTTTTCACTTCCTTAGCAGAGGCTCTGGGGGCGCATGCGATCGGGATTATCCTCTCTGGGTATGATGGCGACGGTACTGCGGGATGCCAGCACATCAAGGCCAAGGGAGGAACAACCTTTGCTCAGGACATGTCTGCCATCGTAGACGGCATGCCTCTCACGGCTCAGGCTGCAGGCTGTGTTGATTTCGTGCTGCCACCCGACAAAATTGCAGAGGAGCTTGCCAATATTGGCGCGCGCGTCGCGCAAGATTGATGCGTGGCTCCGGCGCTCTAGTCCGAACCGGACACTCATGGTGCCTTCATGGGGGGCGCGTGCGCAATCCGCACCAACTCCTGAGCGATACCCTCCGGGGAAAGCACACAATCGATATACCCGCTTTCTATGGCACTCTCAGGCATATCTGGCTGGACGGCTGTCTCGGGGGACTGTGCGATCGTAATGCCGCCGACTTGCTTGATACTCCGCAGTGCTGCGGCTCCATCCCCATCTAGACCCGAGACAATGACCGCGACCAGTTTTCCGTCCCAGTGCTGCACCAGGGAACACAGGAACACAGTAATCACGTCAGGCCATCCCCGGGGCTTCGAGATCGGCTTGAGACGGAACTCTCCATGAAGAACGTGTAAGTCGTGATTTGCCGGGATGATGAATACATGGTTGGGCTGAATGCATAAGCGTTCCGTGATCAGCTCAACCGGCATTCTTGTGTAGCCGGGCAGAATCTCATGGAGCATGGTGGGCATGATGGTGATGTGGTTCACGATGACGATCGCCACGCCCATATCGGCCGGCAGATGTGTGAGCAACCGGATATAGGCGTCGAGGCCACCGGCCGAGCCGCCCACGCATATGACAGGAAAGTCTTTTGCGAACGGATACTTTGTGATCGGCACGCTCACCTCTTTCTGATCCGCACGTTCAACGTACCACAAATCTTTGCCGGCTCTCGGAATAACTCGCCACCCCCCGCCAACGCCGTCTCCCACAATCTGAATGATCCCTTATGTAGGTAGAAACATCATCCAGCTGGATTGTAGTTGAGAAGAGAAAGGTTCAGCCCGTACAGTGCCCCTGGAATGGCCGCGCTGTATGTGATGGAGCATTGCACAGGGAAGCGACGGAAGGGACGGAGCACAGAGGGGAGGGGAACATCGGGTCGATGAATGGACGGTCGTTCGTACGGCACAGTTGCCAAGCATACGCACGGCATTCCAGCGGTGGATAGAGGGGGCCCCGGAAATTCGGACAGTGTGCTAAGTGGTAGCCTTGCTTAACCGACGCCCCCGAAGGGTGGCGAACCAGAGGAGCGAGGCGATGAAGCAACGAGACGCAATCACGGGGCGGCATTCAAGGCGCAGGTGGCCTTCGCCGCGTGCAAGGGCGACAAGACGCTAGCGGAGTTGGCGACACAACTTGGCGTGCATCCCACTCAGATCACGGAACGGAAGCAGCACTTGCTGGCGCGGGCCGTCGACGTGTTTGGCGGCACGAAGTCCACGTCGGACCCACCGGCTCTCAAGGTCCTCCACGCCAAGATCGGGCAGCTGGCGCTAGAGAATGATTTTTTAGAAGGGGCGCTCATCAAGGCGGGATTGCTGAGCGCAACGCGATGATTACCCGAACCCACGCACTGCCTGTGGTGCGGCAATGCCAGCTCCTGGAGCTGGCGCGCTCGACGGCCTATGCTCAGCCCCGGCCGGCGTCCGCATCTGATCTGGCGCTGATGCGCCGGATCGACGAGCTGCATCTGGCCTCTCCGTTTGCCGGAGCCCGGATGTTGCGCGACCTGTTGCGGAGAGAAGGCCACAGGATCGGGCGCAAGCGGGTGCGCACCGTGATGGCCCGCATGGGCATCGAAGCGCTATACCGCAAACCCAATACCAGCCAGCGACATCCAGCGCATCGGGTGTACCCGTATCTGCTGCGCCATCTGGAGATCACCCGATCCAACCATGTCTGGGCGGCTGATATCACGTACATTCCTATGACGCGAGGCTTTGTGTATCTCTTCGCGGT
>PLBR01000061.1 GCA_003135435.1 Nitrospira sp. | reverse complement strand
CCACTCGGGAAGGAGATGACCCAACATTGAATCGATGAAGATTGCCTGCGGGAAGTAGCCATGTGTCGGGGAATCTTCGGGGTGAGCACGGTCTGTGCTCACCCTGTTGTTCACTGTTGGTCAACCTGACCGGCAGGGTGGCCAGGTTCAGGGCCACGACGGGCGTCGTCAAGGCACACATTTATCAAGAAGGAGGAGCGAGTAATGGCAGATAACAGAGGGTGTTCATTGGGAGCGGTGGGATTGGCGTTTGTGACCGGAGGGTTGGCGGGGGCAGCGGTGGCGCTGTTGCTGGCACCGCAGTCGGGTCGTGAGTCACGGGAGCTGGTGCGAGAGTATGCACGGCGGGCTGAAGAGCAGGTCCATGAGCTGGCCGATACGGCCACCCAGGTCTTGGAGCAGGCGGTGGACAAGGGACGCGAGTTTGTCCAGGAAAAAAAGTCCGTCCTCACCGAGGCGGTCGAGGCTGGGCGTGCTGCTATGTCACGGGAGCGTGAGCGGCTGGAAAAAGGCGTGATGGCAATCTAGAAATCGTAACCGGTTTGTAGTTGTGTCTGATACTGCCGACAGAGGCGAGGCTGTCCTGTGCCTGCGGGATGGCCTCCTTCCCCAGTATTGTCCTTCACGAGTAGCTTCCCCCTCACGAGACTTCGCTGATTCCGAGCAGGGCGAGCGTGAAGTTGCCTGCCAGGTAGAATCTTTAAGCTGAGCAATTTTGACCAGACTGCCTTCCGTCTAGTTGGATAGAGTTGACCGATCATTTTGCGCGACTGGGCTGATATATATATAGTTACGCGATGTTTCACGCCTCCGATCAGTCAGATACATGCTATGAGACCTCCTCTTATACCGGGCCACGGCGAACAGGAAATTCCTGGCTTCCTACGGCCTGACTTGAATCTGCCGCTGAGCTCGTTTTGCCAGGACCACCTGTCCAAGGGAGCGGTGCAGCAGCTCATTCCAGTCTACTTGCCAGCATTCGACCTTCTATTTTGGACTGGACGTCGACACACAAAGATTGGCCTTGAAACTTTCGTCTCGAACCGACCGTTGGCCTGACAGGCTTCGGAAAAACTATTGTGGTTCGCGAGAACTTCGAGGATCTGCACGTCAGGAACAAGCCCTGACTGTCTGGTCCGTCTCGATTATTTACTTGAACCAGACCAACCTGATAGACCAGATGAACCAGAGACACCAGATGGACCAAATGAACAAGATAGGCTGGCGAACTGTTTCGGCATCCTGCTAAGAAAGAGACCTAACACGTGAAGGTAAGTGAGAAGATCAATCTCGGCAACTTGCTCCATTTCAAAGCAAGCTTCCCCGAAAACGACTTGGCAGAAAAATACGCCGGCGGCGAACCACCGCTTCGTTCGGAGCTCTTTAGCGCCGATCAAATGGAGCAACATGGCAAGACCCTGGCTGGTCTGCACCAGTTGAGTCCGGAGCAGACTCCGGACCAGCTTCTGAGCAGGCTGGCTGAGAATGAAGACGTCCTGATCGGAGTCCGCGATCTGTTGGTAGAGGCGGTGAAGGCGAACCGTCGGATTACGCCGGCGGGGGAATGGCTGCTTGATAACTTCTATCTCATCGAAGAACAGATTCGCACGGCTACGAGACACTTGCCCAAGGGGTACAGTCGTGAGCTGCCTCGCATACTGGATGGCTCAACGTCTGGGCTTCCACGCGTGTACGACATCGCACTCGAAACGATCTCGCACGGCGATGGACGAGTCGATCCGGGAAGCCTCAGTAGATTCGTCGCCGCCTACCAGACGATCACCGCTCTCACGCTCGGCGAGTTATGGGCCATCCCGATCATGCTCCGTCTGGCGCTGATCGAGAATCTCCGGCGTGCGGCGACGCGGATCGCCGCCCATAGGATCGACCGCAATCGCGCCGACTACTGGGCGGATCAGATGATGGAAATCGCAGAGAAGGATCCGAAGAGTCTGATCCTGGTGATCGCGGACATGGCGCGGTCGAACCCGCCGATGGCGAGTGCGTTTGTGGCGGAGTTCGCGCGCCGGTTGCAGGGGCAGAGCCCCGCCTTGGCATTGCCGCTTACCTGGATCGAGCAGCGGCTCTCCGAGTCCGGCCTGACGATTGAGCAGTCGGTGCAGTCGGAAAACCAGCAGCAGGCCGTCGACCAGGTTTCCATCAGCAACAGCATCGGCAGTCTTCGATTTCTGGGTGCAATGGACTGGCGCGAGTTCGTTGAGACGATGAGCGTGGTCGAGCGGACACTGCGTGAGGATCCCGGTGCAGCCTATGACAAGATGGATTTTGCCACTCGCGATCGCTACCGTCACGAGGTGGAGAAGATGGCGAGGAGCAGCCGGCTCTCGGAGCGCGAAGTGGCGCGCCACGCGATTCATCTGGCGCAGCAGGGTGCGGGCAGAAACGGCAGCGACGATCGAGAAGCCCATGTTGGTTTTTACCTGATCGACAAGGGAGTACCCCAGCTCGAACGAACGGTGGAGGTGCGCCTCTCCACATCTGACGCACTTCAGCGAACGAGCGGCCGGTTTCCGTTGCTCCTCTATGTCGGTACGATCGTCTTGATGACGGGGATCTTCGCCGGCGGCTTACTGGCACTGGCGTATGCCGAGGCTGAGGAGGGTTGGTTACTCGCACTGGTCGGTCTCCTGTCCCTCATCTGTACAAGTCAGCTGGCAGTCGCGCTGGTGAATTGGCTTGCGACAGTGTTGGTGACGCCGCATGCGCTGCCGCGAATGGACTTTTCCAAGGGCATTCCCCCGGAATCGCGCGCGTTGGTCGTGGTCCCGACTATGCTGAGCAGCGTTAAAAACATCGAAGAGCTGACCGAGGCGCTCGAAGTCCGGTTCCTGGCCAATCGAGACGGCCACCTGCACTTCGGCCTGTTGACCGATTTTCGAGACGCACACGAGGAAACTCTTCCGGAAGACGAGCCTCTGTTGCGGCTGGCCCAGAAGAGGATCGACGAGCTGAATGGAAAGTACAGAGAGGCGAGACGCGATGCGTTCTTTTTGTTTCATCGCCCGCGCCGATGGAATCCTGGGGAGCGGATCTGGATGGGGTACGAACGGAAACGAGGCAAGCTTGCGGATTTGAATGCACTTCTGCAAGGCGGCTCACGGGATTGCTTCTCCCTCGTCGTCGGCGAGACTGAGGTGTTGTCGACCGTGAAGTACGTGATCACCCTCGACACGGATACACATCTGCCGCGTGATGCGGCGCGGCAGTTCGTGGGAGCGATGGCGCACCCGCTGAATCGTGCGCGGTACGACGAACACAAGCAGCGGGTCTGCGAAGGATACGGCATCCTGCAGCCACGCGTCGCCGTGAGCCTCCCAGGCACGAACCGGTCGCGCTATGCGCGACTCAACGGGAGTGAGCCGGGCATCGATCCCTATACGCGCGCCATCTCCGATGTATACCAGGACCTGTTCAGTGAAGGCTCGTTCATCGGCAAGGGGATCTATGAGGTGGACGCGTTCGAACGCGCACTCGCGGGCCGCTGTCCTGAGAACCAAATTCTCAGCCACGATCTTCTGGAAGGGTGCTACGTCCGGGCGGGGCTGTTGAGCGATGTGCAATTGTACGAGGAAAATCCCTCTTGCTACAGCATGGATGTGAGCCGGAGGCACCGCTGGATCCGTGGGGATTGGCAGGTTGCGGGGTGGCTCTTGCCGCGCGTTCCAGGCCCTGGCACGCGGCGACAGAAGAATCCGCTCTCAGGACTGTCCCGATGGAAGCTCTTCGACAACCTTCGGCGTAGTCTCGTACCTTCAGCATTGACTGTCCTGTTGTTGCTCGGCTGGACGGTCTTGTCGCCATTCTGGTTGTGGACCTTGTCGGTGATCGGAATCGTCCTGATTCCTCCGTTGCTTGCCGCTATTCTGGATCTGTTTCAGAAGCCGGAGGACGTGTTGCCGGAGCAGCATGTCGCCGCTGTGCTACGCTCGGCCGGCCGGCACGTTGTTCAGACGGTATTGACGATCGTGTTTCTTCCCTATGAGGCGTTCTTCAGTCTCGATGCGATTGTGCGCACAATCTGGCGAATGTTGGTCACGCGTACACGACTGCTGGAATGGAGTCCGTCAAGCAATCAGGACCGCAATCGCCGCACCGACCTCGTCGCCCACTGTCGGACGATGTGGATCGGGCCCGTTCTTGCCGTTGCTGCGGTGATCTACCTGACGTTGTCGGAGCCGAGCGCGCTAGATGTGGCTATGCCCATCCTGGGTCTCTGGTTCGCCTCCCCCGCTATTGCGTGGTGGATCAGCCAACCGATCACTCGGCGCGAAGTGTATCTGACGGGCGACCAGACTATCTTTCTCCGGAAGCTTGCCCGAAAGACATGGGCGTTCTTCGAAGAGTTCGTCGGCCCGGAAGATCATTGGCTGCCGCCTGATAACTATCAGGAGCATCCCGTTGCCGTGGTCGCGCATCGCACGTCGCCGACCAATATGGGACTTGCGCTGCTCGCAAACTTGTCTGCGTACGATTTCGGCTACATGTCGGCCGGACAACTCATTGAACGCACGACGAATGCGCTCCACACGATGGAAGGGTTGGAACGTCACCGAAGCCACTTCTACAACTGGTACGACACGCAATCTCTGAAACCGTTGCTGCCGACCTATGTGTCGACGGTGGACAGCGGAAACCTTGCGGGTCATCTGCTGACACTGCGGCCGGGCCTGCTCGCACTTCCCGATCAGAAAATCCTGAGGTCGCGATTCTTTGACGGGCTCAGCGACACACTCAGGGTCCTCGAGGATGCTGTAGGGGAAACCACTCCGGCCCTACTCGCTCAATTTCAGAAGCATCTGGAGTCGGCCTGCGAATCCCGGCCAACCACGCTCACGGCAGCGCGGCTCTGCCTTGACCAGCTGGCGACGACCGCCGAGGAGGTGCTCGCTAGTTTGAAGGCTGCCCCAGAGAGCCAAGCGACCTGGTGGGCGCGCGCACTCGTCCGGCAATGCCGGAATGCCCTCGATGACCTGATGTTTCTCGCACCGTGGGCATTGCTGTCGGCCTCACAGAATAGGCTCAGCGAATGTGGCGACATCGATGAGATCCCCACGCTGCGCGAATTGGCACGCCTTGACGAGGCGTGTCTGCCGGCCATCGAACATCGGTTGGGCTCAGAGGCGATGCACGAGGAGCATACATGGGCTGATGGCCTTCAACGGCTCATTACGAAAGCCAGCCAACGCGCCAGAGAACGAATCGCGGCCATCGAAGGACTGGCTCGTCAAGCCAGTCACTTCGCCAGCGTGGAATATGATTTTCTGTTCGACAAGGGCTGCCGTCTGCTGGCTATCGGCTACAACGTCGGCGAGCGCCGACGGGACACGAGTTACTACGATCTGCTGGCTTCGGAAGCAAGATTGTGCAATTTTGTGGCGATTGCACAGGGACAACTGCCGCAGGAGAGTTGGTTTGCTCTCGGGCGTCTTCTCACGACCGCCGGTGGAGGGCCGGTACTCATCTCGTGGAGCGGGTCGATGTTCGAGTACCTCATGCCGCTGTTGGTGATGCCGACATACGAACACACGCTGCTCGACCAGACCTGCAAGGCGGCGGTGGAGAGGCAGATCGAGTACGGAAGGCAGCGCGGCGTCCCGTGGGGCATGTCGGAGTCCGGCTACAACACGATCGACGTGCATCTGAACTACCAATACCGCGCATTTGGCGTACCCGGTCTGGGACTCAAACGTGGCCTTGCCGATGATGTGGTCATCGCGCCTTATGCCTCGGTGCTCGCGCTGATGGTGGCGCCCGAGGAAGCGTGCCTGAATCTGCAGCGACTCGCTGCGGCGGGGCTCGAAGGCCCATTCGGTTTGTATGAAGCGATCGACTATACCCCTTCCCGTCTCCCACGCGGACAATCGAGCGCGGTGGTTCGGTCCTACATGGCCCATCACGAGGGCATGAGTTTGCTCTCTCTGGCCTATCTGCTCCTGGACCGTCCGATGCAGAAGCGATTCGAGTCGGATCCGTTGTTCCAGGCGACCATGCTGTTGCTTCAGGAGCGGATTCCAAAGACTACGGCATTCTATGCGCACACCGCGGAGCTCTCCGACGTACCTACGACCTTTGGTGATGCCGAGATGCCGGTGCGTCAGTTCAGCAGCCCGCACACTCCGATACCGGAGGTACAGTTGTTGTCGAACGGCCGATACCACGTGATGATCACGAACGCGGGCGGTGGGTACAGTCGTTGGAAGGACCTCGCGGTCACACGCTGGCGCGAAGACAGTACCTGTGACAACTGGGGTACGTTCTGTTACATCCGCGACGTGAGGAGCGGAGAGTTGTGGTCCACGGCCTATCAGCCCACGCTACAGCCGCCGGAGAACTATGCAGTCATTTTTTCTGAGGGACGGGCTGAGTTTCGCCGGCGTGACCACGATATCGAGACGTATACCGAAATCGTGGTGTCGCCGGAAGATGACATCGAACTGCGTCGAACCCGCATCACCAACGACTCGCGGACCAGCCGAACGATCGAGATCACGAGTTACGCCGAAGTCGTGCTCGCCTCCTCTGCCGCGGACGCGCTGCATCCGGCGTTCAGCAATCTCTTTGTGCAGACCGAGATCATTCCCGAGCGGCAAGCGATCCTGTGTACGCGCCGGCCCCGCTCCCTCGACGAGCCCTCGCCATGGATGTGTCATCTCATGACCGTGCATGGAGCGGACATCGGAACGATGTCCTACGAGACGGACCGCCTACAGTTTATCGGCCGTGGTCGCACCGCCGCCGATCCACAAGCCATGAGCGGCTCCGGCGCGCGACAAGGGGCGCACGATGCGGCAGCGCTTTCTGGCAGCGAGGGCTCTGTGCTGGATCCGATTGTCGCCATCCGGTGTCGGATCACGCTCGATCCGGAAGAATCGGCCACGATCGATATGGTGTCCGGGATCGGCGACACCCGCAACGTCTGCCTGGGCCTGGTCGAGAAATACCAGGATCGGCGTCTCGCCGATCGTGTCTTCGAGCTGGCGTGGACCCATAGCCAGGTGGTCAAGCGGCAGCTGAATGCCACCGAGGCCGACGCGCAACTCTATGGCCGCCTGGCCAGCTCTGTCCTCTACGCCAACTCCTCCCTGCGGGCTGATCCGAGCGATCTGATCAAAAACCGCCGCGGGCAATCGGGGCTCTGGGGCTACGCCATTTCCGGCGATTTACCGATCGTGCTGCTGCAGATCGGCGATCTGGCCAATATCGATCTGGTGCGCCAACTCGTACAGGCCCATGCGTACTGGCGCTCCAAGGGGTTGGCCGTGGACCTGGTGATCTGGAACGAAGATCACGCCGGTTACCGGCAATTACTCCATGAACAAATCATGGGGCTGATTGCCGGGGGCCTCGAAGCACACGTGATGGATCGACCGGGCGGCATCTTCGTGCGTCCTGCGGACCAGATATCGAACGAGGACCGCATTCTGCTGCGATCGGTCGCCCGTGCCATTCTCACCGACAATCGGGGATCGCTGGCCGACCAGATCACCCGCCGCGGCCCTGTGGACGTCACCGTGCCACGCCTGACGCCCACCCGAACCCGCCGCGCCGAACCCTTGCCATCCGCCGCGTTGCCGCGCCACGATCTCAGGTTCTTCAACGGGCTGGGAGGATTCACGCCTGATGGCCGCGAGTATGTCATCACGACCACGCACGGACATGTGACGCCGGCACCGTGGGTGAACGTACTGGCGAATCCGCACTTTGGCACCGTCATCTCGGAGAACGGTCAGGCCTATACCTGGAGCGAGAACGCCCACGAATTCCGCCTCACTCCCTGGAACAACGACCCAGTGAGCGATACGAGCGGAGAAGCCTTGTACCTTCGTGACGAAGAAAGGGGCCACTTCTGGTCCCCCACGCCGCTGCCCAGACGCGGAGCAACCCCGTATGTCACTCGGCACGGCTTCGGCTATAGCGTCTTCGAGCATACGGAGCGGGGCATCCGCTCAGAGCTGTGGGTGTATGTGGCCATGGATGCACCGATTAAGTTCATGGTGCTCAAGGTGCGGAACGAGTCAGGCCGATCGCGCAAGCTGTCAGCGACGGGTTACGTAGAATGGGTACTGGGAGATCTAAGGCCAAAATCGGTGATGCACGTCGTGACCGAACTGGACCCCAAGAGCGGTGCGGTCTTCGCGAGAAATCCCTATCACACGGAGTTCACCGGGCGGGTGGCCTTCTTTGACGTGGACGAGACGACTCGGACCATCAGCGGCGACCGGACTGAGTTTATCGGGCGCAACGGCACGCTTCGCAATCCGGCCGCGATGACCCGGTTGCGGCTGTCGGGCAAAGTGGGGGCCGGTCTCGATCCCTGCACCGCAATCCACGTTCCATTCGAACTGGCCGCCGGGCAAGAGCGTGAGATCAACTTCAGGCTCGGTGTCGGGCGAAACGTCGATGAGGCCAGACAGTCGGTCCATCGCTTCCGAGGATCTGCTGCCGCACGCGGCGCGCTCGAAGCGGTGTGGCAGTACTGGAAGCACACACTCGGCGCCGTGTATGTGGAGACGCCCGACCAGTCACTGAACATGCTGACCAACGGCTGGCTCTTGTACCAAACGCTCGCGTGCCGTCTATGGGCGCGGAGCGGATACTATCAATCAGGGGGTGCCTTCGGTTTCCGCGATCAACTGCAAGATTCGATGGCGCTCATCCACACCGAGCCGCATCTTGTGCGCAAGCACCTCCTTCTCTGCGCAGCCCGACAGTTTCAGGAAGGCGATGTCCAGCACTGGTGGCATCCNNTCGGATGATTACCTCTGGCTGCCCCTGGCGACCTGCCGCTACGTGCTGAGCACCGGGGATAGCGGGGTCTTGGATGAACCCATCCACTTCGTCGAAGGCCGCCCGGTCAACCAGGAGGAAGATTCGTATTACGATCTACCAGGCCGGTCTGAAAAAGCGGCCAGTTTGTACGAACACTGTGCGCGAGCCATTCTGAAAGGCCTCATCCATGGGGAGCACGGCCTTCCACTCATCGGCTCCGGTGACTGGAA
>PLBR01000203.1 GCA_003135435.1 Nitrospira sp. | reverse complement strand
CCTGGTGCCACTGGTCTCCACGTGGTTTCGTCGGAGTTGGTCCACACCCCATTCCCGGTTCCCATATTGCCCGAGAACCACGTCACCGCAAGCTCTCGTTGGCGCTCTTCTGCACAGTCGAATTCGTTGTGCGCCTTGCTAGACAAAAACGAACGGTCCCCTACGGTTTGTAGGGTCGTGTAGTCGGTCAAGGCCCACACCTTCACCAGATCCCCTTTGCGGCGAATGGTGTCCGGATCGACGTAGACCGTATAACCACCAAGACTTTCGGAGTAGCCAATTGCCACCCACTCCGCATACGCAGGTCCATTATTCAGCACCAGGAGTGTGATCAGGGCCCCGAAACCCAACACGTAGGCCAGCGGCAGCGGAGGAATTGACCCGCGTGGTACCTGACAGAGCGCTGGACAGGAACGCGGCGGTAGGGACGAAGTGTGAAAGGCATAGGAGCCTCGCAGGGAGGCGTATTGTAGAAGGGTGCATGCGGAAGGCGCAAGGGCCGAGCAGGCTCCCCCGTGGCGCGGGTCCTGAAGACGTGGGCGGCGTGACTCAGCGAGCTCGCTTGTTCCATTGTCGTGCAACGATGCGTCGCCAACTTTCCCTCTCCGAAGGCCTTGAAGTCCGGGCGTCGACTCGTTCACCTGGCCATTCCGCCAGTAGCAGCCATTTCCTCGTTACGTTACAAGAGAACATGATGGGTGTGTCTTAGTCTGCGAGGAGACCGGGGAAGGGGTATGAAAACGGATGGCGCCCATCCTGCTGATTGATGACGAAGATCAGGTGCGGATGCTCTTCCAAATCGCGCTCGAAGGGGCGGGATACCGTGTCCTGGCCGCCGAAAGTGGGCCACACGGCCTGCGTCTCTGGCAGCACCAGGAGGTGGATCTGATCCTCGTGGATATCTTCATGCCGGAGACGAACGGCTTGGACCTGATCCCGCGCCTGCGTGCCACCCGACCGACCAGCAAGATCATTGCGATGTCAGGCGGCTCATGGGAGTGGGACTATCTCGACACGGCGAAGCATCTGGGGGCGAACGACACGCTCAAGAAGCCGTTCAGTCTGCAAGCATTGCTGGACGCGGTTTCTTCTCAACTGGGTCAACAGGAGCCGGCGAGTGGTTCATGAGGGCGAACGAACGGTTCGACCCCGCCCTAGGACGCGAGCCTTCGAGTGTCCAATCAGTCTCACCGATCCCTGCCGATACGCAATCAAATTTGATTCAGCACCGAATCGGTTTCGATTCACGTGGACCTCGTTCCATCCTCCTGCAGGAGCCTGTGCGGGGGTGCAATTCTGGGAAACACCACAGACTACGACAGAAGACCTGCGCATTTCAGATGAGGCACGTGGCTTGCTCAATGATCGTCTGTTCGACCACCGTTTCCGTCTCACTTAATCTGAGAGATACGAGGAGGGGGCGATGGAACCCACAGTGGAGCACCGTAAGCACCCACGTTATCTTGTTCGTTTCAAAAGTATTTTTTCCACTGACGGTGTGCGTCTCGAGGAGGGTCTCGTGCTTGACCTTTCCCTCGGAGGCTGTCGGNNATTCATATTCGGCCCGATCAACACGCCCCCATTTATGTCCCCAGCGCAGTGGTATGTTGGGGAAGGGACTCCTTCTTCGGTCTCGCGTTCAAAGAGTTATCTGAACTCCAATCGGCAACGCTGACTCGCCTGCTCTGGACGTTGCGCGCGTGAGGGCAGGATCGTTGTCAAAGCGAGGAAATGCTATGCGACGCACCCACCCACAATAGGAGTCGCGATGGACAAGGACAAGAATCCGGAATGTCCAGCAGGTCATGGGGAAATGATGCCCGCAATGGGAGAGGTGAAAAAGGGCGAGTTAAGGAGGATCGAGCAGAACTGGGAGTATGACACCTGCGGGAAAATTGTTACGTTACCCTTCCCCTGAACACACGTTGTGCCTCAGCGACACAACGGCTCATTCGGCCCCAATGTTTTCAATCCCTGAATTTAATCCGATAGAGTACACGCAAACCGCCCGCTAGCCTAGTTGGCCGTTGATTCATCCCACATCTACTACCCCTCCATCAGATCGTTGATCACCTGCCCCAAACGCTGCTGCTCAGTCTCCGTGATCCGAAAGAAGGCCAGCCCGAATGTCTGGCCGCTCACCCACTGCACACTTGCCGCCTCAACCATGAGCGGCCATTCTACGTCTGGCGCATAGATACGCAGCTCCAATGACACACCCGGCTCCACGGTGACTGGACTCTCGATGCGGCATCCGCCCGTAGACAGATCAAGCATGATGCCCATCCCTTCTAGTTTCGAGGACGCCGAAAACGTGGTGCGAAATTGCACCCGGAGGCGAGGCGTCGCCCGGCGATCCGTCGTCTTCATATCCATGACGGACTGGCCGTCCACCTTTCCATCAATGAGACGTTGACCAAAGGCAATCCCGTGGATATCGGCCTCCTGCTCCGTTGCATACAAGACATCGGCTGAGAAGTCGCGAGTTTTGACGCCTCGGTGATCGTCTACGGAGACGAAGATACGCAGCTGCCATTTCTCACCATCTGCCAGGTGATGCGGAGAGGACTGGATGGTGTATCCCTGATACTCGACAGTCTTTCCCATGGGCTTAATTATTCCCTTTCCGTAGCTGCCCGTTCTTCTCCAGCTCTTGAATGCGTCCCTCAGCGAGGGCCAAGAGAAAGCCTTTGGCGGTGCGCCGCTCCCCGGTGGCCGCCAGTTTCACACAATAGAGCGTGTCTTTCGGCACGTCACGAATATTGAGTGTTCCAACGTCTTTGGCGGGTGACTTTCGAGGCATGGGGCGAGACTGTAGCAAGGACTGACCAGGCAGGCGTCAAGGTCCTGCTTTCGTCTGGGTGTTGGAAGACGGGCTACTCAACGTCTTCAGATGTTCTCGTAGCATGACAAGTTTTTCTTGAAATGTTGAGGGTGTATCGCGGTACGCAACAACAGCCCGGTTAACATCATCCACGCAATCCCTATGGTGACTAAGTTGCTGGACAGAACGAGATAATTGATCGGCACTGACGCCAGGTATCTTGTTCTTGGGAATGGGGCGTCCTACACGGATATGGTCGAACGGCGGAGACGTCCATCTAACGTAGTTCTTCCCTCGGACGCTCAAGGTAATTGGCGATCCGTAGGCCACGGCATTCCTAGTCTCGCGCTCGGGTCACGTTTGTTTGAATACCTCCGCCCACAGCGGGCGCAAGTCACCGAGGCCTTTTTCGTCCTCTTCAATAAGTTGAAGAACCGCATCATTCACCAGCGTGGTTCTCGCTCCTAGGCTCGTCGGACTGAAATAGATCACATTCGCCAGACGGCTACCTTTGGTGGGGAGATGCAGGACCTCATAGAGCAGTCCACTGAGTGTCAGCTCCAGCTCGCTCCAACCGCGATAAAGCGCGAGCGTGGCATTATTCGACGATTGATACTCGGCATCAAGGGCCTCGTGTTCCTTCCGGAGTTCCTTGGCTTCTTTTCGCGTCAATGGACGCAAAAAATCCTTCGGCAAAGGCGGCTGGTGCTGCTGGTACAGAAAGTATGCGCCGGGGAATGCCACGCTTGGAAGGGCTGGAGAAGGAAGCAGTAGAGGCGAGGAGAGGGTTGTGGGCTGAGCACAGCCAATACCGCCGTGGGAGTGGAGAAAGAGAAGATAGCGTCGCTCGTGTAGGATCAATCTCTCTGCTTCCGCGAGAGCGATCAGCGTTCCACGAGCAGTTTCACCATCGCGATTCACTCAGGTGCCACTAGTGGCACCTGGCTCTGTAACTCATTGATTTTCCATGACATGAAATGTCACTTTTGCATCGTATTTTTATTGCAAGTTCTTGTTTCTGCTCATTTTGTTGATGCACTGGGAAGGCGACCTCATCACGGGGGCCTGCAATGGGTCGGCCGTCGGCACCCTGGTGGAGCGGACGACACGCCTCGTCATCCTGGCACGGATGGAGGGGACGGATGCGACGAGTGCCCGACAGGGCTTCACCAAGAAACGCCGGCACGTGCCCGCGCTGCTGCGCAAAACGCTGACCTATGATCGTGGGAAAGAGATGGCCGAGCACGAACGCCTGGCCGAGCGACTCGCAATCCGAGTATTCTTTGCGGATCCCTACAGCCCCTGGCAACGCGGCACCAACGAGAACACCAATGGCCTGCTGCGCCAGTACCTGCCCAAGGGCACGGACTTGTCGGGCTACACCCAGCGCGAGTTGAACGCCATTGCCCATCGGCTGAACACGCGCCCACGAAAATGTCTGAACTTTGCCACGCCGCTGGAAGTC
>PLBR01000196.1 GCA_003135435.1 Nitrospira sp. | reverse complement strand
CTTTGGTTGGTCAGTAGAAATACAGCTTGAGCCAAGACATACGCCCAAAGTGCGTCCCCGATTCGCATCCCGTGGCATTCTGCCTAAAAGGGATCGCACAGCCTCACGATCGAGCGCCACATTGCGACGGCTCGAATATCCGGCTTGCAGCGGCCGGTTCAATCGCCGATATCGATCCGGGAGGACTGCGCGTGGGAGACCGATGAGGCTTCGGCCTCCTCGGCACGAGGATGGCACAACGCTAGAAACGACTTGCGGGCCATTTGACTCGATGGCCCCACTTATTCGCCAATCCTATTCTGGCCCGCTGAACAATCTTGCTCATAACATCACGGCAGGCTCCACGGCGTGTGGTGCAACTGAGGAGGTTCTTTAGCAGATCCAGCAGCATCCATTCATACAAAGAATCCTCTTCCACATCGACGATAAATACAGCGTGCAGACCGATATGCTTGATCAACCGTTCTTCCAACGGCAACAGAGAAATTTCTCGCCGCAGTTGTCTCAACACTCCGACGGGAACAGGTGCGCCCAATCCATCACGCACCAGGCACAGCACCACATAGAGGTACTTGTATGCATCGGCAAGGGCCGCCACCCTGAGCAGTTCTGCCCAATTCAGCTCGTGCCCAAAGCGACGCAGCAGTTCAGCAACGTCATACAGGCCGCGCAGCTGCCCCAGGAATCGATTGGGGCTGGAAAGGTGGAGCGCCACATGCAGCAGCATGTGCTCCACAGATAACGCCAGGCACTGCACGGAGGCAATACGGACCGATTGCGCACGCGCCCACAATTGGTCGATCGGCAAATCTATGAGAGCCGTGCGCTCAATGATATGCCAGTGGACTTCGATCGTCATCGAGCCGTCAGAAGAGACGTACGGCACCATGTGGTGATGGTGCTCTGTATACCACTGCTTATCGCGGTAGCCTTCGTAAGGCAAGAAACCCAGTCGTTCGAGAATCGCTCCTGCCTTGTCGAGATTCTTCTTCTCTACGAGCAAATCTACGTCCGCCATCGTCCGCAAGCCGATATGCCGATAAACAAGTTCCGCTAAGGCCGCACCTTTGAGCACGACAACCGAGAGTCCTTCCCGGCTCAACGCTGCCAAGACAGTTTTTAGCTCTACATAGACTTTCATATTTCTGGCTTGGCTGGAAAAACATTCCTCCTTGATTCGCCGAGCGACATCTACAGGAATCTTGTCCCGCAAACCGAGTTCACCAAGCCGAACATACAACAGCGGCCCGACTCCAAGCTGGCAAGCGACATCAAATAACTTCTCCCATGACAGCTGAGGATCGGTTATGTCCGATAGGATTTGTTGGGCCGTCCTGTTTGTGGCAAGACAGGATAGTAGTGCTCGACTTTCCGATGCGGAAGGATTCGTCATTCTAAATGACCTCGGTTGGGACATACCAAAACACAATTCGCTGGCCTATCGCACACACAACCCGTCGATTGCCTCATGCGGCATCGCAGTTACTGATAATGCTGGGCTTGGGTGAGGAAAAGCATGGCGTAGAGCCCCTGCTGGCGCATCAACTCGTCATGGGTTCCCCGTTCCACAATTTGGCCGCGATCGACGACATAGATCCGGTCGGCCATTTTTACCGTAGATAGGCGATGACTGATTAGAATCGCCATACGCCCCTGGGCGAGTTCGTGAAACCGTTCGAACAATTCCGCTTCTGCCTTGGCATCCATTGCGCTGGTGGGCTCGTCGAGAATCAGGATCTGAGAATCGCGAAGGAAGGCCCTGGCGAGTGCCACCTTTTGCCATTCCCCGATGCTCAGTTCATGCCCGCCATCGAACAGCTTGCCGAGCAATGACTCGTACCCCTTCGGCAAGCGCTCGATGGCCTCATGGACCCCAGCCTGTTTGGCCGCCTGGATGACGGCGGAAATGTCGACGTCGGGGGATCTCACGCCCAAAGAGATGTTGTCTTTTGCCGAGAACTGAAACTTCACAAAGTCCTGAAAGATCCCGCTGACGGCGCCGCGTACATCGGCAATGGGATAATCCCGAAGATCTGCCCCATCGATCATGATGCGCCCCCCCGACGGATCGTACAGACGACACAAGAGCTTCACCAGCGTCGTCTTCCCCGCACCATNNGGGTATTGGAATGACACATGATCGAACGTAATCCCCTGCTTGATCGGTTGGGGAAACCGCTTCGGATGTGCCGATTCCGACAAACGAGACTGAATACCCAAAAACTCATGCAACGTGGTCAGGAACAGATTGCTCTCATAGAGGCTCGACACACTCCATCCTAAACCCTCCAGGAATCCGGAGGCTCGCTGCACCGCCAAAAAATACATGACGAGGTCCCCCACGGTGAGCAACCCATGATACGTCCGCAGCGCCACAAAACTGTAGACCACGAATACACCGGCCACGCCGACGATCTGCGAGACAAGACCCGCAAGCCCCCAGCGGCGCTCTAACGCGATCCGTTCACGACACAACACCGATCGCGCGTCTTGGAACCATTGCCGCAACCGAGGGCCGAGGTCGAACAGCCGGATTTCTTTCGCTGCAGTGGCTTGCGTAAGCAGCGTATTGACGTACCAGGCCTTGCGTTCAAGTGGCGTCCGCTCGCGCTCCCAGGTAAACAGCCGGTTGGATTGCTGCAGACGTACGAAGAAGTACGGGATGGCCGTCAGCATCAAAACCGGGATCACCCCCCAATGCAGCCACCAGAGTATGCCTGCCATTGCAAGCAGTGAAATGGCATCTTGACCAAATTGGAGCAAGGCGTTGAGAATCGACGTTGGACGATAGGGCGCTTCTTGTTGAGCGCGATGGAGCGTATCTTGATACCGCGCATTCTCGTAGTACTCTAGATCGACCTCTACGGACTTTGCCTGGAGGAGCGCATGCATATGATCCGTGACGACTTGAGCATGAATCCTCGAAATCACAGAGGCGACGACGGTCAGCATGGCACTGGCCACCGCGACACCTGCCAACCCCGCAAGGATGATGGTTATCCGGGTCAACGAGGCCTCGGCTGATGGAGTCTTGAGCCCTTCGGTCACGGTATCGACCAACAATTTCGTCAGATACAGCACCGCGAGCGGAAGAAGGCCTTGGATCACGCGCACCACGATACTGCCGAGGGCCAGACTCGGACTACTCTGCCATACGAACGAGAGAGCGTGGCGAACCGTCAGGAGGAAGGGGCGTATGCGATTCAGAATGATGTTCATGGGCGATGGGACAGCGTGATACATGCCTCGTCAGGACATCGCTGTCTTATTATCCTGAGGCCGGAGGGCCGAGGCCTGCCTCCCGCCAGCTGCCGGATCTGGAGGATACGAAAAGGTCACGGTGAAATGTTGCCAATGCTGTCCCGTCTCGTGAAAAGGCCGGCGATCCAACGTGAGCCACGCATGGCCCTCGAGATTCGAGACCTCTTTTCTCACACCACAATGAAAGAGAACCGGATACCCCAATCGCCACGCGAACCAATAGAGGGCCAACGACCGTGGAAAGCAATTCCCCTTTTCGTTATACGGAAACAGCTGAAGCCAGCGATCCACATAGTAGACCAGATCCCCCATCGCCGCCTCGTCAGGTCTCCCCGTCATCGAGCGAGGATTCAATCGGTCCAACACCAGCGGCAAACTCTTGGCCCGCAACAAGAGACGAACCCGCAACACAACCAGGCCCACACGCAGCACGGTCCAATACTTTTTCACGAGTCGGATCATGATGGGTTCAGTGTAGCAAGCCTCAATGAGAATTCCAGCATTCGCCGGTTCCAGATCCATAGAGCACACGAGAGCACACGATCTGACAATCCTGGTGTGCTAGGGGCGGCTTTCGACATCACGTCAAGACCCACGTAGGCACGGCTATCGACCATCCTGTATTTCCGATTTCTTCGCAGTGCAATTGGAGACAATGCGGGCCATAGCGAGTCACCAGCACGCCAACCCCTGTCCTCTGCAGGAATGCGCAGATAGGCTTCCCGGGAGGTTGCGAGAGAAGATGGCTAGCCCCGTGCTTGAGCCATATCGAGGACGCCTGTCCGGTCAAGCGGCTCTCGCACGCGCTGCCGGAAACGTTCCTTGAGCGCATCTGTCGCGGCCGTACGGGCACACCAAACTGCTAGCTTCGATTCCGGTCGCAACGGGAACTGTCTAGATGTGTGCCATATCGTCATCCTCGTTTTTGCTCAAGAAGTGGCGTAATCAGCTTCGGCAAGTCAAGGATATCGCGGCCGAAATGCAAACGGTAACAGTCCACCTGCTGCACCAGTCTCGCTAATACCTGAAATTCTCGTCTGGCCACCTCTGGGTCGTAGACCAATAACGCCTGTGGGAGGAGGACTTCCAGTGCTCGGCTCTTGGGGAGAAGCTCGAGGTGACTGTGAGGGGCATCGACGATATGAGGGAACAGTACCATGGCCGGCTGACAGCAGTCGCCCACCGAGGTCAGATACAGATCCTCGGCATGAAAGGACCGCTTGGGCGAACCGGGATGAAGCACGTGATCTGGAGCATTCCGGAGCTCCGGAAAAAACGCGATCGTCGCTTCGGTCACGTTAATCTTGATGGGAAAAGGGAGCACTTCCACATGCGTCCCGGCATCTCGAATCAACGGATGATCATCCGACAGATAGCGATAGCCCGAGCGGAGCAGCGAGATAAATGACGTCGTCTTGCCGCGGCCGCTATTCCCTGAAATCAAGACCCCACGCCCATGTTTCTCCAGCGCGGTCGCATGAATCGTATAGAGCCCCCGGCGTCGCAAGAGTTCGATTAGGCCGAGGTGAAACAAATATTCAATCAGGTTCGGGTGCAGGGTTTCCGGCTTGATCAGATAGCCATCAGCTCGCCCCTCCACACTGTCTATCACCAGAACTCCGGCGTCGTGAAAGTCTGCAATCAAACGCCTCCCGTCCTGAATCACCTCATGGGGCAACCCGGTCTCCGGCCGATCCCCAACCGCTGCGCCCGTTCCGGCAGATAGTTGACGCGCCGATGAAGATATCGTCAGCGGAATGTCCGCTCGTTCCTGCACAGCCCTGAAGCACAACGTGAGCGAGCCTGACTCCTCGAGCGAGTCCCGCCGAAAATGCCTCAGCAACTCATTCACCGGTGCGGCCAACAGGGGCGACGCCGTGGTGTATCTCATCGGCGTTCCATAGAGGGAAAACAGATACTCGGTCATAGGTTTTTCTATCACGTTCATCGTCATGCTGTCCCCCAACTGATGATTGCCACGCACTCCCCTGACGCAGATTGAGAAGGCAGGCTGGCCGATTCTCACGAACCGGCCAGCCCCCTTGGCTTATCTCGTCGCGTTATTGCGCCTTGTCCTCACAGATATAGCCGGAACGATTCGCGGTGATGTCCCGCAGCAACTCGTGCTTGACGAGTGCTGGCTGGACATACGACTCTTTCTTCTCTGTGTTCATTCTTGCTCACCTCCCTTCCTGTTGAAGTAGCCCCTCCTGGACCAATTGATTGACCAGGGCGACGAGATCGTCTAGGGCCCGCTCGGACGCGACCTCAAAGCGGTCGCACAGAACCGCATGAATGTCGCTGATGGTACTGTGGCCGGTACAGTGCTCCCAAATGACGCTGCCCAACCGGTTCAGGGTGTAGTAGCGCCCGGTGCTCAGATCCAACAACACCGTCTCGCCCTCCATGCTCGTGCCCTGCACATCGGGGCTGGGCCGGAGAATAGATCGAGCCAGCATCGTGCGGTCAACGGCATGCTCTGAGGCGATCGAGGGTGGGGTCGCTTGTTGTGGGTCCGCCATGGGCCTGTCCTCCTCGATCTGATGTTTTTATATTTGGACGACGGTACGAACTGACAAGTCACCACGGCTGCGTCGTCAGCACCAGCAAAGGATGACTTACAAAGAGCAAGTCGGCGTCTTCAAGAAAGGTAGCCCGACCTTGTATTTCTGCATAGATCCCCAAAGGCTGGGGAAGAGCCCTACTTTCGTAGCCTGCCGGCCTGGAACCTGGTCGATCTTTCACAGAAGGGGAGGTATAGCTACGATGGCAGGATAGGAGGCCCATTCACATACTAAGATGACGGGAAACCTGGACCCGTTGCAGATTGCTGGAGACTCCCGCACACCACGGTTCAGAGTGAGCCGTCTGGGCTCTAACAGGCTGCGGAAAACTCTGTGGGCATGCTGGAATTTCACTGGTCTGCACGTCTGGGACAAGCCCGGTCTGTCTGGTCCATCTGGTTGATCTGGTTTGTTTTGTTTATCTGGTTGATTTGGTTCATCTGGGTAGTTTCGTTCAACCAAAAAACCAGACAAACTAAACAGACCAGACAAACCAAACAACGGTCTTCTTACGCTGGCAGACTTTTTCAGCATCCTGCTAGGCTCCACAAGTTCGATGTCGGACCAGGCTGAGCGACATACACCTCACCAAGGACTTACAGAAAATCTTGAGATGAGATCAAAGAATCTGCCGCAACACATCGAATAGCACAACGTGAGCATGTACGCGAAAACGATGGCAGTGGTTACTGGCGATGGAGGACAATCAGATACTCGGGCGCAGGTTATGGCTCCACGTTCATCGACCTGCCCTTTACTGGGAACTGACGATCATCACCTACGCCCTTCACACCTCGTGAGAAAAAGGGCTGGCCGATTCTCACGAACCGGCCAGCCCCCGTTGGCCTCCTAGTCGGTCTTGGGGGCGTAGTAGACGTGGCCTGAAGTAGTCGCGGTGATGTCCCGCAGCAACTCGTGCTTGACGAGCGATGGCTGGACATACGACTCTTTCTTCTCTGTGTTCATTCTTCCTCACCTCCCTTCCTGTTGAAGTAGCCCCTCCTGGACCAATTGGTTGACCAGGGCGACGAGATCGTCTAGGGCCCGCTCGGACGCGACCTCAAAGCGGTCGCACAGAACCGCATGAATGTCGCTGATGGTGCTGTGGCCGGTACAGTGCTCCCAAATGACGCTGCCCAACCGGTTCAGGGTGTAGTAGCGCCCGGTGCTCAGATCCAACAACACCGTCTCGCCCTCCATGCTCGTGCCCTGCACATCGGGGCTGGGCCGGAGAATAGATCGAGCCAGCATCGTGCGGTCAACGGCATGCTCTGAGGCGATCGAGGGTGGGGTCGCTTGTTGTGGGTCCGCCATGGGCCTGTCCTCCTCGGTTTGATGTCCGACGACTTGCACGATGGCCTCGGAATTACGTTGGCCAGTCCAATCCCCTCAACCACCGCAATTATCGGTAGAATCTGGAATTCTCATGCACGACACACTCGACGAACGGCTTTCGCCCATTCGTCCCTTACTCTACCAGGGGAAGATCAAAGTTGTCGGCTCAGGATTCGAGGCCATCGCTGGTACTCCTCCTCGAGGTTGGGGTGCGAATAGTACATCCTGGTATTTCCAGGATCAAGCGCTCCCACAATATCTCAACCGGTACCATTTGACTAACCCAACCAAAGAGAGGTAAGTAGAACCAACATGCCGGTCATTATTGAACAGGGCAATCCGCGCGGGTTAGCTCTGGGCTGGGGCTGGAACCAGTGGGCACTATGACGACTGACATGAGCGCGGGATGGGGCAACCATGAACTGACGAAGCTGCCGGAGACGACATACCGCTAACGGGAAAGCAGACTAGCAGGCTGCGGAAAAACCATATTGGCACAGCAGAACTTCGAGGGCCCGCACGTGTGCCTGCGACGAGCTCAGTCGAGCGGCACGACTGGAGAACACCCCCGCAGGATAGCCGCGCAAGACTGGCGGGAACGGGCGAGGGTTCAAGGTCCGAAGTTCAAGGTTTTCGGAACTTCGAACCACGAACTTCGGATCGCGCCTTGGGAGGCCGGAGGACTTTTTCAGCATCATGCTAGATGGATGGGTCGAAGAGGCCGAGCTGCCATTCCTCAGCGCGGGTCAGGGGAATGGGGTAGCGTTCGGTAAAGCAGGCGTTGCAATACTGGCCCGGCGTGCCGGGGGAGGCTTTCAGCATGCCATCGAGACTCAAATAGGCGAGGCTATCGGCCGTGATGTACTTCCGAATCTCTTCGGTGGAGTGGCTGGAGGCGATGAGTTCCTTCCTCGTGGGCGTGTCAATGCCATAGAAGCAGGGAGAGATGATCGGCGGCGAGCTGATGCGCACATGCACTTCTTTGGCCCCGGCATTGCGAAGCATCTTCACAATTTTACGGCTCGTCGTGCCCCGCACCAGCGAATCATCGACCACGACGACCCGTTTTCCCTCCAGTACCTCCGGCACAGCATTGAGCTTGACCTTTACGCCGAAGTGGCGAATCGATTGCTCCGGTTCAATGAAGGTGCGGCCGACATAGTGATTCCGAATCAGCCCGAGTTCGAACGGAATCCCCGCCCCCTCGGCATAGCCGAGCGCGGCAGGCACCCCGGAGTCCGGTACAGGAACGACGATATCCGCCAGCACCGACGATTCCTGCGCCAACTGTCTACCCAAGGCCTTGCGCGTGATATAGACCGCGTTCGCACCGAAGATCTTGCTGTCCGGCCGAGCAAAGTACACATATTCAAAGACGCACATGGCCGGACTGACCGACACAAACGGCTTGTGACTCGTCACGCCCTTGTCGTTCAGCACGACCAACTCGCCTGGCTCGATCTCGCGGACAATTTCAGCTCCAAGCAGATCGAACGCGCAGGTTTCCGAGGCCACGAGGTAGGTATCCCCCAGCCGGCCGAGACAGAGTGGCCTGAACCCGTGAGGGTCGCGTACCGCGATGATCCCGTCGTCCGTCTGCAAGACGATCGAAAACGCCCCGCGAACTTGGCTCAACGCATCGATAATGCGGGCCAGCAACGTATTGGCCCGCGAATGGGCGATCAGATGGATGATGACTTCGCTGTCTGAGGTAGATTGAAAGATGGCGCCGTACGCTTCGAGCTCGTGACGCAGCACTTGGGCATTGATGAGGTTGCCGTTATGGGCAAGCGCCAGATTCCCAAATGCAAAGTTGACCGAGAGTGGCTGGACGTTTTTGAGATCGTTCCCCCCGGCCGTGGAGTAGCGATTGTGACCGATCGCCATCGAACCGATTAATTGATCGAGCGCGTGGGTATTATAGACATCCGCAACAAGCCCCTTCCCCTTATGGACATGAAACTGCTCGCCATCGCCTGAGACGATGCCGGAGGCTTCCTGTCCGCGATGCTGCAGGGCATACAACCCAAGGTAGGTGAGGTTTGCCGCTTCCTTATGGCCGTAAATGCCGAAGACGGCACACTCATCGTGGAACTTATCGAGGCTCTCACGTGAAAGGTGAAACGTGAGAGGTGAAACGATGGGAAGTTCTCTCTTGGTTCGATGCGTATCCATGCTTTAACGTTTCACGTCTGGTTCAGCGTACGTTCGATTGAAAAAGCCCACCGGTCGTAAAGTTGATCGACAGGAAGGTCGATGCGGCAACCCTCGCTCCATTGCCCCTTCTCTACATCGATGACAAACCGATCGCCTCCCACTGTCCCGATCTTCACCGCTGGGATACCGGAATCCCAGGCGCGATTCAAGACCTGATCGGCCATCTCAGGTTTCACCGAAAGGACCACCCGTGATTGGCTCTCACCGAACAAGAGGGCATCCAGCCGCAAGGCATCAAGGGGTAACTGTACCACAGCTCCTCGCCTGGCGTCCGGGGCAGAGATACAACATTCAGCCAGTGCGACAGACAAGCCGCCATCTGAGCAATCGTGGGCGGATTGCACAACTCCCTCATGGATTACTTTTAATATGAAGTCATGGAGCGCCTTCTCCGTCTCTAGACTGAGGAGCGGCGGCGATCCCTGCTCCCGATGATGAAGCACTTTCAGATATTCACTGCCGCCAAGGTCCTCCCGCGTCTTGCCCAGGAGGAGAATCGCGTCGCCGTCCTGCTTGAACCACTGCGTCATCGTCTTATCGGCTGAGTCGATCAGACCCACCATCCCCAACATCGGCGTGGGATAAATCGAAAGGCCGTTAGTCTCATTATAGAAACTCACATTGCCGCTGACGATGGGAACCTTAAAATGTTCGCAGGCATCTTTCAGCCCCTCGATCGCCAACACAAACTGCCACATGATCTCGGGCCGCTCCGGGTTACCGAAATTCAAACAGTCGGTAAGCCCGATTGGCTCCGCTCCTGAGCAAACCAGATTCCTCGCCGCCTCGGCCACCGCAATGCGAGCCCCTTCGTAGGGATGCAGCAGGCAATAGCGGCTATTACAGTCCACGGTCATGGCAAGGGCTTTATTCGTCCCCTTGATCCGAACCACCGCCGCATCGGAACCAGGCCGGACCATCGTGTTGGTTCGCACCATATGGTCATACTGTTCATAGACCCAGCGTTTGCTCGCAATCGTCGGCGACTCCAGCAGCGACAATAGCGCCGCACTCGCATCCTTCACATCGGGAAGCGCATCATAATTCAGGTTGGTCAGCATATCCTGATAGCCCGGCGGCGAATAAGGCCGCTCGTAACGTGGTCCGTCATCGGCCAGCGACTTCGCCGGAATCTCTGCCACCACCTTGCCCTGATCCTTCACGCGGAGAATCCCGTCGCCGGTGACCCGTCCCACCACCGCCACATCGAGATCCCACTTCTTACAGATCCGAATGCATTCGTCTTCCTTGCCCGCCTGCGCCACCATCAGCATGCGCTCTTGGGATTCCGACAGCATCAATTCATAGGGCGTCATGCCTGGCTCACGCCGCGGCAGATCGGTCAGATCCAGATCGATTCCGTTGCCGGCGCGCGACGCCATTTCGCAGGACGAACTGGTCAACCCAGCTGCCCCCATATCCTGAATGCCGACAAGCAGATCGCCCGCCATCAGTTCGAGACAGGCTTCCAGCAGCAGCTTCTCGGTAAAGGGATCGCCCACCTGCACCGTCGGCCGCTTCTGTTCCGACTGATCGTCGAAGGAATCAGACGCCATCGTCGCCCCGTGAATCCCGTCTCGGCCCGTCTTCGAGCCGAAATAGATCACCGGATTGCCGACCCCGGCCGCCGTTCCGAGGAAGATCTTGTCCTTGTGCGCGATTCCAAGGCAAAACACATTCACGAGCGGATTCTGCGAGTAAATATCGTTGAAGGCGATTTCGCCGCCCACCGTCGGCACACCCATACAGTTCCCGTATGCAGCTATGCCAGCCACGACACCCTTCATGAGATGGCGGTTCTTGGCCGTGTCGAGTCCGCCGAAGCGTAGCGCATCGAGCAAGGCAATCGGGCGCGCCCCCATCGTAAAGATGTCGCGCAG
>PLBR01000108.1:42455-42940 GCA_003135435.1 Nitrospira sp. | reverse complement strand
CTTGCCGTCCGAGTTGTTCTTGTACAGCACACAATGATCCCGCCCGGTGGCTCGCGCCATCTGTTCGAGGCACTGCTCAAGGATTCGCTCGCCGGCTCGCTCGAAGGCCACTATTTCTCGTGGGTTGGTGCACTCAGGCGTGGAGTATTCCGGATGGGCGCCGTCGACATAGAGACGTCCCCCATTGGCCAGCACCTTATTCAGCTGACGATTGTACTCGGGATTGGGCCGCTCCCGCTCCCCCTCGACCTCGAATCCACGCGCGTCGAGCAGCGGATTCTCATTTTCATAGTCCCAGACGGCCAAAGGAGCCGATAGGCCTGGATAGTGCCCGATGACGGCTATTGAATTGGAGACGGGGTCTGGAGCGGAAGGATCGCGTGACGCGATGCCGAATTCTGTTTCTGTTCCCAGTACGCGGGGAGTCGTCAATGCGGTAGATTCCTGCATGGGTGCGACGTCTTAGCAGGATGCTGAAAAAGCCC
>PLBR01000108.1:0-42430 GCA_003135435.1 Nitrospira sp. | reverse complement strand
GCCTTTTTGAGCATCCTGCGTGGACTTCTCCTCTTGTGCCACACGTGCAAACCTGTGACGTCCTGCCTGCCCACAGAGTTTTTCCGCAGCCTGTTAGAGATAGTGCCCTGTCGTAACGGTTTCGATCTGACGCGAGTCGCCCGGGCCCCCGCTGATCGTCCGAAGATGCACGATCTTTTCGCCTTTTTTCCCGGAGATCTTCGCCCAGTCGTCAGGATTGGTCGTATTGGGCAGGTCTTCGTGTTCTTTGAACTCCTCCCGAATGGCACGGATCAAGTCCTCGGACCGAAGGCCGCGGCCTTCCTTCGCGATCGCCCGCTTGACGGCAAACTTCTTCGCGCGCGACACGATGCCTTCGATCAGCGCACCGCTCGCGAAATCCTTGAAGTAGAGCACTTCTTTTTCACCGTTTGCATAGGTGACTTCGATGAACTTATTCTCTTCCGAGGACGCATACATCGCCCCGACTGTGAGATCGGTCATCTGTTCGACTAAGGCCTTGGCGTCTCCGCCATGGCGTTTCAGGTCTTCCTCGGCAAACGGCAGGTCGATACTCAAGTACTTCGAGAAAATATCCTTGGCCGCCACCGCATCGGGGCGACCCACCTTGACCTTCACATCTAACCGTCCGGCGCGGAGGACAGCCGGATCGATGAGATCCTGGCGATTACTGGCTCCGATCACGATCACATTGCGGAGTCGTTCCATGCCGTCGATTTCCGAGAGAAACTGCGGGACGATCGTCGATTCGATATCGGAGGAGATCCCGGTGCCTCGTGTTCTGA
This sequence comes from Nitrospira sp., assembly GCA_003135435.1. Classification (GTDB taxonomy): domain Bacteria; phylum Nitrospirota; class Nitrospiria; order Nitrospirales; family Nitrospiraceae; genus Palsa-1315. Next base: position 41,645 of record PLBR01000108.1, on the reverse strand, counting down.
AGAGCGCATCCATTTCGTCGAAGAACACGATGACGGGATTACCGTCCGCCGCCCGCTCTTTCGCTTTCTTGAAGACTTCGCGGACTTGGCGCTCGGACTCACCGACATATTTATTGAGCAACTCCGGGCCCTTCACATGCAAGAAGTAACTCCGCACTTCTTTGCCGGTGAGATGCCCGAGCTTCTTCGCAATCGAATTCGCGACGGCCTTGGCAATCAAAGTCTTTCCGCATCCCGGCGGTCCATAGAGCAAAACCCCCTTGGGCGCGCTCAATCTGTACTCTAAAAACAGGGCCGGATGAAGAAACGGTAACTCGACCGCATCGCGGACCTGCTCCAACTCATGCTGCAACCCGCCGATATGCTCATAGTCGACATCGGGCACTTCTTCCAATACCAATTCCTCCGCCTCGGACCTCGGCAACTTTTCGACGACATAGCCGGAGCGAGGATCGTAGAGCAGATGGTCGCCGACGCTCAATCGTTCGGCCAGCAGCGGGTCACCGAGTTCTGCAACCTTTTCTTCGTCGAAATGCAGCGTCACCAGGGCACGGTTACCTTCCAGCACGTCTTTAAGCCGCACGACTTCGCCCTGGATGTCGAAGCCCTTGACCTCAATGAGGTTCAACGCTTCATTCAGGACCACTTCCTGCCCCTTACGCATCGCCTTCACATCGATCGACGGGTGCACACTGACTTTCATCTTCCGTCCAGACACATAGACATTTCCGGTTCCGTCAGCATTGAGACTGGAAAAGATGGCGTATGCCGAGGGAGGCGCAGTCAGTTTCTCAACTTCGGCACGCAATGCTTCGATCTGCACCTTCGCTTCCTGGAGCGTGGTGACAAGCTTCTCGTTCTGTTTGGTGGCTTGGTCGAGCTGGTAGCGGGATTGGTACAGCCGACGGATTTCTTCTTCCATCGACTGGATCTGCACACGAAGCTTTTCAACCTCGCGAACATGTTCGTCGTTGCGTTGTGCCACGTCCGCTTCTCCTTCAGTCAACCGCTTCGTGATGTGCGTGACGGAATCTCGGAGAGACCGGAATCGACTCGGACTTTCTTTCTTGCCATCCATGGCGCCACTCGAAGAAAGCAAACCCCTTACTAAATCGAGAAGTCCTTGTCTTCGCGGATTCTATCATCCGTTCCTGGGGTGGTCAACCGGACGACGGCATCCTGCAACGCGATGGTCGTGCGTGACGCACATCATGGTAAAAGCATCACGGCATCGAGTAACTCCCGCGTCGCCGACTCCACATCGGCCGCGCCGAGAATCGCCGTGATCACCGCCACACCGAATGCCCCGGCACACCGCATCTCACGCGCACGCGCCACCGTCACTCCGCCAATCCCGATAATCGGGATACGGACCAGCCGACAAGCCTTCTCAAGGGTGTGAATACCGAGCGGCGGGCCGAACATCTGTTTGGATGGCGTCTCGTAGATCGGGCCAAGGATAACGTAGTCTGCGCCCTGCAACTCCGCCTGCACCGCCTCCTCTACCGCATGCACGGAAATACCCAGGAGACGCCGCGCTCCCAGCAACTGCCGTGCGACCGACACAGGCAGACTATTGCTGCGCAAATTGACGCCGACTCCTTCCAGCGCCAACGCGACATCGATCCGATCATTGATGAGGAGGTGGGACCTGCGCGAGGCCGTCACGGCCTGCACCTCACGCGCAAGCGTCACGAGTTCCCTGGCTGAGAGATCCCGCTCACGGAGTTGAACCGCAGGTGCCGCGGCTGTGAGCACCCGCTGCAGAAGGGGGACCAACGAGCGCCCGTTGGTCTGATGGCGATCCGTCACCAGAAACAGACGCGATTCAAGCTGTGGCATATGAAAACATTCGGCGGGTAGTCACCGTTCAGAGCATGCCCTCGATGGGGCTACTGGCCGTGGCATATAGTTTTCGTGGGATTCGTCCGGCTTTGTACGCCAGCCGTCCGGCATACACCGCGTATTTCATCGCCTCGGCCATGGCAATGGGATTTTGGGCCCCTGCAATAGCTGTGTTCATGAGTACCGCGTCCGCCCCCAATTCCATCGCAAAGGCGGCATCGGACGCGGTCCCGACGCCGGCATCCACGATGATCGGCACTTTAATCATTTCCATGATGATCTTTAAGTTATACGGATTGCGGATACCGAGTCCCGATCCAATCGGCGCCGCCAACGGCATGACGACAGGGCACCCGATGTCGACGAGCTTCTGGGCCACGATGGGATCGTCATTCGTATAGGGGAGCACAATAAAACCTTCCTTGATCAAAATCTTGGCCGCCTCGATCAATCCAGCCGTATCGGGGAAGAGGGTCCTCTCGTCGCCAAGCACTTCCAGCTTGATCAAATCGGACACGCCTGCGGCCCTGGCCAAGCGGGCATAGCGCACGGCATCTTCCACGTTGTAACAGCCGGCGGTGTTGGGAAGAATGGTGTACTTCTTCGGGTCAAGATAGTCGAGGAGGTTCTCTTTGGAGCGATCGGTAATATTGACACGCCGCACCGCCACCGTCACCACATCGGCTCCCGACGCATCAATGGCTTTCTTGGTTTCGGCAAAGTCTTTATACTTCCCGGTCCCAACCCAGAGGCGGGATTTGAATTCATGCCCCGCGATACTCAATCGATCGTCCACCATGATGTCCTCTTAGAGTTTATCCAAATTCATTGACGATTGGTTCAATGCATGAGCCTAGCCCAATGTAACAATGACTCACTCGTCAATGACGTAATTCTTCCGCACCCCCGCCGATGAAGCTCAAGATTTCGACTCGATCCCCTGGTTTCAGACTTCGGTGATCGAAGTCCTTGCGATCTAGGATTTCTAAATTCAGCTCCACCGCCACACGCTCGGTCTTGACGGCGAGTTCACGCAGCAAATCCCCCACAGTGGCATCAGCCCGACAGCTCCGCTGTTCACCGTTCACCTGAATCTGAATCGCCTCCGCCATCGTCACTCATCCTATGGGAGCAGAATTCCTAATGTCAATAAACCAGGTCTTGCCTATCCCCTTGCCTCCGCATCCATGACCACGTCAGAATAACGTTACCACGGCCCATGATGTCTACCCCTCAACACAACCAGCAAGTCGCAACCATCTTTCGATCGATCGCCGAGCGCTTAGCCGCCCAGCGGGCGAACCCCTATCGGGTCAGAGCCTATCGGAAGGCAGCGGATGCCATCGAAGCCTTGGAGGAAGATATTGCAGACGTCGCCTCACGGCAGGCGTTGGAAGACATTGATGGAATCGGCCGGGACCTGTCGGACAAGATTGAAGAGTTTCTCAGAACTGGAACGATCCAGGCCTATGAAGCCTTACGGACACCGCTTCCAGACACGGTGATAGCCTGGGCACAGCTCCCGGGGCTGTCCGAATCACTCGTGGCGTACCTCTACACCCGCCTGTGCATCACCACATTGACCGATCTGGAACAGCTGGTGCGATCGCACATGCTGCGCACCGTTCCGGGGTTCGCAGGATCGGAAGAACGACTGCTGGAGGCGATCACCGCCTCACGACAGCAACCCCCCATTAAGAAGCGCGAGGAAGCTCCTTGAAGATCTTCCACGTCTTCAGCATCTCGACCGCTTTTTGGAGTTGAACATCCTGCTCAAGCGAGGGCTCACCTGAGGCATCAACGGGAGGAAGTTGAGGCATCGTACCGTTCTTCGGCGTGCCCTCTTCCTGTCCTTTGCCATTCTGAGCCGGCTGATCTTTCCCCGGTACGACCGTAGGCTTAGCCTGTTTTGACTCCCCTTCCTTTTCACCAGACTTCGTCTCGCCTGCCTTGGCGATAACGGTTGGCGGTTGGGCCTTCACGACAATATCAGGCGTAATACCGGTTGATTGAATCGAACGTCCTTTCGGCGTGTAATACTTCGCCGTCGTGAGACGGAGCCCGGACCCATCTCCCAGCGGGAGAATCGTTTGCACCGATCCTTTGCCGAACGAGGTCGTGCCGACAATCACCGCACGCCCATAGTCTTGCAATGCACCGGCCACGATCTCAGACGCACTCGCCGATCCTTCATTGATCAGAATAATCATGGGCGAATCGTCCATCTGATCTTTCCCCTTGGCGATCCACTCGTCCTTCTTACTTTCACGTCCTTTGGTATAGACCACTAGCTTGCCGCCTGGGAGAAACTGCTCGGAGACCTCAACGGACGCAGTCAGCAGTCCACCGGGATTGTTGCGGAGGTCCAGGATTGTTGATTGGAGCTTCTGGTCTTTGAACTGTTTGAGCACCTTGCTCAAATCCCGCCCCGTCGATTCTTGGAATTGCGTCAACCGAACGTACCCGATATTGTCCAACACCTTCGACTTCACGCTCTCAATCTTAATGGTATCGCGGACCAGCGTAAATTGGAGTGGATCGGGAGTCCCATCCCGCTGAATCGTCAAATTGACCTTCGAGCCCTTGGGGCCACGCATCTTCTGGACCGCATCCATTAACGTAAGGTCCTTGGTCGTCTCGTCGTTCACCTTGGTAATGAAATCACCTGACTTGATCCCGGCTCGGTAGGCCGGCGTACCCTCAATGGGCGCGATCACCGCCAAACGGTTCTCCTTCACGCCGATCTGGATACCCACGCCCCCGAACTCACCCTTCGTTTCAACCTGCATTTCCTTATACATGTCCGGCGTCATGTAAGCTGAATGCGGATCGAGGGTTGAGAGCATCCCACGAATGGCCCCCTGGACAAGGTCCTTCACCTTCGTTTCGTCGACGTAACTCTTCTGAACTTGGGTCAGCACCTCGGAGAACGTCTTCAACTCTTCGTAGGTTTCCGTGGCATGCCCGGTCCGCTCCCACCCCTTGCCGAGCAGCACGCCCAAGACCAACGCCACCACAACCATCGGGCCTAACATCCAGAATCGTCGTTTGGGATCCTGTTCCATCATGTAACGTCCTTTCCTCTTCCCGTTCCCTATCGCCTCGCTAACCATTGGAGGGGATCCAACGGTTCTGCGCCCTCGCGTAACTCAAAGTATAGAGTATTTTCACCCGTCATGCCTGTGTCGCCTGTTTCGCCGATCGCTTGCCCGGCTCCCACCTGCGCGCCCACCGTCGCAAGAATCTTCGAAGCATGGGCATACAGCGAAAAGAACCCATTCGCGTGATCAAGGATTATAACGAGTCCGTACCCTTTCAGCCAGTCTGCGTAAACGACGGACCCCGACATCACCGCGTGAATGGCGCTCCCCTCGACCGTCTTAATTTCGATACCTCTGCGCTGCACATAGGTATTGAAGGTCGGATGTTTCTGGCGGCCGAAGAAGGAGATAATGCTACCATCAGCCGGCCACGGCAGTGCGCCCTTCACCCCACGAGGGGCAATCCCCCCGGTCGGAGGTCGAACCGCAGCCGCACGACGGCGAGTCTCCAACTCGCGCAACAGACTGTCGATACGTGACGCAGACCGTTCTAATTCTTGGAGGGCATGTTCGTAGGACTCTTTTTCATGCGTGATCTTGGTGAGATAGACCTTCTTTTCTTTCTTAACTGATTTCATCTCAGTCAGCTGCTTCTCGGTACTTTGCTTGTAGGACAGCATCCCGACCCGTGCTTCTTCCCGCTGCCGCTCCGCCTGTTCCATACGGGTCATATCAGCTCGAAACGTGCCCATGAGGGCATAATCCCGTTCGGATACGGCCGAAAGATACTGGAGCCGCCGCTGAAAATCCCCATACGAGTCCGAGGTAAGCAAGGTTTTCCAATACCCGAAGCGTCCCTCCATATATTGGACCCGCAATCGCGCCAAAATCGCATCCCGACGTTCTCGCACACTGACCCGCAAACCAGCTAACTGCTCATTGATGACTTCGATTTCTTGGTCTTTTTTCCGCAACTTCCGGCTAATCTCTTGGTGCGCCTGCCGGTAATGCAGCACACGTTCATCGAGTGTCTGAATCCCCTGCAAGAGAGACTCTCGCTTTTTCCCTGCTTTATCGGCCTGCTTGCGTGCCTCTTCGATCTGATCTTTGAGTTGTTCGAGGACCTTGCGTTCTTTCTCAATCTTGTCGGTGATCGGATCGGCAACCGCAACCGTTGCCCAGAAAAGACCCAGCAGCCCCCAGATCATGACTCCGACCCTGAGTCCCGCCCAGCACCTCATGCCTTGGCCTCGCCGAAACGCCGGATCGACACGAAGCTGCCTGCAAACCCCAGCCCCATCCCCACCGCAATCAGGGCAAGACAGACTGACGGGGGAAAGAATGACATGAGATTGTCGAGCCCGGCAAATCGTCCTGTCGTTCGCATTTGCTGCCGAAACAATTCGTACATGAACTTGAGCATGACCAACGAAAGTGCACTGCCCAAGGCACCAAGCACGGCGCCCTCCAATAGATATGGAATACGAATAAAGCTGGTCGTGGCCCCGATAAGACGCAAAATGGCAATCTCATCCCGTCGGGCGAACAGTGTGAGGCGAATAGTATTCGCGATAATGGTCACAGCAGCCGCCGAGAGAATGACACCGATGCCGATGGCGACCAATTCAATCGATCGAATCACCATCGCGAGGGCGTCGATCCAATCTTGATTATAGTCAACCTTGGAGACGCCAGCGACCTGCCTGACCCGTTCCGCCCATCGCTTGACCGCGTCCGGCGAACGAAACGAGGGGCTGAGTGCCACCACGAAGGAGGCCGGTAAGGGATTCTGGCCCAGCCCATCAAGCAAGTGAGACTCCGAAGGAAATTGCGCCTTGAACTCTCCCAGCGCCTGCTCTTTCGAGATAAACAGCAGTGAGGTGACAGCACGATCGCCCCGCAAATTTTGCTCCACCTCAACGACCGAATCGGAAGCGAGCCGATCATCAAGATACACCATGATCTTGATATCGTCCTGAAGCCATCCGGCCGCCGCCCGCAAATTGACATAGAGCAGCAAGAAGATGCCGACGCAGGCCAACGTAAAGGCCGTGGTCAAGATGGCGACCATCGTCGTCGTCCGGTTGGTCCGCATATTGACCCAGGATTCTCTGAGGAGATACGAGAGCGTCCTCACACCAGCACCCGCTGTTCCGGCAACAACCGGCCCTGCGACAATGTGAGCACCCGCCGATTCACCTGCGCCATGACCAGGGGATCATGTGTCGCCACCACGACGGTGGTGCCGCGCGCGTTAATGAGTTTAAACAGTTCGATGATCTCGGCCGTCAGGGCAGGGTCTAAATTGCCCGTCGGCTCGTCCGCCAACAAGACGACCGGACCATTCACAATCGCGCGTGCGATGCAGACCCGCTGCTGCTCTCCCGTCGAGAGGCCCGCAGGAAGCTGATCTCGCTTATGCTCGACACCGACCGCCCGTAACGCCTCCGTGACTTTCCGACGAATGTCGGCAGAAGAAATTCCTTGCACCAGCAAAGGCAGCGCCACATTGTCAAAGACGGACTTCTTCGGTAACAACCGAAAGTCTTGAAACACCGTTCCCACCTTGCGGCGCAGATACGGAATGTCAGACGGCTTGAGCATCGTCACGTTTTTCTGGTGGACGAAGATCTGTCCCTCATCGGGCCGTTCGGCCCCGATAAGCATCCGCAACAGCGTCGACTTGCCCGCTCCGCTGGGCCCCATGAGCAGGACAAATTCCCCTTTGTCGATCTCGAGGGTAACGTCTGAGAGCGCCGGCCGCTGATCGTACTGTTTCGAGACGTGGATTAATTGAATCATCGTCCACATTACCAGCGGAGATCGTCCCCGGGGACTTCGAACGCATTCTGAATATGCTCGATCTGCGAAGCGACGGCGTCCGTGCCTTGCAGCAAAACGACATCGAATCGGCACGGTCGATCCTTGAGATGGTGCCGGGCCAAATACTGGGCTGCCAACTGGATCAACTTCTCCTGCTTCCGTTGATGGACGGCATGGATGGCTCCGCCGAACGCGTCGGTGCGACGCGCCATCACCTCGACAAAGACCAGCACCTGACCGTCTTCAGCCACTAAATCCAGCTCCCCCACCGACGAACGAAGATTGCGTGCCACGATCCGATACCCCTTGTGCCGCAGATACTGCTCTGCCGCCGATTCCCCTTCCTGCCCAAAAAGCCTCCGGGGGTCAAGGATAGTCACTGAATCGTCCGTGAAGATTTGCCCAGACCGGTCCGCGAAAGGGGCCACGCGCCCTCGTGGCCTCTCAAGAGCTGTGCGACCGGAGCGAACGTGCGCCGATGAATCGCGCAGGGACCATGTTGAGCGAGCCGTTGCAAATGCTCTTCTGTCCCATACCCTTTATGGGAGAGAAAATTATACTCAGGATAGGCCTGGTGATACGCCACCATCATGCGATCACGCGTGACTTTGGCCACGATCGACGCGGCGGCAATCGAGAGCGACAACGTATCACCTTTAATGATAGATCGTGAAGGAATGGCGAGATCCGACAATGTCACGGCATCAATCAAGAGGCAGTCCGCCGGGGAAGCCAGCGATGCCAGCGCGCGACGCATGGCGAGGCGAGTAGCTTCCAAAATATTGAGGCAGTCGACCTCCTGCTCTGTAGCGACCCCTACACCGACACCACGTGCCCGCTCGACAATCACCTCGTAGAGTCGTGCTCGCTCAGACTCAGAGACTTGTTTGGAATCGTCGACACCGACCAAGCGGCAACGAGAGGGCAGGATCACCGCCGCCGCGACGACAGGGCCCGCCAGAGGACCCCGTCCGGCTTCATCCACACCGGCAATGCGGCGATAGCCACGCCGCCGGGCTTCCAATTCAAATTCGTCGGTAGGTCCCACGATGTGGCCCCGCGATGCATCCGTTGAAAGGGCACCTGACACTCGTGGTCGGCGAAACCAGGGAATGAGACTAGCAGAATGCTGAAAAAGTCCGCCAGCCTGTCTTGTTCATTTGGTCTGTTCGGTCTGTCTGGTGTGTTTGGTTGAATGAGACTAACCAGACAGACCGGGCTTGTGCCACACGTGCCGACCATCGAAGTTCTTGCGTACCAACAGAGTGTTTGCCAGTCTGCTAGGGCTTCGAAGTCGAGGCGGCTTCGGCCGGCTCTTTGACCTTACGGGTGACCCCGGGCTGCCCCTTTACACTCGCGACGAACTCCCGATCTTCGACCTTGGCAAACTTGCCCTTCTTCCCTCGGAGATAATACAGCTTGGCCCGACGCACCTTCCCCTGGCGCATGACCTCGACGCGTGTGACGATCGGCGAATGAAGCGGGAAAATTCGTTCCACGCCGACGCCGTAGGAGACTTTGCGCACCGTGAAGGTCTCTGTGTTCAGCAACCCTTTACGGGCGATCACCGCACCCTCGAACACCTGAATGCGCTCTTTTTCCCCTTCGACCACTTTCACGTGCACGCGGACGGTGTCTCCAATTTCAAAACTGGGCGCCGACTTCTTCGTAAAAGACTGCTGTATCCGTTCCAACCGATTCATGAGACTACCCCTCCTCCCCACATCGAACAGGCATGTCCACCACGCCTTCACGAGTAAGTTCGTCTAGTAATTGTTGATCTTCGAGACTCAAAACCCGATCTTGCAAAAGATCCGGCCGTCTCTGATAGGTGCTTCGCAGGGCTTCCTTACGACGCCACAGACGAATGGCCTCGTGATGTCCTGAAAGCAACACCTCTGGCACGGGCATCCCTCGAACCTCCGCCGGTCTCGTATAGTGCGGATATTCGAGCAACGCATCCGTGAACGACTCTTCCTCGATCGACTCCGGATCACCCAAGACGCCGGGGACCAAACGGGCTGCAGCGTCGATGAGCACCAGCGCCGGTAACTCGCCTCCGGTCAGCACATAATCCCCGACGGAAATTTCTTCCGGGTGCAAGGCGAGCCGCACTCGTTCATCAACCCCCTCGTAGTGGCCACAGAGAATGACGAGCCGACGTGGATCAGCCGCCAGATCTTTCGCATAGGCCTGCGTGAACGGGCGACCGTGCGGGGACGGAAACAACAACCGAACCTGTTCACCGGCCCGTGCATAGTCGGCCTGAATCTGTTCCACCGCGCACAAGATGGGCTCGGCTTTCATCACCATCCCGGCCCCTCCGCCATAGGGCACATCGTCCGCCACCTTGTGGCGATCAAGCGTGTAGTCGCGCAAGTTACGCACCTGAACGTGTAAGAGACCTTTTCCCTGTGCTCGTTTGAGAATGCTCTGGGCGAGCACCGGCGTCACCATGTCGGGAAACAGTGTCAGAATGTCACACCGCATGGCGATCCTCAACCAAGTCGTCAATCCCACGAACCATCATCTTGCGGCGCACGAGATCCACCGAAGTCACAAAACTCTTCGCGGCCGGAATGAGGACTTCCTCGGNNCCCCTTGCGAACGACGAAGACGTGATTATCCGGTATCTCCCAAACCGTCTCCAGCACTCCGACCTCGTCGCCCCGCTCGTTCTCGACCGTCATCCCGATGAGGTCACACTCAAAATACACGTCTGCAGCCAACGTCGCCGCTGGGCGGCGTGGCACTTGGATCAACCCCCCGCGCAGCATCCCGGCTTCCTCCGGCGTCGTCACACCCGCAAGACCCATGATATAGCTCGAGCCGGCGCGCCGAACATGCGTCACGGTCCTGTCGACCATCTGTCCCGTCGGCTCCAAAATATGAACCTGCTTTAGGTGGTCCAACCGACCAGGCACATCGCTCAACGATCGCACCTTGAACTCACCCCGCACGCCAAAGTGACGCTCGATCTTGCCAATCGTTACAAGATCTGCGTGAGCCGTTGTCACGTCCTAAGCGCCCTTCTTCTTCGCCGCTTTCTCCGCCGCTTTCTCCGCCTCAAACTGTTTCCATACGCCACATCGGCGAAGCAACGTCCTCACCGTGACCGTCGGCTGGGCTCCCTGGCGCAACCAACTCAACACCCGCTCCTGCTTCAGCTCCGGCACCGCCGGTTCCTTTAAAGGATCAAAAATCCCAAGAATTTCCAGAAATCGCCCGTCGCGCGGCTTCCGAGAGTCCGCTGCCACGACGCGGTAAAGCGGTCGCTTGTGTCGTCCTGTCCTCGTTAATCTCAAATGAACAGCCACTAGATTCCTCCTTCTGTCAAAACACCCGTGATGATTGTGATCGACCCTTACCTGGAGCGCAGAAGTTGCGCCAGCTGACGGCGCCCTCCCGACCCTGCCATAGCCTTGGCGATTTTTCTCGCCGAGAGAAACTGTTTAATCAATCGATTCACCTCTTCCACCTTCGTCCCGCTTCCGCGGGCAATCCGCTTTTTTCGGCTTCCATTGATGAGCGTATGATCGCGCCGCTCGCGAATTGTCATCGAGTCAATCATGGCCGTGACTCGTTTCATCTCTCGTTCGGGCATCTGCCCTTCCATCGCCCCCTTGAGTTTCTGACCGCCTGGCAGCATCCCCAAAATCTGATCTAACGAACCCATGCGACTGACCTGCCCCAGCTGAGCACGAAAACCCTCCAGCGTGAGGGTATTGCTGGTCAGTCGCTTCTGCGCATCCTCCGCCTGCTCGAGCGTAAAGGTTTCTTGGGCCTTTTCGATCAGCGAGAGCACGTCGCCCATTCCGAGGATGCGCGAGGCCATCCGATCGGGATGAAACAACTCAAGCGCATCAAGCTTCTCGCCTATGCCCAAGAACTTGATCGGCTTGCCGGTCACCGCCCGGATAGACAGCACCGCCCCGCCACGGGCATCGCCTTCAACTTTTGTCAGAATGACTCCGGTCAGTCCGATACGTTGATCGAACTGGCTCGCCATCGTGACCGCATCTTGGCCCGTCATGGCATCTGCCACCAAGAGAACTTCGTGCGGTTGCACGGCGGTTCTCACCGCCACCAATTCCCCCATCAACTCATCATCGATGTGGAGACGCCCACCAGTATCCAGTACGACGAGATCGTACCCCTGCTCTCGTCCCCGTTCCACACCAGCCTGGCAGATGCGAACGACATCCGCTTGGGCAGCCTGTGCCTGATCGACTCGATGCACGTCGATCTCAAGGTCGCGCCCCAGACTCGCCAACTGGTCGCCGGCTGCCGGACGACGAGGATCCGCTCCAACCAAGAGAACCCGTTTCCCTTGAGCCTTGAAGTACCGCCCGAGCTTGCCGCAGGTCGTCGTCTTTCCAGCACCTTGAAGCCCGACCATCATGACGACAGTAGGGGGATTCGAGGCCAGAGCCAGACCGGCTCGCTCGCGGCCCATCATCTCCCGCAGCTCATCCCACACGACCTTGACGACCTGATGACCAGGGGTCAAGCTCTGGAGGACTTCCTGCCCAACTGCCTTTTCGCGAACCCGCTCGATGAAGTCCTTGACGATCTTGAAGTTGACGTCGGCTTCGAGCAACGCGAGGCGAACTTCCTTCAAAGCTTCCGCGATGTTCTGTTCGGTGAGGACCCCAGAACCGCGCAGCTTCTTGAAGATCTTCTCGAATTTTTCGCTGAGAGAGTCCAGCATAGCGCCACAAAGAAAAAGGCGATCGAAGCCTTAACCCCAGATCTCCGATCACCTCGAAAACTCTAGCAAAAGAGCACCGGGAAGTTTAAAGGACGAGGCGGGATGAAGTCAAGAGAGAGGAGGCGTGGTAGTGGGTCAGTTTGAAATAGCTTCTGCCAAATTTGACAGAAACTATTTCAAACTGACCCACTACCGGAGTCGTGCATTTTATTGACATGTGGTAGGCCTTTCGCTAAGGTCCGTCGATATCTCCGTGAGACTACACAGCGAGCTATGGGACAGGTACCGTGAAAAAATCACCTTGGATTCTACTCATTTTCGTGCTCATCGGTGGACTATTGGGCGGAGTACTGGGAGAAATCCTCCGGGTCATGGCCCCACATGGCACAATTCAAACGGTCTTCGCCACCAACTATGTCCTCGGTATCACCGAGCCGCTGACCATCGATCTGGTCCTCCTTAAGTTCACCATTGGCTTCGTCCTAAAAATCAACCTCCTCAGTCTCCTCGGCATGTTCCTCGGAATCTACCTGTACAAGAACGTCTAGCAGGAGGCTAGACCTCTGGCTTCAACTCTAGCTCTCTCAGCTTCAACGCGCGAAGCTTGTTTCGTAGCGCCGCGGCCCGTTCAAACTCCAACTCCTTGGCGGCGGCTTTCATTTCCATTTCCAGCCGTTTGATGATCTGTTCGGTCGCTTCCCCCGTTCCATAGCTGGCCGGCGACTCCGCGGCCAAATCCAGTTGCACATTATCCATGTCCGCCGTGGCATATTCGAGTGACAGGACATCCTTCTTGATGCTCGTAGGCACGATGCCATGTCTGGCATTATACTCAGCCTGAATCGTGCGCCGACGTCCGGTCTCGTCGATTGCCATTTGCATAGAACCAGTGACGACATCACCGTACAAAATCACATGGCCCTGTACGTTTCTTGCTGCCCGTCCAGCCGTCTGGATCAACGATCGATAGGACCGAAGATATCCTTCTTTGTCCGCATCGAGAATCGCCACCAGGGAGACCTCGGGGAGGTCCAGCCCTTCACGCAGGAGATTGATCCCCACGAGCACGTCGAAAACCCCGCGCCGCAGATCGCGTATGATTTCAGCCCGCTCCAAGGTCTTGATGTCAGAGTGCAGATACCGCACCTTGATACCGAGATCGTGATAGTACTCGCTCAAATCCTCCGCCATACGCTTGGTCAAGGTGGTGATCAGCACACGTCCTCCCTGCGCCACTTCAGTCCGCACTTCGCCGAGGAGATGATCCACCTGCCCTTTAGCCGGTCGAACTTCGATGACCGGATCCATCAGACCGGTCGGGCGAAGGATCTGCTCGACAACCTCTCCAGCCGCATGCCCCAGCTCATAGGGGCCTGGTGTCGCGGAGACGCACACCACCTGCATGAGACAGCGCTCAAATTCGGCAAACGTGAGCGGGCGGTTATCGATCGCCGACGGCAACCGGAATCCGTACTCGACCAATGTACGCTTCCGGGAATAGTCGCCCTCGTACATCCCACCCACCTGGGGAATCGTCGCGTGGGATTCGTCGACGATCAGCAGAAAGTCTTTGGGGAAATAGTCGATGAGCGTCGGAGGCTGCTCACCGGGCGCGCGGCCACTGAGATGCCGCGAGTAGTTCTCGATGCCATGGCAGTACCCCATCGCCCGAATCATTTCGAGGTCGAACTTGGTGCGCTGCGCAATCCGCTGGGCCTCCACGAGCTGATTCTGTTTCTTAAAATAGGCGACGCGTTCATCCAGCTCTTCTTCGATGCCTGTAATCGCCCGCTCATACCGATCCGGAGCAATGAGATAGTGCGTGTTCGGATAGACAGCGACTTTCGGAAGCTTCCTGAGCGATTTCCCCGTGAGCGGATCAATTTCGTGAATGGCATCGACCACGTCACCAAACAACTCGATCCGCACGGACACCGCTTCATTCGAAGCCGGAAAAATCTCGATGACGTCGCCGCGGGCACGGAAGGTTCCGCGGTGGAAATCCATGTCGTTGCGGGCATATTGAATCTCGACCAGTTTAGCCAGAATCTTTTCCCGCCGAATCTCCATTCCCTCTTCGAGGAAGACCACCATCTCGTGATAGACCTCCGGCGACCCCAGGCCGTAAATACAGGAGACCGACGAGACGATCAGCACGTCGCTCCGTTGGAGCAGAGCGGCCGTCGCCGCATGCCGCATCTGATCGATCGCATCGTTGACGGATGCGTCCTTGGCAATGTAGGTATTGCTTTGGGGGATATAGGCTTCCGGCTGGTAGTAATCGTAGTAGCTGACGAAATACTCCACCGCGTTGTGGGGGAAGAACTGTTTGAACTCTTGGTAAAGCTGACCGGCCAGCGTCTTGTTATGGACCAGAACCAAGGTGGGCTTCTGTACCTGCGCGACCACATTGGCCATGGTAAACGTCTTGCCGGATCCGGTGACGCCAAGCAGCGTTTGATGCTTCCGGCCAGCCGCAATCCCGGCCACCAACTTGTCGATGGCCTGGCCTTGATCTCCGCAGGGCTTGAATGGGGCTTCGAGTTGAAACAGCGGCATGGAACGACCTTTCGGCCGTTATCTTACCATCGAAAACTGCACTGCGCACAACAGCGCGCACGCGAGGCAGACATTGACAGACCCACGAGACACCACCGGCCCCTTCCGAGGTCGGCGGCATCAGGGTTTCTTAATATCGTGAGTGCCTAGACGCACCGACCGCGGCTCCCTGTCTGTGAACTGGTCCCCGGTTCTCGCCCTCGCGGAATCGCCGGCCTGATGGTTCCGCACTTCGGTGGGGCCGCTGGCGATGAGACTGTTCTTCGCTGACCGGCATAGGGGCTGGAGACGGGAGAGCAGCAAACACGGGAAGCGCGAGTTTCCTCGTCTCGATTTTTAACTGTCTCACCATTCGAAGATACTCTCGCTCTTCGGACTGAGACAGAATCAAGAAGGTCGCCCCTTCCTTCTCTGCTCGACCCGTCCGCCCTGTCCGATGGACGTATGAATTCGGATTGGTCGGTAATTCATAGTGAATGACCTGGGCCACATCCTGAATATCGAGGCCTCTGGCTGCCACATCGGTCGCCACGAGCGAACGAAGTCGGCCGGCCCGAAAGGCACCGAGCGTCCGTTCCCGCTGCGCTTGGCTGTGGTTGCCGGTCAACGCACCGACCGAAGCCGGTTCTCCACCCAAATGGGCCGCCAAGCGTCGCACCTTATACTTTTGATCACAAAACACCATCGACCGTTCCCCACCCTTCACGGTCTGGAGCAACGTATGCACGAGTTGCGTACGCACCTGATCCCCCGGTACGACATAGTAGGCATGCACGATCGTAGTCGGGGTGCTGATCCCTGGATCGACAGAGATGCGAGCGGGATCGCGCTGCATGCTCTGTGCGAGCGTCTGAATGTCCCCCGAAAATGTCGCGGAGAAAAGCAGCGTCTGGCGCTCAGCTGGGAGGAGACGAATGATCCGTTGAATGTCCCGCAGGAACCCGCGATCCAACATCTGATCGGCCTCATCCATCACGAAAAACGTCACCCCGCCAAGACGCAAGTGACCGGAGCCAGCCAAGTCGAGCAACCGCCCTGGCGTACCAACCACCACCATCGGCGGTCGTTGCAGCGCACGGTACTGGCGCTCGATCGGCGTCCCGCCGTACACCGACAAGGAGGTCACGGACATCGGGGCATACTTGCGTAGCTCCATTTCGATCTGGAGCGCCAGTTCTCGCGTGGGCGCCAGCACTAAAAACTTTGGTCCGGAAGCATGACTTGGTCCGGACTTGGTATAGGGGCCAGGCGCGGGCGCAGAGGCCTCCCGTTGCATGGCCCGCTCGATAATCGGCAGCAAAAACGCCAGTGTTTTCCCGCTCCCGGTTTTGGCTTGCGCCATAATATCCCGGCCTTTCAGCGCCAGTGGAATGGCAGCCTGCTGCACCGGCGTGGGTATCGTCAGGCCCGCCTGTATCAGGCGCTGGGCAAGGGACTGGTGTAGATTCATATCAGCAAACGTAGGCATTAAGACTCCTTATATGGGGCACACTTCCTGGGACTGCACGGTCGGCCTGGTCAGAGGGCCGAGAATCGCATCGAATTGATGGGCAATTCTAGGAAGGAAATAGCGGGGCTGCCGGATTGGCAGCCCCGACGTGTGAAACACTCGTTACGGCTTAGTACCGGTCGCCACCAGACCCACCGCGGCCGCCACCGCCGCCACCAGAACGTGGCTCCTGGGGACGCGCTTCGTTGACGGTCAAGGTGCGGCCGCCCAACTCAGTGCCGTTCAGCGCGGTGATCGCCGCCTGCGCTTCCGAATCCGAGGACATCTCCACAAATCCAAATCCGCGGGACTGGCCAGTGAACTTATCTGTGATAATCCGGGATGATGTCACCGCCCCATGAATAGCAAACAGATCGCTCAGCTGCTGCTCAGTTGTGGAATACGGCAAACCCCCGACATAAATCTTCGAACCCATTGGGCTCCTCCTTTGAGAATATGTGTTGTCTTGGACTCGAGAACAAAGTGAGGAAGGAATGGGCCGAAGACGCAAACACCATGGCGGCTCAAGGCTGGCTTCCGATCAAATTCCCGGGCAGAACCAAAACAACAACTGTCTTAGGCCTTGTCACTCTCTGTGGTATCACCACCAGGCCTTTCGCGATGATACACAAGTTGTATTCTACTCCTCAGCCCCCTCAAATGCAAGCGACAACACAATCGCGCACGCGCGATGCCGTGCGTCCATCTAATAGGCAGCGGGGGCAGAAAGCGGACGCTGCGAAAAAAGTGGAATGGCGTGCAAGCTATCAAAATCTAGCACTGTTTGTCCGCGAACCAGGAGCCCAACTTGACCGATCGCCAGCGACTGATCTTCAACCGTCACGACGAGCTGCCCGTCAAAGAAGGTTTCGATAAAGTCCTTGCTAAAAATGGTATTCCGCTGGATTCGTAGCGTATGCCAGGGGACTGCCTTGGGCGTAATCGACGACCGCCCTAGTCTTGTCTCCTTTCCATCCACCACCCGACTCACTTCCAGCGTCTTCGTCGCAAGATCGACCACTGCTGCATAGAAGTGCATGGCATCCCTCACCCCAAACACCACTCCTCCCACTCCCGTCGAAACGTCGACGGGAAATCGCATCCTGACCGACACATCTGGATATTCATACTGAAACCCGTTGGCGACGATCAAACGGTAACAGGTCACGGCCTGGCACGATGAATTCACCACCAGAATGTTGGCCGCCGAGGGGGCATCGATATCCGCCTTGATCGTCCAGTCCGCAGCTGGCCCCTCGCCAAACCCCAACATCGAGAATCCGGCAGGAGCCTCGCCAGCCTTCTGTTGGTCGAAGGTCCACCGATTAAACAACCCCCCTTGGGCCTGACCTTTCAAGTTGGCTTCTTTTTCCGTCTGGCTCTCTGACTGAATGGCTTGGGACCACTCGACACAGAAGCTCCACTCACCGGCGATCACGGCCAAGGCAAGTACCACGTAGACCATGCCGATGCACCTAGGCTTCAGGCTTACGCCACGTTCGCTCACCTCTATCCTCTCGATCTTCTTCTTTCTTCGGTGGTTGCTTCTTGATATCGAGAATGTCCTGCTGAAACCGGTCTCGCGCCGCCAAGATGACCTTCAGCCGTTGCCACCGACCCCAGGTCCACCATCGAAGCCGATCTCGAAACGTAACGACCGGTAGTGGAGCGCTTCCACCGGGCGCATGCTGAAACTCATAACCTTGGTGTGACGCGCGATTCTCGAAGAATCGGCGGTAGAGGTGATCGTACAATCCTTTGCCTGAATCGCCTGCGCCCATGGCACCCTCCCTACAACAACAGGTCCAATTGGTGGCTCTCCGTCACCGGAGACGAACAGGTCTGACGTTGACAGACATACGCCGTTGGCTGCCCGTTCACACTCGTCTTCCCTGCGGCGAGCGCCAAGTCGGATTCCCCGGCACGACGAGAAGCTTCGACCACCAGCACCGCACGATTCGGCAGATAACGTCGATGGACGGTTGAGAGCAACGCCTCGGTTATCGCCTCGCCACGAGTCCCAATAACAACAATCTCTTGTGGCGTCGTCAGGTACCAATCCAACGCGCAGAGCATGGCTGATGAGCCATATGCGTTGTGCTCCATCACGCTCCGGAACACCCGGAGCAGGTGCTCGGCCCGGTCATGATACTTCTGCTCTCTTGTGAAGGAGAAGAGCCTCAACAAGACCAAGGCAACAATGGCATTGCCGGATGGAATCGCGCTATCGGTACCGGACTTCATGCGGTGGAGGAGGGCTTCGTGATCGCGGCTGGTATAAAAACACCCACCCGCCGCCTCATCCCAATAGCGCTCCAGCAGATGGTCCGTCACCTCGCGGGCTTGATCCAGATACCACCGATGCGACGTCGCCTCAAACGCGTCCAGCAATGCAGCGGCGAGACAGGCTGCATCGTCCAGATATCCGTTCAGGCGCCCCCTTCCCGCCGTGACCGTACGATAGACTCGCCCGTTCTGAACCGCATAGTCCAGCAGGAATGTGAGCGCCCGTTCCGCTGCCGCCAGATAGGCGGGAACCCCAAACGCGTGATAGGCGTCGAGATACGTGGACACCATCATCGCATTCCAACTTGTGAGAATGTTGTCATCCCGCTGCGGCTTCATCCGTTGCTCTCGTGCTGCAAGCAACTTCATCCTGGCAGGCCGCAACAGAGACTCTACCCCCTCTTGTGCGTCGGGCTCGAGCTGAGTCCCACCGAGCCGATTCAACACGTTCTTGCCTTCGAAATTGCCGCTCTCCGTCACGCCATAGTGCCGGCAGAACTCCTCAGCCATGTCGGCGCCCAATACCGAGGCAATCTCTCCCGGCTCCCAGACGAAGTAGGTTCCCTCATGCCCCTCACTGTCGGCATCCTGCGCAGCAAAGAACGCGCCGTCCGGATGCGTGAGTTCACGACGAACGTACTCCAAGGTCTCTTCCACGACCTCACAAAACCGATACTCTTTGGTGAGACGCCATCCATCGAGGTAGATCCGCACCAGCTGCGCGTTGTCGTAGAGCATCTTCTCGAAATGGGGAATTAACCACTGGCCGTCCACCGAGTAGCGGTGGAACCCACCGCCGAGATGATCGTAGATCCCTCCGGCTGCCATGGTTCTCAGCTGTAAGAGCACCTGCTCTTGATAGGAGACCTCCTTCGTCCGAGTCGTCTGACGCAGCAACAGGCTGAGCGGGGGGACCGTCGGAAATTTCGGTCCCTCACCGAATCCGCCGTGGACCGGGTCGAAAAACTGCCCTAAATTCTTGGCCGCCTCATCGAGCAACCGATCCGTCAACGGATCGGCCGACGGCTGCGGCGTTCCGACTCGCAGCAACCCGGCTTTCACTTTCTCCACATTCTTACGGACATCGTCTCGATGATTCCGATAGGCCTCGATGACACCGCGCATGACATCGGGAAATCCCGGCAGGTTATGGCGGGGCGCCGGCGGAAAATACGTCCCCCCGTAAAACGGTTCCTGGTCAGGCGTCAGAAACATCGTCAGAGGCCACCCACCGCCCCGTCCCAGAAACACCTGTGCGGACTTTTGGTAGATATCATCCAGGTCCGGGCGCTCTTCTCGATCGACCTTCACGTTGATGAAATGCTGGTTCATGAGCTCGGCAATCTCGACATTTTCGAAACATTCATAGGCCATGACATGGCACCAGTGGCAGGCCGAGTAGCCGATCGACAACAGAATCGGCTTGTCCTCTGCTTTTGCCCGCGACAAGGCTTCCTCGCCCCAGGGATACCACTCCACCGGATTCTTCGCATGCTGCCGAAGATAGGGGCTGGCTTCTGTGATGAGCCGGTTCGGAAAACGGTCTTCTGGCGCTGAGCCTGTCATCGATTCTCTATCCTTGTGGACTCGCATAGTACATGGGCCCGAAGCCGCTCTGCAACGGACCTGTTAGGCTATGCTATAGTTCTGGGCACCTCGAAAGGCTCACTGCATGAACTACTCGACGCGCAGCTTCTCCCCCTCGCTTGTTGTGGTCACTCTCCTGGGAATTATCCTTAATCTGCTCCCCCTCGGGGCCCAGGGCTTCGCGCAATCTGAGGAGGACCATCGGGCATGGCTTCGAGCGCTCGACAGCCTGTCAAGCGAACGCATGCTCGCCGACGTAACGACGCTCAGCAGCCCTGCATTCAACGGTCGCCAAACAGGAACAGCGGACGATGCCAGCTCGGCGAAGTGGATCGCTGATCGATTTCTCGCTTCCGGCCTCTCACTAGCAAGCACTCGTGTCGATCCAATTAGTCCTATAGGGCCGGACCTTGGATACGCGACCGGATTGATGACCACAGTGGTCACTGTGCCAAACATTGCACCGGACCCCTTGCTTCGCATTTCGACAGCCAGTGTCTCGCTCACCAAGCAGCTCGGGATAGACTATCTCCCCATCCTTGATTCACCCTCCGCAGAGGTTCGCGGGCCGATTGTGTTTGTCGGCTACGGAATCGTAGACGCGGCGCAGGGCATCGACGACTACGCCGAAGTCGATACCACCAACGCCATTGTCATCTTTCTCCGCGGCAAACCCGCCCAGTACAAGGGAGCCATCAGCCACGCAGACAAGGTGCGCGTCGCACGCCAGAAAGGCGCCCTCGGCTATCTCACAGCCACAGGACCAGTGCTCAGCTCCTATGAGGCGCGCCGCGGCGTCACAGGAGAACCCAGTGCCTTTTATGGACTCTCCATCCCTTCAGAAACACTCCCAGGAGCCTGGATCAGCACCACTCTGGCCGAGGAGATCCTCGCCGCTCCCGATCATGCACAACCAAGTCTGTTGCATGAATTACAAGAGAAGCTGAATCGGCCCCCTGCCACACAATCGGTCGACACTGGCCGTTATGGCGTTCTCGATTGGCAGACTCGCTCAGAGGAAGGCGTCCTCATGAATGTGCTCGCCTTCTTGCCTGGGAACGATCCGCAGAAGACACATGAGATCCTCGTGATCGGCGCGCATCATGACCACTTCGGACGACAAGCTGGTGTGCTGTTTCCCGGTGCCGACCATAACGCCTCCGGCACGGCCGTGATGCTGGAAGTCGCCCGCGCAATGGCCAAGGCAGGCGCAAGGGGCAAACGGACGGTCTTGTTCGTCTCGTTTAGCGGAGAGGAACAGGGGCTCGTCGGATCTCGCCTCTATCTCGAACGACCGGTCGCGCCGATCGGCTCGACCAAAGCCATGATCAACATCGACCATGCGGGAATCGGAAATGGACGGCTGACGATTGGTGTGACAGGATTCGAAAAGAGCGTGGCGCTCGAAGCAGGACAGACAGTTGGTCTTGCAGAGAAGCTCGATCTCTTCGGGTTCTTTCCCGGCGGGGATCACGTCCCATTCAAAGAAGCGGGTGTCCCGACTGTCACCGTCGTCAGCGGTGGAGTCCACTCACACTTTCACCGACCAAGCGATCGCGCCGACACCATCAGTCCGGACATCCTTCAAACCGCCGCCCGCTATATGCTTGCACTCGCCTGGCAACTGGCGAATACTCCCTAGCAGGAGGCTGAAAAACTATTGCGAGGGATCTGGGAATCGACAACCAATATGTCAGGGATTACGAGGAGCGCCTACAGGATGTTCAAAAAGACCGTTCAGCAAGGCCGGAGCGAGTGAAGCGCCTCAGCGTACCCTCTGGGGTACGCTGAGGCGCTGAACGATGTGAGAACGCTGCATGGGAAAGGGCGCGTCCCTGGGCAAAGAAGCTGTCTTGGCAGGTTCAGGCGGGCGGGTGAAGTATCCGCCGGGGTTGGGCGAGTGAGAAGAGCGACTTTTTCAGCATCCTGTCAGGGGATGTCGTCGAGAATGGTGGATTGGATCGATGGCAACGGCGAGGTTTGGCGGGGAGGACCGGGGAGGACAAGCCCAGAACCGCTCTGGTTGGCACCTTGGATGAGTCCGATCGATAATTGCGGCCCGAGCGTGGTCAGAGCCCCACTCCATGCCTGACCGGTCGTGGGATTCCGAAAGCTGTACGTTTCAAAATTGTTCCCGGGGGCGTACATAAATCCCTGCGTGCCCTGATTGTCGAGATAGAGATTCCCTATGCCGGTCAAATTGAACAGTGGTGCGACCCCTCCATCGAATGAACGAACGCTGGAAATCGTTTGGCCCCACACTCGCGAGTCCAGCGACGGGAGCGCGAACATGAGCAGGGCAAGCGCAGACAGCGCCAGGGGAAGCACCAAGGCCGGCAGAATAGTTTGCTTGACACGATGGCCCTGAAATCTCATTGCAGTTAGTCCATGACAGATTAATATAAATTCATTATAGTATGAACAAAGAGATCTTGTCGATCAAAGGGGTCGTTATGAAGCACGGTACCGGAACAAATCGATGGTGGCGCATATTTGGCTATGCCGTCGGTGTTGGGCTGATCCTGTCACCTGGGCTCAGTTGGGGGCTGGAGATCGACAAGGCCCCACCTGCCGAACGACGCGAAACCATTTCTCTCGCCGACGCGGCCATTCGCGCGCTGCAGCATAACTTGGATATCAACATCAGCCGCCAGACGAAGAACAGCCGGCTGGCCGACATCACTGTTGAACAAGCCAAGTTTGACCCGACTCTGAGCGTGAACGGCCAATACAACCGGACCGTGAGCCCGCTCAATCGGCCTGTATTCGGCGCAACCGGCAACAACTTGACCCAGATTACCACCTTTGATCAACGCAGCGAATCCGTCACGCTCGATGCGACGACGAACTTGCTCACCGGTGGCAACGTCGATCTGAACTACAGCCCTACCCGGACAAATGTAAACCAGAATGTGGCAACCGGGTTCCTGTTCAACCCCTCCTATACAGGCGGCCTCGTACTGACGCTCACACAACCCTTGCTCCGCAATGCCGGCCTCGAAGTCGCCAAGACCTTTATCCATATCGCACAGAATAATGCCACCGTGGAAGAACATGTCTTTCGCGACCGTGTCCTTACCGTTGTGGCTACGGTGGAACAGACCTATTGGGAAGTCGTCTTCGCAAATGAGAACCTGAAAGTCGCTGAAGCTGCCTTAAAGGCCGCGCAAGAACTCGGGGCCAGCAACCGCGCGAAGGCAAAGGCCGGCATCATGTCGATCGTCGATGTCTTGCAAGCCGAAGCGGCCGTCGCGTCGCGGGTCGAGCAAGTACTGGTCGCGGATAAAACGATTCGAGACCAGGAGGATCAGTTGCGCCGATTGCTCAATCCGGCGGAAGAAGACCTGCGTCAAGACATCCGCTTGACCCCTCTCGACCAACCGGTCGTGACCCTCGAACCTATCAGCCTGCAGGAAGCCATCGACACGGCCATCGAGCAGCGGCCCGAAATCTTCCAGGCGAAGAAAAATATGGAGTCGAGCGATCTCAACACCAAGTTTGCGAAAAATCAGATTCTCCCGACTCTGTCGTTCCAAGGAACTATGGGAATGGCAGGGCTCGGAAAAGACTATCCGGACTCTGTGAACAATAACTTCAGCGGCGATTACTATAATTATGGAGCGGGCCTCGTCTTAAGCTACCCACTCGGCAACCGCTCAGCCTGGAGCACCTACAACAAACGGCAGCTGGAGGAGAAGAACGCCGAAGCGTCGCTCGTGAGTGTGCGGCAGCAGATCATCGTGGGTGTGCGCGAAGCAGTCCGGCGCGTCCAGACAGATTTCAAGCGGATCGAAACCACCAGATCGGCCAGAATCATGGCTGAGAAACAACTGCAAGCGGAGCAAGAGCGCCTGAAGGTGGGGCTCAGTACCACTCGCTTTGTCCTCGACTTCCAACGCGATCTCGCAACGGCCCAAGGAAACGAGTTACGCGCCACAGTCGACTACAACAAATCGCTCTCCAACCTCGCGCGGCACAAAGCCACTACACTCGACCGCTATAATCTCCAACTGAACTAACCCGCATGATTCATGAAGCTTCTGCTACAAGCCTGGATACGCGGCTGTGACGGACAGTCTCGCCGTTCAGCCCTTCGACATACTGCACGAGTATGCCTCAGGGCTTCACGTCTCCAAGTGCCCGTCTCGCTTCGCGTCTGCACGCTTTCGCAACGAACCTTCATGAACAATGCGGGCTCACAACCTCCATGATGGCGCCTGAGCCTGGTCCGCACGCGACACCGGACCAGGACAAAGAACGGAGAGCAGCCCTCGCACTCCTCCCCGCCGCCGCGACACTCAACTTCTACGCCCTTCCCGCCTCGCTCCAAGAACAGACGCTGGTTCAGTTCGCGCCCCAGATCGTCGCCTACCTCGCCTTAGGCCTTTGGGCCTCGCACAACCGCGATATCGTATCTCGGCTTGGGCTGGAGAAAAGGAACGTACGGGATGGCCTACGCTGGGGACTCCTGACAGGTCTGCTTCTCGGCTGCCTGAATACGTTCGTGATTCTCTCGGCCTATCCGTATCTGGGTTATGACATCAGTTTCCTCAAGACCACGCCGCATGGCCGACTCCCCCTCTTGGTCATGGCCCCCTGGTTCATCTGTGGCATCGCGCTCTTTGTGGAACTGAACTTTCGTGGATTTCTCCTCGGACGGCTGGCAGCACTTGAATCGGGACTATGGAGATCCGGTTTGGCCCAACACCTCTCGCCTCTCGCCCTCATCGCCTGCGCACTGATATTTGCTTTCGACCCCTTCATGGTGAATACTTTCCAGCACCTTCATTGGATTGCGCTATGGGACGGTCTTATCTGGGGAATCATCTGGCTACGCACACGTAATCTCTACATCACGATCGTCGCGCATGCGGTCGAAGTCATCGTGATGTACAGCGCGGTGAGATTTGCGTTGACGTCGTAAAAAGAATCGGCCTCTCTCGGCAAGGAGCAACGAGATGAGTGAACTCGGCAAGTACCTATTGTATTTCTTACTCGGTGGGACGATTGTCAGTGTCTCCACCTACCTCGGGTCTCAAGGCAAATCGTTTCTCGCCGCTTTTGCCAGCACCTTTCCCGCCATTACAGGGGCAACGTTCATTCTGATTTATCTGAACGGTGGCAGCGAGTCGTTGGTGGGATATGCAAAAAACCTCTTATGGTTTGTGCCGCCCTGGATCGTATACGTCATCACCATGATTCTTGGCGTTCCACGAGTCGGGTTCTGGCCGGCCATGGCCCTGTCCATGACGCTATACTTCGGTTGTATCGGACTACTGAAGCTTGCAATCCGATAACCTCCCCGCACCGTAGGATCACCGCGCGAGACAGGCGGGACGAGCGACACAAACGAGGTCGTACGCTAGACGAAGTGGCTGAAGTGTAACCGATTCATTTCACTCATCGCCGAGACCAGCCGGTCGATCGAGGCGGTGACGCACTGACTCGCTTCGTGCGAGGGCCCTTTGCCACCGGCCCAAATATCGGGAGGATGCTCCAGCTCAGACACATTCTGGCAAAACCGGGTAATGGACTGTTTCCAATAGGTCGGGTCGGCAGCTTCGTCGAGAAAGTGTTCCCGGTCCTTCGTAAAGGGCGTATCGAATTGCTTGGCCCGCATCTGCCACATCTGCTCCATCGCGTTCTGCCGTTCCTGGCTACACTCGAGCCCCGTGGCTTTTTCGTTCAACGCGGCAAAGAGGCCCCCGATCACCCATTCGACATGCGACTCGGGAAACGCACCGACACAGGCTTGCACGATGAGGTACTTGTGGAAAATAAAGACCTCGGCGCTGATGCGGGCCTCGGTGGCCGAGGGATCGTAGGCCCGGGCCAGTTCTTTCATCGCATCGCCTGAGGCACCCCCAAGACTCGCGCCCAGCAACCCCGCGAGTTGACGCCCGAGTCCCAGGTAATCCACTGGAGTAGCCGCTTGTGTCATGCTGGCTCGTTTCTTCCTTTCAGCAATGCCCAGGCCGAGCGTAATCGAGGTGAGAAGAATTTGCCAGGAAATATTCAGACGGTTCAGGGGGAACGACTATTTGCGATCCCCTACCCCCTCGATCCGTCCTTGAACCACTGCAGTTGGATTGTTACGATAGTCCTTTCCCCTTTCCTCGCAACCAATCTATGGCAAGCATACGACAGTCTCCTGTTCCTTCCAACGACCTGATCGTCGAAGGAGCACGGCAAAACAATCTCAAGAACATCTCGTTGCGCATTCCACACAATCAGGTCACGGCCATCACGGGTATATCAGGATCGGGGAAATCCTCTCTCGCGTTCGACACGCTGTTTGCCGAAGGCCAATGGCGCTATGTGGAATCGCTCTCCACCTATGCCCGCATGTTTCTCGATAAGGTCAATCGGCCCGATGTCGACCGGCTGATCAACATCCGCCCCGCCATTGCGATCGAGCAAAAGAACCCCATCCGCACCGCCCGTTCGACGGTCGGGACCACGACTGAGATTGCCGACCTCCTGCGACTCCTGTTCGCCAAAGTGGGCCACCCGGTCTGCCCCGATTGCACCATCAATGCGCGCAGCTTTCATCCCGGCAGCGTCGCCGACGACCTATTGAACCATTGTGCCGACGCACGAGCGATGATCCTCTTTCCTATCAAAGCACCGGAGCCGAAACAGGACCAAGCCTTTCTTCAGTCGCTGTTGCTGCGTGGGTTTACCAGAGTGCAATGCGGCGAGGAGATCCTCGATCTCATCGAGATCCACACGCTTCCCAAAACCAGGCCAGACCATCTTGACGTGATCCTCGATCGGCTTGTGATCCGGGAAGACAACCGATCCCGCCTCGTCGAAGCGATCGAAACCGCGTTTCGCGAAGGCGAGGGCCTATGCCGCGTGGATGTCATCGACCAGGGCCCCCGAACCTACAGCACGGACTTTCGCTGCCAACAATGTGGGCGAACATTCGAACCGATTCGTCCGGTCCTCTTCTCCTTCAACCATCCACTCGGCGCCTGTCCGGAGTGCAAAGGGTTCGGAAATATTCTCCGTTACGATCCTGACCTCGTCATTCCCGACCACAACAAGTCGTTGGCCCAAGGCGCAATCCTACCCTGGAGCAAACCCAGCGGCGATTGGTGGCAGAAACAAATGTTCCTCTCCATGAAGCGACGTGGGGTCGCCCTCACGATCCCCTACAAGGAGCTGCCACAAGCTATCCAGCAGATACTCTGGCAGGGAGAAGGCAAGATGGAGGGCGTGCAACAATTTTTCGAATACTTGGAAGGGAAGCGCTACAAGTTGCATGTGCGCGTGATGCTCAGCCGCTACCGGACGCCGGTCCCCTGCCCAACCTGTGAGGGGTCTCGACTCAGACCGGACGCGCGCTACGTGAAGATCGCGGGCACAGACATTCATGAGCTTTCTGCGCTCACGATCGAAGAGGCTGCCGCTTGGATCACAGCCCTCACCCTCTCTCCCTATGAAGAACAGGTCGCCCGTGACATTCTCCGACAACTGACTGCCAAGCTTGGCTTTCTCCTACGCGTAGGCCTCAGCTATCTGACGCTCTCCCGTCAGACCCGCACGCTATCGGGAGGAGAGGCCCAGCGAGCAGCTTTGGCCAATCAACTCGGTGCACGGCTAGTCGGCACACTCTACGTCCTCGACGAACCGACCATCGGTCTCCACCCGCGTGACACCGCAACGCTCGCCGGCATCCTGCGAGAGCTGGCAGTCCAGGGCAACACCGTGGTCGTCGTCGAGCACGATCGCCAGATGATGCTGGCAGCCGACTATCTCGTCGAGCTGGGCCCCTTGTCCGGCGAAAAGGGCGGCGAAGTGATCTGCGCAGCGCCACAACAGGAGTTCATTGCAGACCGGCGGTCGATCACGGCGCGCTACCTACGTGGGGAAGACGAGATTGCGACCCCCAGGTCTCGGCGAAGAGGAAACGGAAAATTTCTTGTCATAGTAGGTGCTTGCGAGCATAACCTCAAGAATCTATTTATTAGAATTCCGCTTGGTATGTTGGTCTGTGTCACCGGCGTCTCGGGGTCGGGCAAGAGCACGTTTGTCGAAG
Source organism: Nitrospira sp. (assembly GCA_003135435.1). Classification (GTDB taxonomy): domain Bacteria; phylum Nitrospirota; class Nitrospiria; order Nitrospirales; family Nitrospiraceae; genus Palsa-1315. The sequence continues at coordinate 13,260 of PLBR01000108.1, read as the reverse complement.
ACACGCTCTACCGAGCCGTCGCCCGTGCCTTTCGTGTCGAGTCACTGCCAATGGGCAAGTTTCGCGCGATTAAGGGGATCGAACATCTGACCGGCATCAAGCTCATCGATCAGGAACCGATCGGCCGAACGCCGCGCTCGAATCCGATCACCTACCTGAAGGCGTTTGATGAGGTTCGCTCCCTCTTCGCTTCCGAGCGCGATGCGCTCAGAAGCGGGCTGACACCAGGCCATTTTTCCTTCAATACCACGGGGGGCCGGTGCGACAAATGCGAAGGAAGCGGCGTCGAAAAACTCGAGATGTACTTCTTCGAAGACATCTATGCCACCTGCGAAGCCTGTGATGGAAAGCGATTCAAACCGAACGTCCTCTCCGTTCGCTATCGTGGGAAAACGATTCATGATGTGTTGCAGATGACCGTCGAAGAAGCTTTGGGATTTTTCAGCGGCTCACCCAAGCTGACGGAAAAACTCCGCCTGCTCTCGTCCATCGGGCTCGGCTATCTCCGGCTCGGCCAATCCGCGACGACCCTCTCAGGGGGCGAGGCCCAGCGGTTGAAAATCGCGGCCGAACTCAAGGTCTCGTCCGCGAAGAATGTGCTCTACATCATGGACGAACCGACCACCGGACTGCACGTCGAAGATATCAAGAAGCTCCTGGCAATGCTGCAGAAGCTGGTGAATAGCGGCAATACCGTGGTGGTGGTGGAACACAACCTGGATGTGATCAAGAGCGCGGATTGGGTTATCGACTTAGGGCCGGAAGGCGGCTCGGCAGGCGGACAGATCGTGGCGGAGGGAAGACCGGAGCAGGTGGCGAAAGTGGCGGAGTCTCATACGGGACAATTCCTCGCCCCCTTGCTTGCTGATGAACAGAGAACACGCCAGCATCACCTATAGCCCCGGCCGCTTCTCAGCCATCAGGGATATCTCCATCGGCTGATCGACGCGACGGACATCTAACCGGAGGGTCTGCCCTGCCTCAACCTGACAGAGCCGTTTCGCTTCCCGCTCGGAAGACACACTCGATAATACCGCACCGTTACAGGCGACGACTCTATCACCTACCTTGAGGCCCGCTTTCTCAGCAGGCAGGCCGCCGCGGAGTTCCCGCACCAGGTAGTATCGAGCGCCCGCTAACTCTTGCAGCTCCCAGTTGACTCCGATCCGTCCGGACCCGAGCAACCCGGTCTGTGATCCGAACCGAGCGAGAATGCGATGTGCGATGACGCGGGCTAGGCCCTCGGGATCATCGGCTGTGGCATCAGAACTATGCCCTTCCCCGTTAAACAAGACTAAGCCACTTTCCACATCGATCATCCGAAAGGCCAGCGACACGCGGCTGACCTGCTCTCCCTCGGTTCGCTCCCATTGTTGCACTTCACCCACCACAATGGCCTGCGCACCGACGAGTTTCCCGACTTTCAGCACGTCGGCATCATCCGCGTATTGCAGTTGGACAACCTGTTCCTTGAATACTTCGTCGAGCTTAGCTCGTTCGACGATATTGATATCTAGATCCAGGAGTAAGGTCGTCATGATCCCGGCGACACGCGCGCCGGATCCTTGGGCGGCTGCCGGATCGACGAACGGCATTACAGCCATCGTACGATAGCGATCGATCGTATCTCGATTGATCGGGCCGACGCCGGTTACGACCGGCTCAGGACGTCCGAGCATCCCGCCGGATCCTAAGGCGGCAGTCCCGGACGAGGCACAGGCGCGGCGCCGTTGCAGAATCGCCGAGGGCGCGCCCCAGGCACAGAGTTCGTCGTTCACCAGCACGATGTGGTAGGGATATTCGCGTTGATGTTCCGCGGCGATGTTGGTGAATGGATAGAAAATGCAGCCCCCGATCCAGATCGAGACCGGGCAGAGAGCCAACTCATAGAGCCACTGTTTGCGGGCCGTGAGGGAATATTCCCAGACAAGTAGGCGGCCATCGTCGCGCAGCACACGATCCGGACGACCGATCTGTTCGATCACCTCTGCCTTCGTCATCGGCACGGCCAGCCGATCCAGCTTGGATTCCGACTTCACAATCGTGTAGGCGACCCCGCAAGCCGAAAGTGTGCTGGCAAGACCAACGATCATGAGTGTGAGGATGAACGCGGAACGCTGGGTGGAAGCAACCGCCTGCTGCATCGGCATCGCAGCAAGCGTAACACTCCGGGAGTGAGGGCTGCAACGCAGAGAGGCGGGACGGACAGGGATCAGTTCAAGGAGGGGTCGAACGGCATGTCTGCATAGTGGCGATAGTCGTCACCCAGGGCGCTCACGATGTCCGGCCAGATTCGTGTGGGATCCTTGTCGAACACCACGCTGGGATCTGCGGGAAGGGTAATCCAGGAACCAGTCTGCATTTCAGATTCCAGCTGCCCTGGGCCCCATCCGGAATATCCGATATAGGCGCGAAAGGCCTCGCGCCCTTCACTGGTTGTCAAAATACGATCGACGAGGTCTGTATCCCCGCCGAGACAGATCCCATCGAAGACATGATGGGAATTCTCAGGCAATTGATCCAAGCGATAGAGCATCATGACCTGGTTCGTTTGCACCGGTCCTCCGGAGAAGAGGACATGCCCTTGACCTTCGAGGATCGGTACTTGAGGTAACGCCTCCGAAACCGACATCGCCGTCGGGCGATTGACGACGACACCCAGCGCGCCTTCGGCCCCGTGCTCGCAGAGCAACACGACAGTCTGCCGAAAATTCGGATCGCGCAAGGAAGGTGCCGCGATGAGGAAGATGCCTTTCCCGAGTGGAGCTTTCATAATTGTAATCCTACCGTGCGGGCCTGTGTCGTGCAAGAGGTACGGCAAACCAAACCCTGCAGGATAGCCAAGCGAGACTGGCGTGACGGGTTGATCAGGATCATCTGGTTTGTTTTGTTCATCTGGTTAATCCGGTTCAACTAAATAAACCAGACAAATCAGAGCAACCAGCCGGTTGTGTTTCAGCATCCTGCTAGCCCGCATTATTCATGAAGGTTCGTCGCGAAAGCGTGCAGACGCGAAGCGAGACGGGCACTCGGAGACGTGAAGCCCTGAGGCATACTCGTGCAGTATGTCGAAGGGCTGAACGGCGAGACTGCCCGTCGCAGCTGCGTATCCGCGCTTGCAGCAGAAACTTCATGAATATTGCGGGCTAACGATAGAGGGATTCGCGTCGATCGCGGAGCAAATCATTGTAAGGCGTGAGGGCCTTGTTCCGCGCGTCGGCAGGATCGATCTCGACGATACAGAGTTCTTCCTGATCCCGCGGCGCGCGATGCAGAATCGCCCCTCGTGGGGCGACGACTTCGCTGTTTCCGATAAACGTCAGCGGATCTTTGCCGCCTCGTGCTTCGCTCCCTGTGCGGTTACTCGTAATCGCAAACACTCGATTTTCCAGGCATCGAACCGGCATGGAGTCAGGGCAATTGGGCAACACGAGGTTCGAGGGATGGCAGATGATCTCTGCCCCCTTGAGCGCCAACGTGCGAGCCGCCTCCGGATAGTACCAATCGAAACAGATCATCACGCCGATCTTGGCCGGTCCGATATCCCACACCTGAAACCCCGTGTCGCCAGGCGTAAAGAACAGCGTCTCCTCAAAAAACAGATGTGTCTTGCGATAACACCCGATGAACCCGGACGGACCGACGACCACGGCGGAGTTATAGCAGGCAGCCCCGGCTCGCTCAGGAATACCGGCGACAATCACCATCCGGCGCCGCTTCGCAATGTCGATCAGCCGTTGTGTGGTTGGTCCATTCGGTACCGACTCTGACAGCGCGATCGCTTCTTGCTGCGACACGAACTGATATCCGGACGCGAACAACTCGGGCAAGACGATCAGATCCGCGTCAGCCCGGTCGAGTGTTTCCACAACCTTATCAAGATTGTGCGACACCTCGCCGAACAGTGGAGCGAACTGAAAAAACCCGACGCGCATTATCGTCATGTCCCCAGAACAAAATGGGCAGGGTCGCCCCTGCCCATTCGAGAAAAATCTCTGACCGAGTGGCTTACTTCACTTCAGACAAATGGGTGACCGCCTCTTCGGCATGTTTGGTTGCCACATCGGCGTGACCCGCCTTGCCATGCTCGACGGCTTCCTTGAGATGCTTGACCCCTTCATCCAGATGCGGATTCTTCACACCGGCCGCCTCGGCATGCTTGAGTGCTTCCTCAGAATGCTTCACTAGGACATCGGCATGCCCCTGTTTGCCATGCGCCACAGCTTCCTTGGCATGCTCCACGGCTTCACTCACATGCTTGTTCTCGGCAAGGGCGAGCCCACTGAACAGCGGGAAAACAACGAGCGCGGCAACCGCTGCCACAGCCAATGCTCCGCGATGGATTCTCATTTTCATGGGCTCCTCCTCAGTGGTTAAGATTCATTCAACGGGTGAACGGTCTCTGCAGTATCTTCGACTCTCATCACCTTACACAACCATTTTTTCACTGTCAAGAAGGCCTTACCTGTGGATCAACGTTCAGGATGTGCTGCAATCCTTTGGCATCTTTTTCCACCGGACAGGCAAAATCCCGACTCCACTCCCACCAGGATCCAGGATAGTTCCTAACCTTCCGATACCCGGCGAGTTTGAGGACAAAATAGAGCCAGGCTGAACGGACGCCGCCGGTGCAATAGCAGATGACCTCTTGATCCTGCGTGAGACCTTTCTCGGCGAGGCCCTCTGTGATCGTCTGCAGATCTTTCACCGTGGCGTTCGCTTGAAGAAATCCAGTCCAAGCCAGATGAATCGCGGAGGGAATGTGGCCGGGTCGCGGTATCCCCGACACCTCTTTCCCAAGATATTCCTCCAGGCTGCGTGCATCCACGATCACGGTGCCCGGATGCGGCTGCTTCACGAGGTGCTTCAGTTCGTCTTTGCCGGCGATCACGGCGGCCACCGGCTTGACGGTGAAGGTCCCCGGCTTAGGCGTCACGCACCCATGCTCGAACGGCCGTTTTTCCTGCACCCACTTGACCCACCCGCCGTCGAGAATACGCAGACGCGTGTGTCCGAGATATTCCAACATCCAGAACATACGGCCTTCATCTCCCCAGTTGTCGAACGGATTGGAATAAATGACCACATCGCTGTCCTGACTGATGCCCAAGGCACGGATCTTCTGTTCCATGCGTCCGCGATCGGGATCGAGCAATCCCTTCGGCACGGCATTGGGGTCGCTGTAATCATGCCATGTCGAATGGACAGCCCCTGGAATATGGCCGCCGAATTGGTAGGCTGCCCGCCCACGCACGTCAAGAATCGCCAGGCCCGGCAGTCCCAAGCTCTGCTGGAGGGTTTCGGTATCAATAAGCAACGCGTGTGTCATGTCGTTCCTTTTGTACTGAGCCTTCAGCTGTCAGCCTTCAGCTCGGCTTTGCAACTTCCCCCGTCTTGCTGACGGCTGATCGCTGAGAGCTGATTGCCCTCGTTCAATACCGCGGCAAGCGCACCGGACAGTGGAAACTCCCGTTCGTAAATGGCGAATCGATAGGGATCGTTCCCCGTCAGCCCATATTTAGTCTGTAACATCTCATGCTGCTTATCGGTCAGGATGTGGTACTGCACGCGGGTCTTTACTTTCAAGCCCTCTGCCTGAGCCGGGAGTTGGTACACAAACTGGTATTCCCGGCTGGCCAAGGGCAACAGGCGGTTATCATACAACTCGACGATGGCCGGCTGCCACATGATCCAGCGACCCATCGTCGATGTTTGGTGATCAAGCACCCGTCCCTGCTGATCTTCCACGGAAAATTCCACTGTGAAGTACCGATCGGGATCGCCCGTCGGAATCTTATGGCCGGCTCCTGCATTGATCAAGGTGAGCGTAAATCCGACTCGATCGCCCGGCTTGGGCGAAGCGGTATCGGCCCTTACTTGTATTCCCACCGCCCTCTTCACCATATCGGGGTCGTGCCCGCCGCGCCAGAGGTGCCGGCGTCCACGTCGGATCGGACTATTCAGCGCCACCGGCCGATCGATTTCAGGCATGTGGCAGCTCTGGCAAATGAAGCCCCGCTCCTGCATGAAGAACTTGCCTTCGTATTCCGCGTAAGTCCCACAAGGTCCCACCTTATAAAACTGCGCCGGCCCGGACACGACATTGTGACAGCGATAACAGACCTGCGCCGTCCTGAAATTCGGATCGAACTTGGTCGGGTGCGGCGCGGCGGAATCTTCGAACGGACCGTAGATGACTCCGTCCCGCACATGACAGGCCGCGCAGGTCACCGATTCTTTCTGATACTCGGGATCGTACTGGGGATTGGGCTCTTGCATCGCCTTCTCCACCCGCCCTCGCGGAATCTCTTTCACCAATGTCGGCTGCTGATTCTCCAGCGGGGTGTGACAGTTCAAGCACACCCAAATATTCTTGTCTTTTTTCCAATAGGCCTGAAAGAACGGATCCTCATAGGCATGGGCGTGGATACTCGTCTTCCATTCGTCGTAGATCTCGCGGTGGCATTGGCCACACGACTCGGCCTTCAGGCTCGTCAGACCCTCCGGGATCTTTTGAAACGGAATCGCATGGGCGTAATCCGACCGTAACCCGAAAATCACGACCGGTTTGACCTCGGTGTAGTACACATAAACCGCCACGCCTGCCAGGACACAACCGAGCAGAATTTTGACAGAGGTCTTCATGCGGCTAACAGCGCCTGGATGTGGCGATTGACCGAGGCGGCCAAGGCCGTCAGATGATACCCCCCTTCGAGCGACGAGAGAATGCGGCCGCCGGCATAACGCTTGGCAATTTCAGCCACGATGCCGGTGAGGTCCGCGTAGCCCTCTTCCGTCAACCCCATGCTCGCGAGTGGATCGTCCTTATGCGCATCAAAGCCGGCTGAGATGATCACGAATTCTGGTTTGAACGCATCGGCCGCCGGCACCAACGATTTCTGAAAGATGGCACGATACTCCTCATCGCCCTCACCCGCTTCCATCGGCACATTGATTGTGAACCCTTCGCCTGCCCCTCGGCCTCGCTCCGTCGCGCGGCCCGTGCCAGGATAGTGCGGATATTGATGCGTGCTGAAGAACAGCACCGAGGGATCATCGTCAAAACTATGTTGCGTGCCGTTGCCATGGTGCACATCCCAATCGACAATCAACACGCGCTTAAGGCCATGCTTTTTCTGAACATAGCGTGCGGCAATCGCCACATTATTGAAGAGACAGAAGCCCATCGCGCGCCCCGCTTCGGCATGGTGCCCCGGTGGCCTCACCGCACAAAATACATGGTCCACTTGCCGGCTCATGATCGCATCGACAGCGGCCAACGCCCCGCCGGCTGCCAGATAGGCGGCGGTCAATGAGCCGGAAGACATTGAGGTATCGGGATCGAGCGAGACCCGCCCATTCGTCGGTGCGTGAGTCTTCAGCATCGCAAGATACGAGGGCTCGTGGATCTGCATAATCCATTCGTCTTCAGCCTCTCGCGGTTCAATCCTGGTCAGCCGAGCCGCCGTACCGCTCTGTTCCAGCTGCTGCATGATGGCGCGCAGCCGATTGGGCGACTCAGGATGCCCAGCCCCCATGTCATGGTTGAGATATGCAGGATGGTAAACAAGGCCCGTCTTACCCATAAATACTCCATCTCACTTGCCCGGCAGGACACTCAAAATGGCTGCCCCGCGAGGCCGGAGCGAACGAGATGCCGAGGAGGTACAAACCACACTTCGTGTGAGCCGTTCGTCCTTTGAATGGATCTTGGCGAACGGAAAAGCCCCTTCAGTACCTCCGACCTCCGAGCAACTTCCCCTCACGTTGAGGCGTTGAACGATGCGAGAACAAAGCTGGCAGACTTTTTCAGCGTCCTGCCGAATCGTAGCATGCAGGAAAGCGCATAGACAACGAGCGCTCGCCGCTGCTATCGTCTCTCAAACTGGAGGGAAAGATGCCAAATCCACGAATCGAGCCGCTCAAGAAAGTCCTGACGATTGATCCGAACGACGAGGTGGCCTGGTTTGGTCTCGGGAAGGCCTACATGGAAGATGCGAACTTCGAAGAAGCGGCCAAGGCCCTGCAACAATGCGTCACAGTGAAACCCACCTACTCAGCCGCCTACTATGCCTTGGCCCAATCACTGCACAAGCTGGGTCGAATCGATGAATGCCGAACCGTCTGCGCCACCGGCATCGAAGTGTCCACGAAGAACGGCGACGCGATGGTGACGAAGAATTTCGAACTACTCAAAGGCTCACTACCCGCCTAAGAATTGCCGTCCCACTAATTAGCCTCACGCAGCACAAGCGACGATACCTAAACCGGCTGCGGGACGACGATGCTAGCCCGCAGGAGATCAATGGTCCACATGCCTGAGACAACAGAACATGGCCCAGCAGGATGCTCAAAAAGTTCGTCCAGCAAGGCCGCAGCGAGTGAAGGCCTGTGGCGTACCCCCTGGGGTACGTTGAGGGTCTGAACGATGCGAGAACGAAACTGGCAGACTTTTTCAGCATCCTGCTAAACCGGCTCCGCTCCTTCGTCGTCCCCATCATCGGATGAAAGGCCGAGGGCTTCCGGCTGGCGCTTGGCGACTTCCTCGTACACTTCATCAAGCCAGCGGCTCGCGCAGCCAAGGATCTCCCTGACTAACGGTTCCGGCTGGGCCGTGCGTTTGATGGTCCATTGGCAGACATATTCCAACAACACGTCCCGTTCGAACCGCTCCGACGATTGTGTGGCCACCGAGGTCATTTCGCTCAGACCCGTCGTGACAATCTCGGCCACCGTGTCGCGCCCATAGGAGGTGCTGGCAGTGACATATTGGACTGCCCGGTTGATTTCTTGGTCGGTCATGAGGGCTCCCGTCACTCTTGGCGCATCATACCGAGAATGCCACCGCAGATGGAAGATTCCCCTGATCTTAGCCCGGACTATTCATGAATACCTGCTGCGTCGTCCGATCCTCTCGCCCGGCGGGGCTTTTCTCGTTTGGCCTCCTCGACGGACTGCGAGTATGCCTGCGTAGGCCGTACTTGCGAGAAGCCCCGGCGGGCTTCGGTCTCAAACGCTTCGCGACGGCATTCATGAATAATCCAGGCCAAGCGAAAGAAAATTTCTCCGGCCGCATTGTCGAGAATGGTATGATCGGGACCTGGCAAGCCCAGCCCGCATGATACATGGGAGCGAGACGAAGGAGATGCGACGTATGCCTGTGAAGACCAGCCGGAACACTTCGACCTCACGAAAACCCTCTTCCCCAAAACGACAGAGCCTCACTTATTCCGAGCGGTGGGATCTCTCACATTTGGCAGAGGATCCAGTTCAGCGTTTCGAGGCCCTGTTGGCAGAGATCGAGTCCAAGGTGGCAATATTTGAATCTGCGCGTGCCCAACTCAGTCCGAGCATGGCAACATCAATCTTCTACCCGCTGCTGACTCTCAATGAAGGCATCGCGGCTGCATCGTCCCGGATCAGCGCCTATGCCTACCTCTGGTTCTCCGAAAATACGAAAGATCTCGCCGCTCGTTCGTTTAAGACCAAGGTCGAGGAACGCCTCACGGCACTCCAGAACCGGCTGGTGTTTTTCGACCTGTGGTGGCAAAGCGTCGATGAAGACAATGCGCGCCGGCTCATGGCCAAAACGGGCACGTTCCGGTATCACCTCGAAACCATTCGCCGGTTTAAGCCTCACACGCTGTCGGAACCGGAAGAGAAGATCGTCAACATCAAGAACGTTACGGGTCGCAGTGCAGTTCATTCGCTGTACGACGTCGTGACGAACGGCTTTACGTTCACGCTCACCGTCAACGGCAAACGGAAGACGATGACGCGCGAGGAACTGACGTCCTATCTCCGCCATATGCGGGGACGACTGCGTGAAGCCGCCTATCGAGAGCTGTACCGTGTCTATGCCGATCAGCACGATCTGCTGGGCGAAATCTACAAGGCCTTGGTCAACGACTGGAAAGCGGAGAATCTTCAACTGCGCCGGTTTGCCTCCCCGATTGCCCCCCGCAACCTCGGAAACGACATTCCAGATAAAGCCGTGGCATCGCTTCTGAAGGTCTGTCAGAAAAACGCGGGCATCTTCCAGGAGTACTTCCGCATCAAGGCTCGCTTGTGCAAGATCAAGCCGATGAGCCGCTATCACATCTATGCGCCGCATCGCACGGAGCAGAAATCCTATCGCTATCAGGATGCCGTCCGAATGGTGCTGGACGCCTATCGAGGATTTTCTCCACAATTAGCTGAGTTGGCGGGACGAGTGGTTCATGAACGCCATATCGACGCGCGCACGAGGCCCGGGAAAATCGGGGGCGCCTATTGTTACAGCGTCGTCCCAGGCATGACCCCTTACGTGCTGCTGAACTTCACCGGCGAGGCACGCGATATCGCGACGATGGCTCATGAACTCGGCCATGCCGTCCACGGCATGCTGGCGTCGCGGCATTCCATGTTTACCTTCCATTCCACCCTCCCGCTGGCGGAAACAGCCTCGGTGTTTGGGGAACGCATCCTGTCCGATGCCCTCATGAGCCAGGAACAGGATAAGAAGGTGAGGCAGGGACTCCTGCTCAACCAACTGGATGACATCTACGCCACGGTCCTCCGGCAAGCCTATTTCGTCCAATTTGAGAATCAGGCCCATGAGATGATCGCCCAGGGCGCGACCGTGAAGGATCTGGCCGAGACCTATCTGGCCGAGGTGCGGCAGCAGTTTGGAAAAGGAATCAAGGTCCCGGATGAGTTTCAATGGGAATGGCTGACCATTCCACACATCTTTGCCAGCCCATTCTATTGCTACGCCTATAGCTTCGGCAACTTATTGGTCCTCGCCCTCTACCGGATGTATCAGAAAGAAGGGGCCGCGTTCGTGCCCAAATATTTGGATCTGCTAAGTACCGGCGGGTCGGAGGCGCCGCAGACGATTCTCGCTAAAGTCGGAGTCGATATGGCGTCTGAAGATTTTTGGCAATCGGGGTTCGATACGATCCGCGAGATGGTCGATCAGTTGGAACACACGCTGTAGGGCCGTCCCGCCTTTACAGGCAAGAGATTTACCCCCTCTCCCCCATCACACCTAATCTCCCCCCCATCCCCTCTTGACAGATGGAGCGGACGAGTGTATCCTTACTTAAGTTGATAACAGTTATCATAATCGTTAACGGCGCCTAAGAACCCTGATCGACGATAAAGGAGTACAGCCCGTGTACCTCTGCCTCTGCAAGGGAATCACTGATTCGGATGTCCGTGAAGCGGGACAGGCCGGCATCGTCATGTCCTGCCAACTTAAAGCGAAGTTCGGACTGAAAGACGCAGGATGCTGTGGTCGCTGCTCGAAGAATATTCATGAGTTTGTGCAAATCGCGACAAGTGCGCACCAAGTGCCTTTCCCCAACGGCGTACGAAGCTAACCCGGGCTAAGGCCTTCCCCCCACCCCTTCCCTACAAGACTGCTGCGACACCGATCCACTCGCCATCGACGAGGACATTCTTGTCTCCACACGCGGTAGACCAATGCCGGCTGCTTTGATTCAGAAAATGGAAAAAGAGAAGACGCACGCTGGCAAGACGGGACGCACCCTGACTAGGGAGAAGAGCCTCGCTTCATTTTTACCGCGACTTCGGCCACACGCCGGCCCAATTCCTTGGCGTCGGCCAACTCCTTGTTGTCGATGCCGAGACTGTCGCCTTCCGTGGTGGCAGATGCGCCGAAGGCCCCGCCTCCACTGACGACGATCATCTGATTCCCCAGCATCGCGGCAAGGATCGTCAACATCGTCACTTCCTTCCCACTCGACACCTGACCACCCGTGGCGAAGGCCGCACCGATCTTGTTCTTCATTTTGAATTCGGGGAACACACCGAATTTAAACTGCCAGTTGTCGAAGAATGTTTTCACCTCGCCCGACATGTTCGACCAATAGACCGGCGAGCCGACCACGACCGCATCGGCGGAGAACAAATCGTCCGCCGTCACCTTGCCGACTCGTTTCAACAGCGCCTCGGTGCCGGAAACGCTCCTCACGCCATCGACCACCGCTTCGGCCATGCGTTCGGTATTGCCGGAGAGCGAATGGTAGGCCACGAGCACCTTCACCAGCGGCGGAGCCGGCTCGTCGGCGAATGTCTCGCCAGAGCCGGTGGCTGGCACCAGAAGAAAGGCACACAGAAACAGGGAACCAATGAGGCGGAATCGTGAAATAGAGGTGAGAGGCAAAAACATCGACTCACAGAGAGAAGGAAACAGCGCGCAGGATGGCGCCTGTTCAACGACGGACGATTTCTTCTTCCATCCGTTCTTCAACGGAGACTTCCGTCAACGTTCCGCGATAGTCGCACTTGTGACAGCGAACCCGCCATTCTTCGATCCACTTTTCTTGCAGATAGGACTGCCGACACTTCGGGCACACAAACACGCCTTTGACGTAATGCACTTTCCGCGTCTCTTTCATGCGCCCCCCCGCTTGCTTGTCCTGGCCGAGGATGGCATAGGCAACAGCGCGATTGCAAGGCACCCTTAGCCCGCATTATTCATGAGCGCTTCTGCTGTAATCGCCGATCCGCTGCTACGATGAGCCTTCGGCCAGCGGGTTCTCGCCCCTCGGACCCTCACCGTACTGNNCTCAGCGATTTCACGACGAACCGCTCATGGATAATGCGGGCTAGTCAGAATTGCCAACGATCACATGCCGCCGCAGGCGGCCTCCGGCTTGACTCGTCTCCAATGGGCCGATAGGATGCCGCCGTGCAACGACGCCGATCACTTACGCTTTTCTTTATCCTCCTCCTATCGTTCCCCTGCTATACCCTGGCGGGAAACGATCCGGCCCCGCCAGGGGTGATCCAGATTACTCTCCCGGGGAGCACGATCATCTATGCAGAATTGGCCGACACGCCACAAAAACGTACAGAAGGATTGATGTACCGCGAGCATTTAGGCGCCGACCGCGGCATGCTCTTTACATTCTTGCAGGCGCAGGCCTGGACCTTCTGGATGAAGAACACCAAGATCCCGCTCGACATTATTTGGATGAATGAAAAAAAGCAGATCATCCATATGGAACAGAATGCCCCGATCTGCACGAGAACGGACGACAGCTGCCCCCAATATCGGCCAAACGAGGACGCGCTCTATGTCTTGGAACTCGCGGGGGGCCGGGCTGAGAGTTTGAGGCTGCAGCGGGGATCGAAACTTCAGTTCCGGGTCCCATAGGCCTAGCAAGCGGCGGAAAAACTATTGTGGCATGCCAGGGCTTCACTGTCCGCACATCTTGGATAACTTGAAAACACCACGCAGGATGCTCAAAA
>PLBR01000240.1:1512-19633 GCA_003135435.1 Nitrospira sp. | reverse complement strand
AAATTTCCGGGGCCACTTCTGTTACGCCCTTTGCATATTCGAGTCGTTTTATTAACTCCGGAGTGTCTTGCGGAAGGTTTTGTGCACCTCGACGGATGTAGGAAATACTGTTGGAGGCCCATACAATTCCCTTAGTTCTATTGATATGGACATGCAAAACAAGGCCTGGCCGACTACTGCATTTAAGGAATGCGTAACTGAAATCGGTTCCTAATGGAAAGAGACCTTCGAATACTTGCAGGTGGGCATTGGCGGCTTCTTGGTTGGTGAAGCCAGCCCATGTTCGAACGTTTTGAGGCTGCGTTTCCTCTGAAATCCCAACATAGAGATCCCCACCGTCACTATTTGCGAAGGCCGATATGGTCTTGGTTAACTTGGATGGCGAGATAAGAATAGCCTTAGCTTCTGAGAACTGGCCCTCTTCGATCAGTCGGATCGTCTCAGTTTGGGCTTCAGTGATTTCTTCGACCGGGATAGGCATTTTGACTTCGAACAATTCCATGGTCAGCTGTTCGAACACTAGAAAGCCCTATGTATTCCAGGGAGTAGGCCGCAGGCCATTCGATCGTTGTAGGCCCTTCCAATACCCGCTCCATAGAGGGGCTGATAGAGGGAATTAACTCTTCTGTCCTCACCGGCTGCTTGGTCTAAATCTACAATGTTGTGAAATCCGTTGTGGAATTCGTGGGGAAATGGGGGGAAACCTGGGGAAACTTAGGGAAGGGATCAAGTGCCGTTCCCCCAGTGTTCATGCGGTGTTGCTCAGTTTTTCATGGGGTTGTGAATCGTCAGAAAAATGGTTTAGCAAACCGTTGCCTTCGGCCACTCGGCCACCTCTCCACAGATCTCAGCTGTGTGTGGAGTCCCCGATCATGTGCGACGCAGGTCGATGACCGTCGGATGACCCGCAATCGAGGTGTGATCTTACCTCAGGCCATGTGGGAGGTACAAGCGATTCGAGAGGTGGATCATGAAAAACTCTCGGGGGAAGTCGGCAAAGGCTCACAGGTCTAACTGCTTGGTCCACCGAAGGACGATCGGATTTTTCGCAAGTTGGACGATGGAGGATGAGAGGTTGCGCGCCCATTGCCGCGTCTGTTTCATGTTGAGTGTCGTGTCGTGGTCCCATGACGGCAAAGGGATAGGGTAGGGCTGCGGATGTCCGATCGCAGTTGGCTGCGTACGGAAGGCGGTAATGCTGGCGATGGGTGTCGCGTAACGGAGTTCAATATGGCTGGGTCTGACCACACCGCTGAGTGCCAACATGTGCAACGCGTTTCGTTTCTGTTTTGTGCGCGATCTGCGCAACTTTATGTATTGGATCGGGGAAGAGAGGGCGTGCATCGTGTCTTCCTTCTGTGCTGAGGTGATGAGGAGGTTTTCCTACATCCAAAGTATTCGACCGAGGTCTTCATCGAATCCGCGAGGACGCTGGCACTGAGAACAGCGAGCGAAGAGTCCGCCAGCTTTCGGCTGCATGTTCCCCCGAAGCACTAGCTGATACTTATGGCCTCCGCAGAAGGGGCAGGCTTTGCCGTCTAGCTCCCGACGAATGGCTCCGATCTTCCCGATCTGTTTGTGCATCGGTCTCTCCTCCAAGAAACGATACCCATGAGGCGCGCTGTTGAGTGTGATATTGAGGCAACGGAGAATTTTTGAAAATACCGTAGAGGTAGGTGGGGCGGAACTAAAGTTGGGGCGATTGTTCGGCGTGAAATTTTCGAATAATATGTTTATATAATAAAGTTTTATCAATAACTTGCAGAGGTAAAAGAATGCTTTTCTAGATGTATATGAATCGAGAAAAATTATCCCAGGCTAGGAGTTGGATGCGCAAACGAACTTAGCAGGAGGCTGAAACAGTCCGCCAGCCTGTCTTGTTCATTTGGTCTATTCGGCCTATCTGGTTTGTTTGGTTGCATGAGACGAACCAGGTGGACCAGACAGACCGAGTTTGCCCCAGACGTGCAGGCCATCGAAGTTCTGCTACACAAAAATAGTTTTTCCGCAGCCTGGGGCTGGTCGCTGAAACCCCACATAACAGCGGACATCGTGACGGAGGCGCTGACGATGGCGTGGTTCCGCCGGAAACCGGCAGTGGGGCTGATGCATCACTCGGATCGGGGCAGCCAGCATGCCAGTCAACCTTTCCAGCACATGCTGAAGACATACGGCATGGCGGGCTCCATGAGTCGCAAGGGGAATTGTTGGGATAACGCCCCAACCGAGAGCTGGTTCAACCGTTTCAAAAACGAGCGAGTCCATGGCCTGCGCTATGCCACACGCGCAGCGATGACGGCGGCGAGCTTCGAATACATTGAAGTGTTCTACAACCGGACGCGACGGCACTCGACGCTGGGCTACCGGTCACCGATGTAGTTTCTGGATGATTGGCGTCTGGCTCAACATGAGAAAAACCTGGTAACATGAAACCCGCCTGATGGAAGACGAAAAACAGAGGGAAGCTCACATTGATTAATTCTTTCAATTACTTTGATTTGCTCAGCACTATTCCCTCTAATCCTTGCACTCCCCCACCAGAGAGTCCTACGCTCGTCGCGAGCTTGAACCCGTAAGGTTTGAGGCTGAGACACGCGCATGGATCGCGGCGGGACCGACCACTCCTTGTTTGCTGAATCATTATGAGTTGACTCATATTGCTACTGACAGCAGCTTAGCAAGAAAAGACGAAGAGGAGAAGATGACCAGCGGTTGGTTGTCTGTGATCCCAAGTCTGCTGAGTGGGGAAAGAATGCGGCGACGCATCCTCCACAGAACGGAGGGTTACATGTCAATTATGACGGTTTAAAGAGAACACCTTGGAAAGCTCCGGATGATTGCTGAGTTTTTCGTAAAGCAGGCTAGCCACGAACTCGTTTCCACGCTCAGTGAAATGCCTGTCTTCCCTGAACATTTTGACGACCTCCTTATGTGGTAAGGATTGAAAGTCGTCAAAGAGGTCGATGAGTATAATTCCCTGATCTTTCGACTCTGCCTCGATAAATTCTATCCATTCTCGCGGACCTTCGGAAGTCACCTCTTCTTTCAGAGGGAAAAAGACAAGGACTAGGCGACTAAACTTCTTTTCGTTGTGATGTTTAAGATCATCAAATATTTTCCGAATAACTTTCTTGGTATGCTCCCTTGTATCCCCTGTAACCGACTCGGTTGACTGCGATGCATCCCGGATCGCCCCGACTTTTCTCAGGGCCCTATTTAAGAATTGGAGCGTACGCCACGGTCTCAGGTTTTCAACATTTTCCGTGAGCCATGATAAGTCATAGGTGCGCGGTGGTACCGGCACGTTCTTGATCAAAAGCGCGTCATTTTGTACCTTGATTACGGGCTTCGCATACCCATGAAAGGTATCGGAGGGCATCCTGAGAAAGTCTTCCGTTATGAAAGCTAGCAGCTGAATCTGATGCTGAAACTTGGAACCGTCGCGCTTATACCAGAGATAGGCTTGGTCAACGCCATATCCGCCTTGCCCAATATTCACCGTTTCGAGCTGGCGGTCGAAAGATTTAAGGAGCTCACACCAAGCATGATCGTTGTCAACACCATAGCCGAGGGTAAACGAATCACCAGAGCAAATGATACGTAACTTTCCTTTCGGTACGACAATGTCAAAATCCTGGTTGTTTCGAAACCCCTGGCTATTTATTCTGAGAAAGGTATTCGCTCCGTACATATTCGCAATGTATATATTCGGTACATTCACCCACCCTAGGTCAGGATCGTATTTTGTATGCTTTCGATCTGCAAGAGGTGACATTGTAACAATATCGTAAAGAAGAAGCGAATAACTTGTCAGCCCTTCAATGACCACAAGGATCAACCCAAGGGCGATAATGTTGATCGCGATTAGTCGAAAATAGTCGATCATTTTTCTAACGCGATCAAGAGGCTGCATTCAAGAACCCCTGCCATCTCATCAATTGACTACACATGATCCGCTATGCCCGTCTCCATCGCGGGAGTCCCGCATAGGCTTTGGTGAATCCGACGGAAATTGTAGTGTATGAAGTGCAGAGAGAGTGCATATGGCGGCATAGTAAGTCAGTAGCCACGTGCCGGACAGTGCAACTGTCTGCAAACTTCCGTTCACTTCCCTTCGGCAGCATCCCCTTCCGCTCCAATTCCTGAAGATGCGCTTCGGCAAGGTCAAACAATGGCTGTTTGACGGTCTTCCTCTGGATTGTCGCCGCCACCTTCATGCGGTACATCAACTCGCGGAGCACGTTCGAACCAAAAACATCAAATTACACGGGAAAATATGGCGGAGGGGGCGAGATTTGAACTCGCGGACCCCTTGCGAGGTCTCCAGTTTTCAAGACTGGCACGTTCGGCCGCTCCGTCACCCCTCCATCCCCTGCTTGCCCCGACCCGGAGCCCTTATCATAGCTCTTGGCAAAGGGATATGCACTTCCAAGTCTGCTACTCTTTTTTTATCCGTTCCATCCCACCCATGTAATGACGCAATGCCTCCGGTATCGTGACGCTCCCATCCGGCTGCTGGTAGTTTTCAAGGATGGCCACGAGCGTGCGGCCGACGGCAAGCCCGGACCCATTGAGGGTGTGGACAAACTCTGTTTTCGCATCCTTCTTCCCAACTGTGCCCTTATACCGAATGTTGGCGCGTCTAGCCTGAAATCCTTCAAAGTTGCTGCAGGAGGAGATCTCCCGATAGTGCTTCTGGGAGGGAAGCCAGACCTCGATGTCGTAGGTCTTCGCCGCGGCGAATCCCATATCGCCGGTACAGAGGGTGACGACTCGGTAATGCAGTCCTAATCCCTGCAAGCTCGCTTCGGCATGGCCGGTCAATCGTTCCAATTCCTCATATGACTGTTCTGGTTTCGCAAAAGCAACCAACTCTACCTTGTTGAATTGGTGGAGGCGAATGAGCCCTCTGGTGTCTTTTCCATAGGATCCTGCCTCGCGGCGAAAACAGGGGGTATAGGCCGTATATTTGATCGGCAGTGCACTCTCGTTGAGCGTCTCGTCACGGTGGAGATTGGTCACCGGCACTTCTGCCGTTGGAATCAAGAAATAGTCTTCGTCTCGAAGACGAAAGAGATCCTCTTCGAACTTGGGTAACTGGCCGGTCGCGGTCATACTCGATCGATTGACGAGGAGCGGAGGGAGAACTTCCCGATAGCCATGCTGTGTCGTGTGAAGGTCGAGCATATAGTTGATGAGGGCCCGTTCGAGTCGCGCGCCGGCTCCCGTCAGAACCGCGAATCGTGCACCGGCGATTTTCGCTGCACGGTCGAAATCCAGAATGCCGAGCGCTTCGCCGAGATCCCAATGGCTCTTGGCTGGTGCGGCCAACGTGGGCGGGGATCCCCACCGTCTGGCCTCCACGTTGCTGTCTGAGTCTTTTCCTGTCGGCACCGAGGCATGTGGAAGATTCGGGATGCGGAGATTCAGATCGGTCAGCGTTTCCTCGACGCCCCGTAGTTCGTCTTCAATCGTCTTGATCCGTTCGCCAACGGCCTTCATGGCAGCCATTGCGGCATCCGCCGTCTGTTTCTCTCGCTTCAGTTTGGCGACCTCTTCCGATCCCTTCTTCAACTCGTGACGAAGTTGTTCGACCTGGCCGGTTAAGGTCCGACGTTGTTCGATCAGCGTACGTAATCTATCCCAGGGGACATCGGCACCGCGCGGGTCAAGCTGTTCTCTGATGGAGTCTAAATTGTCGCGGAGTGTGCGGAGATCGTACATAGTCGTGTGTTCCAGAAAGCGGCTGAAACTTAACATCGGGGTAGGGGTTAGTCAATCAATCGGGCCGTGATATTCTGCCATGGCAGGCGTGGTTCGTCCCGTTGACAGGAGCGAACGGATCGAGGACCATATCCCGATGCGCACGGTGATGAATCCATCTAATCCGTTTGAATCACGGCATCGAGATCTCTTGGAGCCTGCTCCCCAAGTGCAGCTGCAGATGTTTGAAGATGCAACCCGTGACATTCTCAGTCGGAACGAGAGTCCCGATTTGCCGTTTCGATGGAGCCTGAACCCGTATCGCGGCTGCTTCCACGCCTGCGCATATTGCTACGCCAGACCAACGCATGAGTATTGGGGATTCGGCGCCGGGACTGACTTCGAGTCCAAGATCATCGTGAAGCGGGAGGCCGCGACTTTGCTCCGCCGGGCGTTCGAGAAACCTTCGTGGAAGGGTGAATTGATCCTGTTCTCGGGGAATACCGATTGTTACCAGCCGCTGGAAGCCTCGCTGGAGTTGACGCGGGCCTGCCTGGACGTCTGTGCCGAGTATCGGAATCCGGTCGGGATCATCACGAAAGGGGTATTGGTGCTGCGCGATCTGGACGTGCTGCGTCGGTTACATCAAGAGGCGTCGGTTCGTGTGTATTTCAGCATACCGTTTTCAGACGATGAGGTGGCGCGCAAGGTCGAACCCCACGCGCCTTCCAGCCGGAAACGCTTCGAGGCGATGGCGACCTTGGCGCATGCCGGAATTCCCACCGGTATCTCGCTGTCTCCCATCATTCCTGGTCTCAACGATGAGGATGTGCCTGATCTGTTGGCCCGAGCGAAACAAGCCGGGGCAGTGGAGGCGATGGCGACGCTACTGCGTCTGTCTGGCCCTGTCGAGCCGGTGTTCATGGAGCGAATGGCGGCGGCGTTTCCAGATCGAATCACCAAGATCACGAATCGGATTCGGGACGTGCGTGGTGGAGCGATCAGCGAGGGGGCCTTCTTCGAACGTCACCGTGGCGCAGGCCCTTATTGGGCCATGATCGAACAGTTGTTCGAGTTCTCCAGGCGCAAGGCAGGATTGTCGGCGCTATGTGATGAAGGGGTTCCCGATACTTTTCGCAGGCCAGGGATTGAGCAAACTGCCTTATTTTGAGGCAGGACAGGGAAAGGAGTGAAGATGAAACATAATCCTGGTTTTCTCAAGTTGGTGGATGCGGCACGAGCACGAGTCAAGGAATGTACGGTGACGCAGGCTAAGGCCAGGCTCGATCGGGGTGAGGTTTTGCACTTTCTCGATGTCCGCGAGGACCACGAATTTGCGAAGGATCATGCGAAAGGCGCCTATCACCTGGGAAAAGGGATTATCGAGCGCGATGTGGAAACGCGTATTCCCAGTAAAGAGGAGGCCATTCTGTTGTATTGCGGAGGCGGCTACAGGTCGGTCTTAGCCGCGGAGGCGCTTCAGCAAATGGGCTATACGAATGTGGTGTCGATGGATGGGGGAATCAAGGCCTGGCGGGATGCGGGCTATCCGATGGAGCGTTGATGGGACCTCAGAGAGGCCGAGGTCCCATCCCGTTGGATCACGAATTCAGGTATGCGTGCTCGGGAGGGTTACTTGCTGTTAGCTTGATCGAATGCCTTGATCACCTGGTCGGTTAAATCGATGGTGTCCTTATTGTAGATCACAATCTTGACTGTTTGTTCGCTGCCTTTATCGACGACGATCGAGAACCCACCCTTTTCCGCCACGGTCTGCGTGGCCGAGGCAATTTTCTTCATGTAGTCATCGACCAATTCCTTCTGTTTCCCCTGCAGTTCCTGATTAAATGCCTGTGCGCGTTTCTGGTAGTCTTGGACCTTTGCGCGGAACTGGGTCTCTTTTTCTTTCTTTTCTGTGTCGCTCAACTTCGCGATTTGGTCCTTGAGTGTCTTCTCCGTGTTGCGCAACTCTTCTTCATCCGCGGACAACAACTTCTGTCTGGTGGAGACATATTCTTTGAGCCCATCCAAGGCTTTTTTGCCCGCTTTTGATTTCTCTAAGACGGCCTGAGGATCGACGACACCCATCTTGAAGGCCTCGGCGGCCTGTGCAGCAGGAAGAGATGCGAGCAACAACATGCCCGCGACGACCAAGGGGAGGGTGATCCGCCCCAAGAGGATTCCCATTATATGCATACCACGCGCTCCTTGTTAGTAGACATTGCGAACAGTGTAACCGTTGCGAGAATAGCTGGGGGGCCAGGCTCTGTCAAGGGAAGCCGCACGAGATATGTGAGACTGGCGGGACGGGGAGACGAGTCTGGTCTGTCTGGTTCATCCGGGTTGTTTAGGCGTATCTGGTTGGTCTAGTTCAACCAGACAGACCAAATGAACAAGACCGGCTGGCGGACTTGTTCAGCTTCCTGCTAGACAAAGTATCGGCTGGTGTCAAACTTGTATTCCGTGTTGTCGATCAAGCGGATAATGTTGTGGCGGAAATCTCCGGCCTCATCTTTCTCGCTCAGATCTACCTCGTGCCCGTGATCGATCGGGTTTCCCTGCGGATCGGTGATGACTTTAACGAACGGTCGTTCGGCGTTCGCCTTGTCTGCAGCTGGCTTGAGCACGACGGCCAGTTCGTTCGTCTCCAGCATTACCAGGCTTCCGATGGGGACGATGCCGACACAGTTTACGAAGAGCTTGAGTAGTACCGCGTCAAACGACTTCCCAGACTTTGAGAGCATCATGTTCAAGACTTTCGATGGGGACATGGGTTCCCGACGATAGACACGAGAGGAGGTCATGGCATCGTAACAGTCTGCGATCGTGAGGATGCGGCCGGTCAGTGAGAGTGTCCAGGGCACGGTAAGTTTTGGATATCCGGAGAAGTCCAGGTTCATATGGTGTTCGAAGGATGCCGCCGCCATGCGGCCCGGTAGATTTGTGATGCCTCTCATTTTTGAAAGACTCAGCACTCCCTCCGTGGGGTGATTGCGCATGGCCACCCAGTCGTCATCGGTAAACTCGCCCGGTTTGTTCAGGACCTCCATGGGAATGGTGGATTTGCCCATGTCATGGAACAGCGCCGCAAGGCCCAGGTCGGCCAGTTCCACTTTGGGGTAGCCGGCGCGATTGGCCAGCGCAATGGACAGCAACGACACATTGACCGAATGGTTATGTGTGTATTGATCGTGGCAACGAAGGGTCGTGAGACCGAGGACCGCCGCTTCATCATCCACCATGAGATCGATGATGTTTTGGATCGCCCGCCGCGCCTGTTTAAAGCTGGCCGTTCCTCCCTCACGGGATGATTGCGTCAGTGTTCCGACTGATCCCGCCACTTTGGCATAGCCCCTCTTGGCGTTCATTTTTCGTTGTACTTTTGGATCGGCGCTTTCGGTGCCGTCCGGTTTCGGGTTCCCTGCCGTTCCGGGTCCCGTGTCCTCCGTCGTTCCGGGTCCCGTGTTCTCTGCCGTTCCGGGTCCTTCTCGGATTTTCAGCTGCCGTTGTTCTTCTAGCTGAATGCCGGCGATTCCCCGTGCTGTGATTTCTTTTTGAAAGTCTTCGATGGTTTTGTTGTCGGGATCAAGGCTGACAAAGAGAGCGGCGAACTCACGCAGATCCTTCGACTCCACAGTCAACGAGAATGTCATCCCCCCGATCTTCAAGGCGTTCAAGGCATCAATGATGCTGGTGGCCACGGCCATCTGCTGCGCGTTCACTTTCAAGTGACTGTCCCCGAGAAACAGGAAATCGTTTTGTAGGCGGAGTGTGACCGGTTGGTCGTGTGCCATGGTCTTGATCAAGGTCAGCATCGCATCGACGGGTTTATCCAGGGCCGCATTGGTGCGCTCATAGATGCGGGAGGTCTTAATCAAGACGTTCAACTGTGTGACCAACTGAATCCCCAGCATGACCATCTGCTGGTCAAGTATGTCCCTGGCCTCCGATCCGTGGGCGATTTTCTGAGACAGAGACTTTTCGTGGGTCAGGATCGGCTGGGCTTGTTCATCCGCGACCGGGGCCTCTTTGATCTTGATATCACTCACGGCAAAAGTTCCTTACTATGATGCAGCCTGCTTGAGATGCTGCTGTCGTTGGGCTTGGGCGAGTGCTGCGGTGCAGGCTTGCCTCACGGGGGCGCCACCTTTTTTCTGACCCAGCTCAAGGGCGGTGAGGGCGGCAGGGGTGGCCAATTTCCCCAATGCCTCAGCGGCGAGGGCTGCGAGCTCATCCTTTTTCTTCCGGTTGGTCCAGGACCGTTCCGTGATCAAACCTTCAAAGAACGGAATGACCTCATCGCCACTGGTGGCGCGCATGGCTTGGAATACCGCGCGTTTTTCACTGAGGGTTCGATCCATGAAGGTGTCCGCCGATACGAGGGGTGACCAGGCGGAGTAGGAAGCCGTATACTGACCGGTCATGAGCAGCTTGAGTGCCGCAAACCGGACCGACTCCTCGGTATCATTCAAGAACGCGATCAGTTTTATCCCGTTCCCGTTGGGACGGAATATCCCGATCGCTCGCACGACTTCTTTCCGGACCTGGACGTCCGGATAGCGCACCAGCTTTTCAACCGCGTCTGCACATCGAGGATTGTTCCATTTGAGGAGGATGGCGAGAAGGTTCTTCACATAGCGGGGGCGGCGGTCGGACAAACCGCGAAGCACGTGATCCGGCTGATCCTTGGCGAGTGTCTCAATGGCTTCAGACACAATCGCCTGATGGGCTGGCGCCTCCAGATTTGCCAAGAGGGTGCACAAGGCAGGAACGGCTGCCGACGTCATTAACAGCAGAACCGCCGGCAATCCTTCCGTGGTTGCGTCGGGGAGTTTGTTCAAATGGGTCTCGATCATCTTCATGCGTTCAGGTCGACCAAGGCTGTCGAGTAGGGCCGCCAGTTGTTTCTTGTGATCGTCGCCGAGATCCGGTCTGACCTCAGTGGTGACATGTAACAATCCAAGTACGCTGTCTAACATGGTCCATTTGCCCTGGGCCGTCAATGAGTCGAGGACGTTTCCCCAGAGGTCAATCAACTTGGTCAGGATCGCAGGAGATTTTTCCGACGCCAGGATCGCGGTTAACATATCCAAAAGGTATGTCATGTTATCTCTGGTGCTTTCAGCCTCGATCTCCTTCGCCAGTTCGGCTAACTCCTTGTCAGAGACCTCGTAGCCCACGTGACCAGACTTGAATCGGCTAGCTTGTCTGCTGGTTCCCCCTTTGGCTGGCGTCCCGCCATTACCGGCTTCTGAGCCACCACCTCCCTCAAGCCCTGGCCCCATTCCCTTCTTGGCATGGGCCTGCTCCCGATCCAGAAGGTCCCGCAAGCTCGATTCCGGTGCCTCCATCATCCCGGCAGTAGGCAGCGTAAAGACATCCCCAATCCCGGCTGTAGGCAGTGCGAAGACCTCCCCGCCGGTCGAGGATTTGGCAATTTCTTCGGCGGTGACCAGGGTGATGGTGGAGAGGTTCTTGGACCATAAACGAGTCACAATGTCGTCATCATCTTCATCGGGATCAAGGCTGTTCCAAAGCGAATCAAGCAAGAAGGAGAGGTCTTCAGCAGGAAGACCTTCGAGGAATGCGAGTTCCCGAATGCCATCTGTGTAGAGTTTAAAGGCGACGCTTTCACTACTCGAACCCTGCTCGGATCGGTAGACGACTTCCCCGTTAAAGTACAGCTCGGAGCGTTGAACAAGAAACGCCAATTTGGAGTAGGTGGCGAGGTGAGCCGTGAGTCCTTCGAACAATTGTTGGAAAAACTTCTGCGCCACGGGGTTCGCTGGCCCGTACGTCCGGTTGGATTTCGAGGTCTTGTCCAAGAGTGTAAGGAGTCGCTTGACGGAGGCCAACTCTGGGTTGGCCGGCTCTTTTGCGTGCGCAATCGGCCATGCGCCGCTTTCTGTCAACGCCTCGTCCATGATGATTAGTCGTACCCTGGAGGTGCTGAATCGTCAAGAAAATAGCCGCTCTTAACCCGCATGATTCATGGGCGCTTCTGCTGCAATCGCCGATCCGCTGCGACGACGAGCCTCCGGCCAGCGGGCTCGCCCCTCGGACCCTCAACGTACTGCACGAGTACACATCGGGTCCTCCGGGCTCCGCGCGCTGGTCTCGCGACGCGGCTCAGCGATTTCGCGACGAACCGTCATGTATCATGCGGGTTAACCAGCCGCTCACTGAGGAATTACCGAGGGATTCCTCCTTCCTCCAGCCATGGACGCGAGGGCATTGTGAACCCCGTGGCTAGGCCGGTAGAATCTGCCTCATATTGATGATTGCCTCGAGCCACATTGTGTGTTTTGGAGACAGCCTCACGGCAGGGTTTCAATCACCCACAGCCGACAATCCTCAAGGCACCGAGACGCCGTATGGGTGTTTCCTGCAAGAATTGACCGGGCCTTCCGTGCGCGTGTCTGTGAGCGGCATCTGTGGTGAACTGACTGGTGAAATGGCGATGCGGTTTCGGTCGGCTGTGCTGATACACCAACCGACGCATGTGGTGATTCTTGGTGGAACGAACGATCTTGGATGGAACGCCGCGCCGGCAGACATTATGCGTAACCTTCTCAAAATGTATGCACTGGCCGCAGCGGCCGGGATCAATCCGGTGCCGGTGACCGTTCCGTCGATCAGAGTGGGTGACGATCTTCGCAGTGAGGAGGGGCGGCGATGGTTCGCAGAACATCTTGATCGGCGGCACCAGCTCAATGGGTTGATTCTCCGCTACGCTGAATCGAAACGGCTGGCAGCATTCGACCTCTTCGCCGCCACGGTGGAGCCCGATACGCAACAACTTGCGGCCCTGTATTCCAACGACGGGCTGCATTTGACCACAGCCGGCTATCGACTATTGGCTGAGCGGTTGTACCAGGAGGTGTTTCTGTAGCGCCGGCGAGTGGGTCGTGACGAGCGGAGATCATGATGCGTGACGTGACCGATCGGGACTTTGACCACGTCGTGGAGCAGGCAGGGCTGCCGGTGCTGGTGGAGTTCTGGAAACCGGGATGCGGGAACTGTCGAGCGCTAATGCGTGAACTCGAAAAACTGGAGCCCGATGTGACCGGCAAGGTGCTGATCGTGAAAATGAACGTCGAGGAGAACTTCCAGATTCCAGCGGAGCTGGAGGTTCACGCATTGCCGGTGCTGGCCCTCTATCTCCAGGGAAGGTTCGAGCGGTTTATCGGCGGGCTGGGAACCAGAGAGGAGATTCTCAAGCAGCTGCGACTGACATGAAAAAAGTCGCTACAGGGTCCGCCAAGTCCGTCCATCATTTTGGATCAGGCGATCTGCTTCGACCGGTCCCCATGTGCCTGCCTGATATTCAGGCAACCACCGCAACCCTTGCCGGTCCCATCCTTCCAGAATTTTGGTGATCCAGGTCCAGGAGGCTTCAACGGCGTCGCGCCGCATGAACCGGGAGGGATCGTCGGCCATCACATCCAAGAGCAACCGCTCATAGGCTTCGGGCGACGGGCGGCCGAAGACGTGGCTGTATTGAAAGTCCATTTCCACCGGGTGTGTCTGCGCCCGGGTTCCCGGCACGCGCGAGACGATACGGAGAGAGAGCCCTTCCTCCGGCTGGATGCGTAGCGCCAACACGTTCGGCGGTTGCGGCTGCTGCGCATTGGCGTTGAACAGGATTTGCGGGATGTCCTTGAATTGCACCGCGATCTCGCTGGCGCGATGGGGGAGCGCTTTCCCGGTGCGCAGATAGAAGGGCACGCCGGCCCAGCGCCAATTTTCCACGAAGCATTTGAGCGCGACATAGGTTTCAATTGTGGAGTCAGGATGAATGCCGTTTTCACGACGATACCCCGGGATGGGCGCGTCCTGGGCTGTGCCTTCACTGTATTGGGCACGGACGGTGACGTGCTCGACATCCTGATTGGTGATGGGCCTGAGGCAGCGGAGGACTTCCATCTTCGCATTGCGCACCACATCCGGATCGAGCGAGTAGGGGGGTTCCATCGCGACCAAGCAGAGTAGCTGCAGCATGTGGTTCTGTACCATGTCGCGCAACGCCCCGGCTTCTTCGTAGTAACTGGCCCTGGTCCCGACGCCTTCCGCTTCGCTCACCGTGATCTGTACGTGATCGATGTACTTGTGGTTCCAAATCGGCTCGAAGATGCTGTTGGCGAATCTGACAACCATCAAATTCTGAACGGTCTCTTTCCCCAGATAGTGATCGATGCGGAAGATCTGTGATTCGTCGAACACGCGTCCCGTCACGCGGTTGATGGCTTGGGCGGAGGCCAAATCGCGGCCGACCGGTTTTTCAATGATGATGCGGGTATAGGGAGTATGAGCCTCCGGCTTTGTCGCCAATCCAGCTTGCTCAAGCCCCTCGCACACAGACGCAAACGAACTGGGAGGGATGCTCAGGTAGAAAATCCGGTTGCCGGGTAACTGGAGGTTCCGTTCAATCTCTTCTGCTCGGGACTTCAGTCTGGCATAGGTGTTCGGGTCCTCATTGCCCCCCGACACGTAAAAGAGGTGTGGCGCGAAGTCCTTCCACTTGTCCTCCGCCAAGGCTTGTCGGGAATGCGTCGCGACGCCGTCACGAACCGTGGCGCGAAACTCCTCGTCGGTCATCGACTTGCGGCCCAGCCCTATCACCGCATAGGTTGGCGGAAGGAGTCCGTCGAGGAGCAAGTTGTAGAGGGCAGGAATCAGACGCCGACGCGCTAGATCGCCGGAACCTCCGAAAATGACGAGGGTACAGGGCTCAACCGGGGGAATCGTTTCCTGTGAGGGGCTGATGTCGATACGTGGGCTATTCGGTGGCATAGGACTCCGGCGTTATCGGCGGACCGCATGGCCGCCGAAGGCATTTCGCAACGCGGCCAGCATCTTTTCCGCAAAGGATTCGCTCTGCCGCGATCGGAATCGAGTGAATAATGCCGTCGCGAGCGTCGGGACAGGTACATCCTTCTCGATTGCATCGGCGATCATCCAGCGACCCTCGCCGGAATCCTGCACATAGCCTTTCAACTGTTCCAGCCGCGGATCCTCTTTCAAGGCACCGGCCGCCAATTCCAAAAGCCAGGAGCGGACCACGCTGCCGTGCATCCAGAGGTCTGCGACCTTTGAGAGGTTGAGCTGGTAGTCGCTCTTTGCCATGAGCTCGAAGCCTTCCGCATACCCCTGCATCATGCTGTACTCGATTCCGTTATGCACCATTTTCACGTAATGCCCGGCGCCCACTCCGCCGACGTGAGCCCAGCCCTGTTCCGGCGCCAGCGTCGTGAAGATCGGCGCGAGCTGTTTTACCGGCGCCTCGTCGCCACCGACCATCAGACAGTAGCCGACTGTCAGCCCCCAAATACCGCCGCTGGTCCCGGCATCGACATAGTGAATTTGTTTCTTCTTGAGGTCCGCGGCCCGTCGAACATCGTCGTGGAATCTGGTATTGCCGCCATCGATCACTGTGTCGCTCGCGTGGAGCAGCGCCGCGACGGCCTGAACGGTCTCCTCCGTCGGCGTGCCGGATGGGACCATGATCCAGACCGCGCGTGGGGCCTTGAGCTGGCCGACGAGATCGGCCAGCGACAAGGCGCCGACACAACCAACGCCTTCGGCCTGCTTGATCAGATCCGCCGATCGATCATAGACCACCACCCGGTGCCGGTCGCGTTGCAACCGGGTGACCATATTCATCCCCATTTTCCCGAGCCCGATGAACCCTATTTCCATAGTGACTCCTTCTGGTGCGGTCATGGCTGGACGAGATCGCGTGGATCACGCTCCTTAAGAGGAGCGTGGCATCTGTTCATACTTACCTGCGATGACTGGCTGACGAGCTCCGTGCGACAGCAGCCTGATGATTGATCCCGGAGTCCTGTCAGTCGATTCTGGCAGGATTCGGTACGTCCTTAAAGAGAGTATCGGCAAGATCGCGGCCCAAGTTGAGCCGTTCCGGCAAGGTGGCCGCAGTCAGGAACCGCCCAGCCAGGTCACCCAGCGCCGCATCGCGGGAGGCGATGAACTTTGGCACGTCACTCGGCGCGGTCAGCCAGAAGCCCCGTAGCCGGAAGAACGCGCTGACGACGTCATCGAAAAATATCGAGAGTAGATACTGCGCGGTCGCCGGCTTGTCGCCCAGATCTCGCGCCTTTCCCAGCCAATGGAAACACTCTGCTTTCATCCGAATCTGCTCATTGATGCTGACAGGAGCCGGCCCCTGTCGGAACCGTTGGTTGGCACGTTCGATGAGCTTGGCGCCAATGTTGTCGTGATCGAAGAGGATGCGAGCTTTCCGCAAGAGAGATGGGAGGCGTGGCGAGTAGGGGAGGTCTTCCTCAAACTCTTGATGCCCGCGATACCGGATGTCGGCCAGACGATCGGCGGTACGGACGATCTCGTGGCCATCAGCCTGACCTTTCACGAGCGCAATGAGATCGATATCGCTGTGAGTCGTGATGGCACGTCGAACGCTGGATCCCACCAGGATCACACTGACAAGATCGCCCCCGCGGCGGCCACGGACATGGCGCAAGGCCACCGCGACAAGCTCTTCAAATCCCGGTTCGTCGATCGGGTCCGGTTGTTCCGGCGGCTCCGGCATCGCCAGGAGTTCTGCCTTCAGTTCTTCTGACGTGGGGATAGGGTGGGTGGCTTGGCTATCCATTTAGGCTCCCTGTGCGAGCTGAATGTGTTTCGGGAGCGATCCCAGCCAGTCCTCGAACGGTTGGTCTGCATCGACGATGATTTCCAACTTGCCATTGGTCAACCTCCGGACGACGCCCGGGCTTTCCGGGGACAACGGGATTTCGAGCCACTCGCGATTCAGACCGAGCGAGTCGGTAACCTCAAGGATCCGGCTGATGTGTTTGAACGACACAACTTCTAGCGGCATTGATGCTCCATCACGCGCATTCTAGATTTCAGTGGGAGCAGTGTCAATGAGCGAGCGTTTGGCCCGCATTATTCATGAGCGCCTCTACTGCAATCGCCAATATGCTGTTGCAATGGGCGGTCTCGCCGCTCAGTCGGTCAAAATACTGCAAGAGTGTGTCTCTCTCCCTCACGGCTCCAAGCGCCCGTTTCACGACGCATCTTGGCGATTTCGTAACGAACCGTCATGAATAGTGCGGGCTAGTCCCCCAACACACGGGCAAAGGTCTCGCCGGCTTGATCGATCGCCGCACTGGAGATATCCAAATGGGTGACGGCACGAAAGCTGGCGCCGCCGATTGTATTGATCAAGACCCCTTCCTGCTTCAAGGCGGCGACGATCGCCGATGGAGTCAGGTGGTGGCCGATTACATCGAAGATGACGATATTCGTGTCGACATCTTGAGGACTGATCCTGACCGTCGGGATTTGTTGCAGACGTCGCGCCAGCTGCTTGGCGTGGTCATGGTCCACTTTCAATCGTCCGATATGGTGCTCGAGCGCATAGATGCCGGCGGCGGCGAGGATGCCGGACTGCCGCATGGCACCGCCATACATACGGCGCAGTCGCTTGGCCTTATCGAGCAGGGTCAGATCATTCATCATCAGCAGCGAGCCGACCGGTGCCCCCAGTCCTTTCGAGAGACAGACCGACAGGGTGTCAAAGTGCTGGGCATAGGCGGCCGGTGGCAAGGTGGTGGCGGCGATGGCGTTGAACAACCGTGCGCCGTCGCAGTGCACTCGGAGCCCGCGGGCGTGTGCCGCATGCGCCGCCTCATGCACCTGAGCCGCGTCGATGGCGGCGCCACCGCGTCGGTTGTGCGTGTTCTCGATGCAGAGGAGCGTGGTCACCGGCTGATGGACATCCGGCTCACGCACCGCTGCCGCGATGGCGCCGGCATCAGGGATGCCGTTCTCCATCTCGAGGACGCGGAGCTGGACACCCGCGACGATCGCCGCGCCGCCGACCTCGTACACGACAACGTGCGCCTGGGCGTCGGCGATGACCTCGTCGCCCGGGCGGGTCTGCGCAGCCACGCACGCAAGATTGCCCATGGTCCCGCTGGGCACGAACACCGCCGCCTGCTTGCCGAGCAGTCGCGCCATCTCGTCCTCGAGACGTCGCACCGTCGGGTCCTCACCCCAGACATCGTCACCGACCTCGGCGNNCGTGTCACTGCGGAGGTCGACGATGTCCTGCGCCGGCATTGCTCTCGCCCTGGGTCACCGCTGCATGCTGACCCATCGACGGTCCGGCGTGCGCCCGCGGTGCTTGCAGCTCGCGTGCCATGCACGTCCGATCCCGCCCTGACCGCTTGGCCTCATACAGCGCATCGTCGGCAAGGTCGAACAGTTCGCTCGCGCGCTCCGTGTCCTCCGGGTACGCCGCCACGCCGACACTCACGGTGAGTCGCGCGGCAGGGCGATCCGGAAGCTCAACGTCCGTCGTCGCGACCGCGAGGCGGATCTTCTCGGCGACCGTGAAAGCCTCGTGGGCGGAGGTATTCGGCATCAACAA
>PLBR01000240.1:0-1464 GCA_003135435.1 Nitrospira sp. | reverse complement strand
TGGTCGATGTCGAGCATGAGGATCGCGAGCGGTGCTCCCAGACGCTCGGCGAGGGCAGCCTGCTGACCGAGCGAGTCGATCAGAAACCGATGGTTGTAGAGGCCGGTCAGGTCATCGACGCTCGCCTGGCGCTGCACCATGGCGAGAAACCGGTACCGCTCCAGAGCCAGCGAGATCTGCTCCGCCGTGGAAGCGACAAGGTCGGTGTCGCCGGCCGTGAACGCACCCGCCTGACCGGCGACCGCGAGGACGCCATGCACGTGCTTGCCAAGACGGAGTGGCGCGACACAGAACTCACGAACGTCGAGCCTCGCCTCCGGGGCAGCGGCCGTGGCGCCCAGGATGATGGCCCCGAGTCCGCGATAGCGATACCCCTCCCCGAGCGGCCCGTTGCCTTCAAGAAAGCCGTCGAAGGTGACGTGACGGCGGCCGTCGGCGACCGCGAACGCATCGCTCATCTCCGACCCGTTCACGACGATCATCGCGAGATCAACCTCCAGTGATCCGCGCAGCGCGGCGCAGACATTGGCGAGCGCCGCGTCGAGCGGCTGCGCGAGGCTGAGCTCCATCGCAACCGTGGCGCGCGTCGCGGTGGTGCGCATGGTGGAGCGCACCTGCGTGCGCATCGCCTCGAAGCTGGCGCCGAGACGTCCGATCTCATCCACCGAAGCCGTGTCGACGGGGCGGTCGAAATCGCCGCCCTCGAGCGCCACGACGGCACTGTCCAGGCGCTGCAGCGGGCGGCGCAGATCGATCTGCACGACGACCACGATGAACAGCATCGCGACGAGGATCACTCCCAACAGCAGGAGCACCGACTGCCAGCCCACGGTTGGCCCGGAGAAGGGCGTCGCCACCGCCAGTGTGAATCCGGCGCCGACCGAGGTCGATGCGACGGCGAACTGCTGCGAATCCAGCGACACGATCGCGGCTCGGGGAGTGGCAATCGCGGGGGTGAGTTCTCGTGTCAGCGATGCCTGGCTGCTCGCCGCCGTGCGCGTCCGGCCGTCGCGAATCAGCAGGATACCCACCGGATCCGCGCTCGTCCCGATGTTGTGCGCGAGCGCATTGATGAGCGTCGGGTCAAGGGGTCGGGCCACGAATGCGGTTGCCGTGCTTCCGGGGACGGGTGAGACGGCGACGAGCCACGCGCGACCGTCGGGCGACGCCGCGGTGGCGGCACCTGCGCTCGCGGCGCCGGCCACGCTGTTCGCGAGGGCGATCGCAATCGGCGTGGCCCCCTGCACCGCGATGATAGTGCCGCCCGGCTGCACGACTCCGAGCAGGTCGCCGGTGCCGATCACCGAGCCGTCCTGGGCAAGCGTGGCGTGCACCGCAGACGGAGAGTCGACGTCGTGGTCGGCGGCGAGCTGGCGACCAACCCCCGCGATGAAGGTCGCCAATGACGAGCGCTGCCCGTCGATCAGGCTGGCTACGATCGACACCCGATCGGTGGCGCTGCTC
>PLBR01000152.1 GCA_003135435.1 Nitrospira sp. | reverse complement strand
CATCGAAATCCTCAACGTACCCCCGAGGGTACGCTTCCGGGTTCGATTCGCCTGCGGCCTTGCTGAACGGCATTTTTGAGCATCTTGATGGACTATTATCCTGTGGCGCCACACGTGCGGATCATCGAAGGTCTCGCGTGCCAACATGGGGTTTTTGCAGCCGTTTAGCTTGCTGCAGGAGGTGCAACCATGACGATACTCAGTCGGGCCACCCTTACAAGTATTCTCCTTGTCGGTCTATTTCATGCGGAGGTGCAGGCGGACGGTGGCCTCACGAATCCCTTCGATCCAGTTACGATCACCGATGTACAGGTTCGCATCTCCGATCACGGCGCTGTGGTGCTCTTGCTGGCCGAAGGCAAGGCCATCCCGATTTTCGTCGATCTGACAGTCGCGCTGTCGATTCAAGGCGCGTTGAACGGCGAGAAGCTCTCTCGCCCCCTCACTCACGATTTGATGCATACGATCTTGGATGCCTATGGCGGGAAAGTGTTGCGAACCGTCATCACGCTAAAAGGTGGTACCTATTACGGTGCGTTGACCGTTGCGGTGCAGGATCAGGTGAAGACGTTTGATAGCCGGTCGTCCGATTCGATTGCGCTCGCCGTTCATTTCAAGGCGCCGATCATCGTGGGACGGGATTTGCTGGACTCGGCTGGAGGGTTGCTGGGGAAGCCGAAAGCCGACACGTTATGAGGCCTTACTCTTTGGCCATCCGCTCTTTCAATCGTGCGAGGCGTTTCTCGGTGGACTGCTTAATGAAGGCCATGTTTTCTCCGAGGTGTTGCTCGGCGTTGATTTTGCCTTCCTCGCGCCGCTTTAGCTGGTCCAGCCCGAATTGCGCGATCGAGGGGCCGTCTTCCTGGTTCAGCGCCTTCCAGATCGTCGCACATGTGGTCTGTTTGGCAACGGGGTACTTGTCGCAGGGTGGATCGGCTGTCCATGCGGTGCTCCAGCTTGCTCCCAGTATGATGAATGCCAAGGCCAGTGCAGTCATTGTACATCTACTCGTGGCATGAATGGCTCCTCCTAGCCCGCATTATTCATGAGCACTTCTGCTGCAATCGCCGATCCACTNNCTCAGGGCTCCGCGCGCTGGTCTCGCGACGCGGCTCAGCGATTTCGCGACGAACCGTCATGAATAATGCGGGCTGGCATGGCTCACGATAGCACAACTCAATTTGTCTTGCAGACGATCGACGCGTATGAACGGTCGGCCATGAAGTGCGTCGCCCGCTGGAATCAGCGACGGCATCGCCGACCACAGTTGTTGGCCGAATGGCTACAGTGTCTCCCTGTCGATGCGAGGCTGTTGGACCTCGGCTGCGGAGGAGGCAAGGATGCGGGCGATCTCAGTCAGCGTGGGTATTACGTTGTGGGCTTGGATCGGACGAGTGCATTGCTCTTAGCGGGACGACGTCAATATCGTTCATTGCCGCTGGTCCGCGCCGACCTCCGCTATCTCCCCTTTCAGGCGATGTCGTTCGATGGCCTCTGGGCTGCCGCCTCGCTGATGCATCTTCCGAAACCAGACGCACGTCGTATCCTGACCGATCTGTGCAGGCTTGTCCGTCCAGGTGGCCTGCTCGCCGCGACGGTGACCCATGGCGTGAAGAGCCGCCTCGTGACTGATGGATGGGTCCCCGGGCGCTATTTCGCTCGCTGGAGAAAGGACGAACTCGCTGGTGCGGTTCGTCGAGCCGGATGGAACATTCTTGAACTAAAAATAATAACCAACCGGGAGCGCAAGGGGCGGTGGCTCAATCTACTGGCGCAGAGACGGAGCTGAGTAGGGGGAAGCTTCGACGGTTTGCACGTGTGGGACAAACCCGGTCTGTCTGGTCCATCTGGTTAGTCTCATACAACCAAACAAACCAGACAGACCGAACAGACTAAATGAACAAGACAGGCTGGCGGGCTTTTTCAGCATCCTGCTATATGCTCATCGCCTCGGTTACATCATGGAGCGTTGCTTTGGCGACTTCGCCAGCCCGGCGGCTGCCCTCTGTCACGATGTCGTTCAGGTGTGCGGGATCTTTACTCAGGCGCGCGCGCGCGTCCCACATCGGTGTCATGCGTTCGATGATGCGATCAGCGACGAGTTTCTTGCAATCGATACAGCCGATGGCGGCAGTCCGGCATTCGGTATTAATCTGTTCCTGAATCATCGGCAATGAAAAGATTTTGTGAAAATCGTACACCGGACAGAGGTCCGGGTTCCCGGGATCGTGGCGTCGGACTCGGGCGGGATCGGTGACCATCGTCTTGAGTTTCTGGCGTACGACTGGCTCGGGGTCGGACAGGTTGATCGTGTTGCCGTAGCTTTTGCTCATCTTCCGGCCATCCGTGCCGAGCACTTTCGGAAACTTGGTGAGCTGCTCCAGCGGTTCAGGGAACACCGGCTTGTACAGGCTGTTGAACCGGCGAGCTAGTTCCCTGGTGAGTTCAAGGTGCGGCAGCTGATCTTTCCCTACCGGCACGAAATCCGGCTTGTAGATGAGGATATCCGCGGCTTGGAGGACCGGATAGCCGAGAAATCCGTACGTGCTCAGATCACGCTCCTTCATCTCTTCTCGTTTTTCCTTATAGGTCGGATTCCGTTCCAGCCAGGAAACAGGAGTCATCATCGAGAGCAAGAGATGCAAGACGGCATGTTCCGGGATACGCGATTGCACGAACACCGTGGCTTTCGCGGGATCGATGCCCGCGGCAAGCCAGTCGATCAACAACTCGCGGACGAACTCTCGGATACGGCCGGTATCGGCATAGTTCGTCGAGAGTGCGTGCCAGTCCGCGACAAAGAAATAGCACTCGAACTCGTTCTGAAGGCCTTTCCAATTCTCCAAGGCGCCGAGATAGTTGCCGAGATGGAGCAACCCGCTAGGCTGCATACCGCTGAGGACTCGTTTCCTGTGTGTGGTCATGGTGTGTCTCCTGTTCCAAGACCGACGGCGGTGGAGAGAATCATATTGGAGAGACTATGGGTAAAGGTGCTCGTGACGGCATGGATCAGGTGGATCTGTGGATCGAATATAATCAGCCCTACCAGAATGAACATGCCGTAGGGCTCCACACGCCTGAGCGTCATCGCCGCGGTGGTTGGCAGAAGACTCGTGAGAATTCTCCCACCATCCAATGGGGGGATCGGCAGCAGATTGAACAGCATCAAGAGCACGTTAATCAAGACAGAGTAGACCGACATCACGGCGATGGGCAGGAGGAGCATCGTCTGCCACGTGTCTGGGGGACTGGTGTCTTCTGATTTGGACCAGTAGTTCCCAATCGTGGGGTCAATCGACAAGAGGAGCGCGAAGAGGAGGGCACTGCCGATGGCCAGTGCGAGATTCATGGCCGGGCCCGCCGCCGCGACGAGTGCCATGTCGCGACGTGGGTGGCGCATGCAGCGTGGGTCGATCGGGACCGGCTTGGCCCAGCCGAGAAAGAATCCTCCCGGCATAATCAGGCAGAGCAGCGGCAGGATGACGGTTCCGAACGGATCGATGTGTGCCAGCGGGTTCATGGTGAGCCGACCCTGTAGTTTAGCAGTCGAATCGCCGCACCGATAGGCGACCCAGCCATGGGCGTATTCGTGCAACACCATTGCGAAGAGGAGCGGGAGCGCCATGTAGGAAATCGTGTGGAGGATCTGCGGTAAGGAGTTCATGTGTTCGGCTTTCTCAGTTCACCTGAAGGAATCGGCCTCGCTTGATTTGCATGAGGAAGAGCGGCCGATTCAACGTCCCGTCCGGTCCAAATGCCGCCGGCCCCGCGAGGGAGGAGAGGTCCGGCTGGGTCAGGAGCTGGTCGTGGACGGCTTCGCCCGAGGAGGCGCCATTTCGAACCGCATCGATCACCAATTTTGCGGCATCGTAGCCCTGCATCGCAAAGAGTGTTGGGTTGGTTTGAAACCGTTTTTTGTACCGGTCGACAAAATCCTGCACGGTAGGGGAAGGGCTGTCCACAAAGAATCCGTCGACGAACACGGCTCCGTCGATCGACGAATCGGCCGTGCGGGCGAAGTCCGGCGAGTTCCATCCATTCGAGCCAAGAAAAGGAACTTTCATGTCGTGAAAATTGAGCTGGGCTGTAATGAGGCCGGCGTCGGCAGCGCGGCCTGGAATAAAGATCGCA
>PLBR01000024.1 GCA_003135435.1 Nitrospira sp. | reverse complement strand
GTCTAGTGGTACGTGTGTATCCGAGGTGGTGAATCGCCCATGAAATTCTTTCTCTATGGGGACCATCTTAACCCCACGCAGCTCAAACGTCGCGCTCCGGAACATCAGTTCCTGATGCTGGCCACCATTCCCGAACACACGATCAAATTTTGCCGGTGGTCCTCGCAATGGCGCTGCGGCCTCGCCNNCCGACGAAGATCTCAAGCTGATGGACCTCTTCGAAGAGGATGTCCCCCCAAGCGCGTTTCGCCAGGTCCAAGTCACCGTGCTGACAGAAGCCGGGGAGAAAATGTTCGTCACCACCTATGCCGCCACCCCGATCGGCAAATTCAAACCCAAAGCGCACTATCTCGATTGGGTGATGAAGGGCCTCAAGCATTGGAAGCTGCCTGAAGAGGCCATCGCTATGTGGAAGTCGTTCGCGCCGCAGTAAACCCGGAGCGTATGGCCTATAGCAAATAGCTGATGGCGTATGGCTCAGATCCGATCATGTGCTATAGGCTATACGCCATAAGCCATTCGCTCTTTCAACAAGGAGAACCCATGCCGAAACCCAAGTATCATATCGTCGTCTGCACCAACTCCCGCCCCCCAGGACACCCGAAACCCTCCTGCGGCAGCGCCGGATCAGCCTCCCTCCTCATGGCCTTTAATATCGGCCTCATGCAAAAGGGTGTGACACCGGGCGACGTCCTCGTGAGCGGCGCCTCCTGCCTCGGCCCCTGCGAGCAGGGACCAACCGTCGTCGTCTATCCGGACGCCACCTGGTACTCCAAAGTGACGGAAGCGGACGTGGCCATCATCATTGACGAACACATCCAAGGCGGAAAGCCGGTCGCAAAACTGAACCCGGATTCAGTCTGGAAGTAGCTCTTGAAAAAAACTCAATGAGAGGATGATCAAAAAGGCCGTCCAGCAAGGCCGCAGTGAGCGAAGGCCCGAGGCCTACGTTGTTCAGTACGTCGGGGGTCTGAGCGATGCGAGAACGAAGCTGGCGGTCTTTTTCAGCACCCTGTGAGAAATGATATGGGTAGCCATGCCGCTCACGAACACAAATCCCATGCACCCAAATCCATCGGGTGCATGGTGATTACCTGCAGCGACACGCGGACCCCCGACACCGATACGAGCGGGCAACTCATCCACAAACTCCTCAGGCAGTTCGGGCATGAAGTCGTCTCCTACCATTTGGTGAAGGATGAACCGGCTCAGATCAAGGGCCGGATCGCCGAAGGCCTGGCGAACGAGGCCGTCCAAGCCATCCTTATCAATGGCGGCACCGGCATCTCAAAACGGGATTCAACCTTTGAAGCTGTCGACGCAATGCTGGAAAAGCGGCTGGTGGGATTCGGCGAGATCTTTCGCTACTTGACTTACCAGGACATCGGCTCACCGGCCATCATGAGCCGCGCCACCGCCGGCGTCATCAAAGGCCGAGTCCTCTTCTCAACCCCCGGCTCCGAGAACGCCGTCAGACTGGCGATGGAAAAGCTCATCCTTCCGGAGCTCGGCCACCTCGTGAAGGAACTCACCAAATAAGCGTAAAACGTGAGACGTGAAAGGTTCTCCTCAGACCTGAGGTGTAAACGCTACGCACTCACCTTCCCGCGTCTCACGTTTTACGTCTTACGTTTCACGTCCTGCTAGTCTTGGAAAATCTTCGGTTCAGAGTACGGCGCCTCCGGCGGAATCTTCGATTGCGCATACCGCTTATAAAACATCAACAGATCCCGCACTGATACCACCCCCACAATCTCCCCTGCTTGGGTCACAGCGAGATGGCGCACTCCTAAGTCAGCCATCATATCCTGAGCATCATCGACCGGCTGACTCCCCTCGATCGTGCAAATGGGGGTCGTCATAATCTTCTCGACGGTCATCTTGCCAAGACTCTTATTGGTCGAGACGGCGCGTCGGACAATATCCGTATCGGTGACGATCCCGACCAGCTTCTTCCCCTTCTTCACAAACAGCGACCCCACCCGCGCAGTCCGCATTTTCTTGGCCGCGCTCACAATCGACACGCCCGGCCCCACGGTCTTGGGCTGCTTGTTCATGATCTTCGCCACTGTGGACATACTCCCTCCCTTTCTATTGCACATGAACGTAACAAAAAAAAGCTAGCCGCGTTCACTCAACAAGGCAACTAGAACAGTGAACCTGCTAAGGATGCTCAAAAAGGTCAGCCATCTCAACCCGCCCGACCCTGGCGCGTCGGGACGCGCCTTGCCCCAAGCAAGGNNGAGGCGTACCCTCTGGGGTACATCGCAGGGAGACATGCGACTGAGAAAGAAGTTGTGCGCCGTTTTCAGCATCCGTCACACTGTCAGCACGATCTTACCGAAAAACTTTCGACTTAACATCAGTTGCTGTGCCACGCGAGCCTCCTGAAGTGGGAGCGTACGGTCAATCACCGAAATCAAGCGCCCCTGGCCCATCAGTTCCGCCGCCTTCACCAATTCTGCACGCGTCCCCATGTAGGAGCCCTTGATCGTCAGCTGGCGGGAAAAGACGTAGCGCAGATTGAGCTTTACGTCTCCCCCGGTCGTCGCGCCACAGGTGATCAAGCGCCCACCTTTTCCCAATGAATCGATGCAGGTGTCCCACACCTCCGGACCGATATGCTCGATTACGACATCGACGCCGCGCCCTTCGGTGAGCAACTTGACGCGCTCCGAGACCTTCTCCTTCGCGTGGTTGATGACGGCGTCTGCGCCCAGGATCACGGCTTTTGGAATTTTGTCGTCGGACCCGACCGTCGTGATGACCCGCGCTCCGGCGAGCTTGGCCATTTGAATCGCCATGCTCCCGACCCCACTCCCCGCGCCCATGATGAG
>PLBR01000162.1 GCA_003135435.1 Nitrospira sp. | reverse complement strand
CTCAAGGTCAAAAGATTTGAAGAGGCAGTCCATGCGTGAGGAGCTATGAAGAAGAAAACACCGACGTTTGTTGTTGGTGCAGTAGGGCTGGAGGCACTGTAGAAATGGATCAAGCAACCCACAATAAAATCGTCTCCTTCATCTGGGGCATTGCTGATGACGTTCTGCGTGACCTGTTCAAGCGCGGCAAGTATCCTGACGTGATCTTGCCCATGTGTGTTCTGCGCCGCATGGATGCGGTGCTGGAGCCGACCAAGAAGACCGTTCTCGAGGCTAAGAAGATGCTCGACAAAGCGCGCATTACTGAGCAACGCGCCGCCCTTTGTGATGCAGCCGGTCAGGCGTTTTACAACACTTCTAAATTTACCCTACGCGACCTCAAATCCCGTGGCAGCCAGCAGCAACTTCTTGCGGATTTTGAGGACTATCTGGACGGCTTCTCGCCGAACGTGCAGGACATCCTCGAGAATTTTAAATTCCGCAACCAGCTTTCCACGCTTTCCAAAGCCGATGCGATCGGCACGTTGATCAACAAGTTCTTGGACCCCGAGATCGACCTGTCTCCTGCCGGTATTGATAACCACGCTATGGGCACGGTCTTCGAGGAGTTGGTCCGCAAGTTCAATGAAGAGAACAACGAGGAGGCAGGCGAACACTGGACGCCGCGTGACGCCGTACGGCTCATGGCCAATCTCGTGTTCCTGCCGATCGAGGATAAGATCAAGTCCGGCACCTACCTGCTTTACGACTGCGCCTGCGGAACAGGCGGCATGCTCACGGTGGCTGAGGAAACGCTTACGGCGCTCGCCATAAAACATAAGCAGCAAGTCAAGAGCCTACTCTACGGCCAAGAGATCAACCCCGAGACGTACGCCGTCTGTAAGGCGGATATGTTGCTGAAAGGCGAGGGTGAAAGTGCCGACCATATCGTTGGTGGCGCAGAGTGGTCTACGCTCTCGCACGACGCCTTCCCGGCGCAGGAGTTCGATTTCATGCTCGCCAACCCGCCCTACGGAAAGAGCTGGAAGAAAGATCTCGAGGCGATGGGCGGCAAGGACGGCATGCGTGACCCGCGCTTCAAGGTGATGCACGCAGACGAGGAATTGTCGCTGGTTACACGCTCCAGCGACGGGCAGATGCTCTTTCTTGCCAATATGGCGTCAAAGATGAACAACAAGTCGACGTTGGGCAGCCGTATTGCTGAGGTCCACAACGGTTCGTCACTCTTTACCGGCGACGCAGGACAGGGCGAGAGCAACATTCGTCGTTGGCTGATCGAGAACGACTGGCTCGAGGCTATCGTCGCGCTACCGCTCAACCTCTTCTACAACACTGGCATCGCCACATATATCTGGGTACTGTCCAACAAAAAATCTGCACACCGCAGGGGCAAGGTGCAGCTTATCGATGCCAGCCAGTGGTTTAAGCCTCTCCGCAAAAACCTCGGCAAGAAGAACTGCGAGCTCTCGGCGGAGGACATCGAACGCATCAGTCGCACCTTCCTAGATTTCAAGGAAACTCCAGAGTCAAAAATCTTCCCCAATGCCGCCTTCGGCTATTGGAAGGTGACTGTCGAGCGCCCGCTGCGCCTACACAGTCAACTCTCGATCAAGGCCATCGAGACGCTGCGCTTCGCATCAGGCGACGAAGACCTGCGCTCTATGCTCTACGAGGAGTTCGGCGACGACCTCTTTACGAAATTCTCCAAGATCTCGGCAAAGCTGGAGAAGCGCCTTGCCGAGTGGGGCAGTGACGAGGATGAGGCTGAAGATGAAGAAGGCAGTAGTGCCAAGAAGGGCCTGTCGGAGAAGAAGAAAAAGAAACTACTCGACCCCAAGGGCTGGGAACGCGACGCCCGTCTCGTCGAAGCTGCCAACAAACTGCGTAAAGAACTCAGTGGCGGTCTCTTTGAAGACCACAATGTCTTCTGCGACCGCGTGGACGCCGCGCTGGAAAAACTAAAAATCAAACTTGGTGCCGCTGATCTGAAACAGATCCTCAAGGCCGTGAGCTGGCGCGTCGAAACTGCGCCGTCCGTCATCGTCAAGGTACACAAACTCGGCAAGGCCAAGGCCGATCCGCTGCGCGGCCTGTTCGAGACAGTAGTGGACGGAAAAACTGTGGTTGTCGAATTCGAACCTGACTCCGACCTGCGTGACACTGAGCAGGTGC
Source organism: Nitrospira sp. (assembly GCA_003135435.1). Lineage (GTDB taxonomy): Bacteria > Nitrospirota > Nitrospiria > Nitrospirales > Nitrospiraceae > Palsa-1315. The sequence goes on along the minus strand of PLBR01000162.1, from coordinate 3,254 downwards.
CATTGCTAGAAGACGGTGGCATCGAAGCTTTCATCCGCCGCGAAGTGCTGCCCTATACACCGGACTCGTGGATCAAGGAAGAGGCCACCAAGATTGGCTACGAGGTGAGCTTCACCCACCACTTCTACAAGCCGCAGAAGCTGCGCACGCTTGAGGAAATCCGAGCCGACATCCTCGCCATCGAGGAAGAGGCCGAAGGGCTGCTGGATGATCTGCTGAAGAGGACAGTATAGTGATCGCCGATCTCAAGCCATATGAAGAATACAAGGAGTCGGGGCTGCCGTGGCTTGGGCAGATTCCAAAGCATTGGAAAGTTAAGCGTGCCAAATCTATTTTCCAGTGCATCGATCAACGATCAAAGACGGGCAAGGAAGAACTCCTGACCGTATCATCTGCACGCGGCGTGGTGCCGCGCCATACTGCAAACGTAACGATGTTTAAGGCTGAGTCGTATCTCGGTTATAAACTATGCTGGCCAGGTGATTTGGTTATCAACAGCCTCTGGGCATGGGCTGGTGGACTTGGTGTATCGAGTCAACACGGCATTATCAGCTCTGCCTATAGTGTCTATCGCATTAGGCCGGATGCCCCTATGACTCCGGCTTTCGTTCATGAGGTTGTCCGGTCGTCATCGTTCAACTGGGAGCTTCAGGTTCGATCAAAGGGAGTTTGGACTTCCCGACTCCTATTAAGTGACAGTTCCCTTCTCGATGCTCCGATGCACATCCCCCCACCCGATGAGCAGGCGGCGATCGTTCGCTTTCTCGACCACGCGAACGGGCGGCTGGAGCGGGCNNCCCTCCGTCCCCCTAAAACCATCCGGCGTCCCTTGGGTCGGCGACATCCCGGAGCATTGGGAGTTGCGGAGGCTACGGACCTTGGTTCACCGAATTGACCAGGGCGTGAGTCCGCTTGCTGTGGGTTTTCTCGCTGAAGGCGATTCATGGGGCGTGCTTAAGTCTGGTTGTGTGAACAGAGGGGTTTTTCGAGAAACGGAGCATAAGCAATTAGCTCGCAGCTTTGAGATTGACCCAGCCATTGTCGTGAAAGTCGGAGATGTGCTTATTTCGCGCGCCTGCGGCTCGCCCAATCTCGTTGGATCGGTCGGGCGAGTGAAGTCGCTTCGCTTTCGTCTCATCCTCTCCGACAAGACGTTTCGCGCATATTTTCGTGATTGTGTAGACGTGGACTTCATGGTGTCCGCAATGAACTGCCGCTACTATCGGCAGCAGGTGGAGCAGGCCATTAGTGGGGCAGAGGGAATGGCAAACAACCTTCCCTTGTCATCACTCCGCAGTTTCATTTTTGCGATTCCGCCTATGGGTGAGGCTGCAGCGATCGCCGAATACCTGGAAAGAGAAACGGCGGGAGTACAGAAGGCAATTAACCGCCTCGAACGCGAGATCGAACTCCTGCGCGAATACCGCACCCGCCTTGTCGCGGATGTAGTAACCGGCAAGCTCGATGTGCGTGAGACGGCAGCACAACTGCCTACTGAGGCCATATCTGCCGCCGCCGAAGACGACACAGACTTGCCTGCCGAGATCGAGCCCGCTGACGAAGAGGAAGCTGTCGCATGACCACCGACACTACCGAAAAGGGTCTCGAAACTCTCATTATGCGCCACATGACAGGGGAGAACGGACTCGCCGTCGCGCCAAACGTGGCAGCGGAAAAGATCCCTCCTTACGGCGATACGGGCTACATCGCTGGCAGCGCGAAGGACTACGACCGCGCCTACGCGCTCGATGTACCCCAGCTCTTCTCTTTCCTGCGCACCACCCAGCCAGAAGCCTTCAGGAAGCTCGTTATGGCTGACGCCAACGACCCAAAGGACATCAATCGCCTCAAGTTTCTCAAACGCGTTTCATCTGAGCTTGGCAACAAACGCGGTGTCATTGATGTGCTGCGCAAGGGTATTGACCATGGGCCAGTACACTTCGACCTCTTCTACGGCACGCCGTCGAAGGGCAACGCCAAGGCAGTAGCCCTTCACGCGCAGAACCGCTTCTCGATTACCCGGCAGCTCGCCTATAGTTCAGACGAGACACGCCGGTCCCTCGATCTTTGCCTGTTTATCAACGGCCTGCCCATTGCCACGTTCGAGCTAAAGAACAGTCTTACCAAGCAGACCGTCGAGGACGCCGTTGAGCAGTACCGGCGCGACCGTGACCCGCGCGAGCCACTCTTCGGGTTTGGTCGCTGCGTGGTGCACTTTGCAGTGGACGATAGCAAAGTCTGTATGTGCACCGAGCTTAAGGGTAAGGGGTCTTGGTTCCTGCCTTTTGATAAGGGCTACAACGACGGCGCGGGCAACCCACCGAATGAGCATGGCCTTAAGACCGACTACCTGTGGAAAGAGGTGCTCACCCCTTTTGGCCTTACCAACATCCTCGAGAACTATGCTCAAATTGTTGAGATCGAGAACAAGAAGACAGGCAAGAAGAAGCGCACCCAAATTTTCCCGCGCTACCACCAACTGGGCGTGGTGCGTAAGGCGCTGGACCACGTGCAAAGCAACGGAGCAGGCAAGCGTTATCTGATCCAGCACTCAGCAGGCAGCGGCAAGTCGAACTCCATCGCATGGCTCTCGCACCAATTGATCGGCGTGAAGCGCAATGACAAGGAAGTCTTCGACTCAGTCATCGTGGTCACGGACCGGCGCATCCTCGACGACCAGATCCAGAAAACCATCAAACAGTTTATGCAGGTAGGCTCGACTGTCGGGCACGCCAAGGACTCGGGCGACCTGCGCAAGTTTATCGAGGAGGGAAAGAAGATCATCGTCTCGACGGTACAGAAGTTCCCCTTTATCCTTGACGAGATCGCCACCGAGGCCGGTAAGACCTTTGCCATCGTCATCGACGAGGCGCACTCTAGCCAAGGCGGCAAGACCTCAGCGGCTATGAGTCAAGCACTGGGTGATGACGAAGAGGACGCGGGCGCTGATCCAGAAGATACGGTCAACGAGGCGCTGGAGAAGCGTATGGCAGCGCGTAAGATGCTAACCAATGCGAGCTACTTTGCTTTCACCGCGACGCCCAAGAACAGAACACTGGAGATGTTCGGCGAAGCCCTGCCGCCCGACGCCGAAGGCAAGGTCAAGCACCGGCCNNCCTCGATGTGCTCAAGACCTACATGCCCGTTGACAGCTACTATAAGCTCGTCAAGAAGATTGAGAGCGACCCTGAGTTCGACACCAAGAGGGCAAAGAAGAAGCTACGCAGGTATGTCGAGAGCCACGACCATGCGAT
>PLBR01000147.1 GCA_003135435.1 Nitrospira sp. | reverse complement strand
AGCCCTCACGCACCGGGCCAGCCCTGATCGGCGAAGCTGTAGCAGCGCTCGTCGGTGAGGACGAGATGGTCCAGCAAGCTGATGCCGAGCAGGTCGGCACCCTGCCGGAGTCGGCTGGTGAGGACGCGATCCTCTGGGCTGGGTGTGGGATCGCCGCCGGACGGGTGATTGTGCGCACAAATCCAAGCGGCAGCGTTCATCAGGATCAGGGGTTTGAACACCTCGCGTGGATGCACGATGGCCAATGTCAGGGAGCCGATTGAGACGACGTTGACGCCGATGATGGCATGCTTGGCATCCAGCCCGCAGACCAGGAATTGTTCGCGGTCCAGTCCCGCAAAGAGCGGTCTGAGGATGGCCGCAGCGGCGACCGAGGTGGTCAGCGGCGACGATGGCGCCGTGGCTCGGCCTTCCCGCACCAGCGTGACCCGGTATCGAGGCACCGCGTATTCATGCCTCGGCTTCGGCTGCCGGATCATCTTCAGCATGCCTTGTGAACCGTGAATGGCCATGTCCGCCTCCTTCTTCAACATGATGTCTAGCCCCACCCTTCACAGCACAGGGGTGGGGCGTCGAAGAAGAAGGCGGGATGGCGCTCTCGCGGGGGACAGGCCTGAAACGGGAGGGGCCCTACGAGACGGTACCCGGAAGGCCTGGCCGCTGCTCTTCAGCGACAGCTCGCACCCACTGGGGGTGCATTCCGAATCCGACGCCGGCGGCCACGCGGGCGCATCGTGGGGGGATGGGGGTGTCGTGAGACTCCCCCGGTTCGTGTGCGATGGAATGGTATTGACGGTAACGGACGCTCTTTCATTTTCCGGGAGGACCATGCGCAAGCTTTTGACAATTGATGAGGCATCGGAGTATCTAGGCATATCAAAATTGACCCTGTATGGCTGGGTGTCTGCGCGGAAGCTGGGTTTCATCAAGGTCGGACGTTTAGTGAAATTCAAGCAAGAACACCTCGACAGGTGGATTGACCAACACACAGTCAAGGCGCGGCCAGCAGCGCAAGAGCGTGTAGAAGATCGCTCAGAGCACGGATAGCAGTGGCGTAGCTCCGGGCAGCTCATATAGGCAAGCAGGGAGAGAAGGATGGGACTGACCAAACGACCTGACAGTTACTATGTCGAGTTCCGAGTCATCGACAGTGCAGATGGGAAGGCTTTGGTGTTGGCGAGTGGAGTACCAGGAGCGAGGAAGAAACGCTGGAAGGTGGGCTGTCTCAACAAGACCGTCGCACGAGAGATGGAAGCGGCCATCAAGACGCGCCTCCTCCTCGGACAGGAACCAAGCGAACAAGCGAAGCCTGTCCTCTTCAAGGAGTGGGCCAAGACATACCTAGACTTGGAGGAAGTGAAGTCGCTCCGGTCCTTCGTGGGTCGGTCGCACAGTGTTGAGGGACACTTGGTTCCGTTCTTCGGTGGGAAGATACTGTCAGAGATCAGACCGCAGGAAGTGGAAGCATTCAGGGGACAGCGGAAGAAGCCAGACGGGAATCCAGCGAGTGTGCAGACGATCAACCACGATCACATTGCCCTGAAGCACTGTCTGAATGTGGCGATACGGAGAGGACTGCTTCAGAGCAACCCTGCATCGAAAGTCCCGTTGCCCAATCCGCAGAACGAACGCGACAGAGTGTTGAGCGATGAAGAATGGAGTAAGCTGTACCGGACAGCCAAGCCACACTTGCGGCCTGTCCTTCTCACTGCCTACCAGTTAGGGCAGCGGTTCAGTGAAATTGTCGGCCTCACTTGGGACCGTGTCGATGTGAAGAGAGGCTTTATCACCCTGCGTTCTCTCGACACAAAGACCAAGACCGCTCGACAGGTGCCTATGACGCCGGACGTGAAGGTGACGTTACAACGCCTGGCGAAGGTTCGGAGCCTTACGACCGTGGCGACCGAAGCTGCCTCAAGACACGTCTTCACCTATGATGGTCGGTCGCTTCAGCGTGTCAGCCGATCGTTCAAAACTGCGTTGAAGGATGCTGGGATCACAGACTTTCGATTCCATGACTTACGCCACTGCGCCTCAACGAATCTAAGAAGGGCAGGGGTAGACACGGCAACAGCCATGAAGATCGTTGGGCATAAGTCAGAGAAGATGTGGAAGCGGTACAATGCGATTGATGAGCGGGACTTGACGCAAGCGGCTCAGAAGGTTCACAAATACCTCCAAGAGAACACGCCGGGAACACTGCCATATAGAAGATTAAATCAGTCGGACTCTAAGTAATTGAAAAATAAAGTGCGCCCGTAGCTCAGTCGGATAGAGCATCAGCCTTCTAAGCTGAGGGTCGCTGGTTCGATTCCAGCCGGGCGCACCACTTATCAATCAGTTACGCCATCCCCCCATTCGAGACTGCGACGGATTGTGCTAGCCTTGTGCTACTTTCTCGCCGCAGACGATCCAGGACCTCCCCGCCGCCCCGCAAACTCTCCGGCTGATGATGCGCATAGCGCAGCACCATCGAGATCGTTTTCCATCGGCCCAATTTCTGGACCGTGTAGACATCGACCCCCGCTTGGATGAGTCGTGTGGCAAAGGTGTGCCGGAGGTCATGGAAGCGGAACCGCGTGATCCCTGCCTTGCGCATCGCTGGATAGAACGCCCGCAACAGATTGCGTGCATTCCGTTGGTGGTCCACTCCGTTGACGAAGACAAAGGCGGCGTTGCTCGTCCGCGCTGCCGCGCGAGTCTGCAAGATTTCCATCGCCGTCTCATTCACCGGCAGGGTATCCCGCGCGCCGTTCTTCTGCTCCAGGATCGTGAGGGTCCGTCGTGCGAGATCCACGTGGGACCAGTGCAACGTGAGAATCTCCCCGCGTCGCATGCCCGTATGAAGGGCGAACACGATGATCTCCTGGAGCCAGGGTGGAGAAACCGCGAGCAACCGCTGCTCCTCCTCCGGCGTCAACCAGCGCTCGATCAGATTGCGGACCTTCTCCTTGGCGATCTTCAGCACGGGATTGTCGGTCGCCCATTCCCACTCCCGCTCCGCGAGCTTGTAGGCGTGGCCTAACAAGCCAAGCTCGTCGTTGAGGGTCTTGGGGGCCACCCCCTGGGCGCGTCGGCTCGCTTTATAGTCCGCGAGCCGCGCCGGACGGAGCTGATCGAGTGGCACGTCGCCGAACGCGCGCAGCAAATGCGCGGCAAGACTCTGGTCCCGGCGGTGTGTGCCGGCCGCCTTATTTGGGGCCGAATAGTCTCGCAAATAGCGTTCGAGCAAGTCCTTCACCTGTCGCTGTGGTACGGAAGGCCGATCCAACCACTTCCCTTCGGCGACCAGGCCCCGCACCTTGAAATAGATCTGCTCCGCCAGCTTCCGGTCCGTCGCATCGGTCGACCGGCGAATCTGTCGTCCCTGATAATTAAACCGCATCCACCAGATTGGTCCTCGCCGATACAGAGCCATCATTCACCTCCTGGTTTGGCCCTGTCTTGTCTGGTTTCCCGCGGCACGAGTATAGACTTCAGCTTTGGCTGTCGCAATGAGGGCATCGATGTTGTCGGTGCCGTGTCGGTGCCCCGGTGAAGCGGGCTCTGGGATGCCTTCCCGTCGATGATTCTGGAGCCAGGCCTCGATCTCATCGGGATCGAACCGCAAGAGCCGCCCGAGTTTCACGTGCGGAATCGTGCGCTGCTCGGCCCAGGCATAGAGCGTCGAACGCTTAATCCGAAGGCGCTCCGCCAGTGCGGCGATGTCCAGGTACTGCTTCATCGGTATGTCCACGATCCTTTGTGAAGCGCGTCCCGCATCCAGGCTCTGCTGATGTGGCCAACGAAACACGCGGCGATATATTCTCAGTGTCTCATGAGTCGCCTGATAGGGCACTGCCAGAACACCTATGGGTTCTGGCAGTAGAGATGACGGCTGATCAGTGCCGCCGCGCATCAATGGCCGAGCGAGTGCTTGGAAGGAGGCGAGTCTAGGGTGTGCTGATGCTGCTTGCACAGCAGCTCTCCCTGCTGTGCTCAAAAACCTCTCTCAACTTCTTAAATGGAGAGGTCGATTTTCCTTGGGCTTTGACGTATCCTTTCACCTGTTCCAAAAAGAAATCATTCTGGCCCTCGGGCTGCTGGCCGGGCGTGATGGCAGCGTAAGCCAATGGGCAGCAGCGAAATGAGAGGAGCACAGCGGGTGAGAAGGATTGAAGAAATCCTGGACGGTTGTGATGTCCTCACGAAGGATGAACAAGCAAGCCACCATGGGAAAGGAGTTCATACCATGAAGGTGGCACAGATTTGGCGGTACCCAATAAAATCGATGGGTGGTGAACGGCTGAATCACGCGCACATCGGTTCTCTTGGCATCAAGGGGGATCGCGTCGTGCATGTGGAGGACGCGCACGGTCATGTGATCACGGCCAGAACACACCATCGGCTTCTCGGTCACCATGCCACGCTCGATGCGTCCGGCGAGCCTGTGGTTGGCGGCTTGCTGTGGAGCGATCCCAAGGTCCGCACAGATGTTGTGGACATCGTTGGGCCTGGCGCCCGGCTGGTTCGCGACGAGTCGAGCGATCGTTTCGACGTGCTCCCATTGTTGGTCGCGACGGATGGAGCTATTACGGCCTTTGGACATGATGGTCGGCGACTCAGACCTAACCTTGTGATCAGCGGGGTCGAGGGCCTGGCCGAGCGCTCGTGGCCCGGACAATGCCTGCATATCGGAGACGTCATCATCGGAATCCAGGATCTTCGTGGGCGCTGCATCATGACGACGTTTGATCCCGACAGCCTGAAACAAGATCGTCAGGTGCTCACAGACATTGTGCGGAAATTCGGGGGCACGCTCGCCTTGAATTGTTACGTGATCCGGGGTGGCGAGATTCGAGTCGGCGACACCGTGGAGCTGGCCCGACACCATGAATGCGAGACCGTCCGCGCATAGAGCGACCAAATCCTGAGCGAGATGTCCAAAAGAGTTTCCTCTCAGATTTCTGTTGGTCCCGAAACTGGCACTTACAAAACATCAAGGAAGGTCATCTTCCCAAAAAACGGAGGTGTGAGATGGCAACACAGTCCAAGCTCATTTTGGTGACGGGTGCCACGGGGCAACAGGGGGGAGCCGTCGCGACCGCGCTGTTGAGGAAACGGCAGAATGTCCGTGTGATGAGTAGAACCCCGGAAAAGGCCTCGGCACTTGCTAAAGCTGGTGCTGAAGTGGTCAAAGGGAATTTGACCAATGCCTCAGATTTGCAGGCGGCGCTGCAAGGAGTGCATGGCGTGTTCGCCATGTCCACCCCTTTCGAGGCAGGGATGGACCAGGAAGTGCGCCAGGGCATCATGATGGCAGATGCTGCCAAGCAAGCAGGCATTGCGCATTATGTCTACACCTCCGTCGGGAGTGCGCACCGGAACACCGGGATTCCTCACTTCGAAACCAAATGGAAGGTGGAGCA
>PLBR01000089.1 GCA_003135435.1 Nitrospira sp. | reverse complement strand
AAATTTCCGGGGCCACTTCTATCGGACTCTTTCCGGTTTTACGTGGTCGAAACGAGTATGCCCACGCGCGTGCTCCAGCGGGATGCGGTCATCCCTAGAGCAGGCAGTGCGGTGGGCTGGGTCTATGAGCACCGGCGCGTACATGTGCGCCCGGATCTGACGCGGGAGCGCTTGTTCGTAGAAGACGATTTCTTTGCGCAGGAAGGTCTGGGTCGTATGATCAACCTGCCTCTCTTGGTTCACGATACCTGTCTAGGGACCTTGAACATCGGGAGTGTGCAGACAGGGGATCCGGATGTGGAAGATATGGAGTTTCTAGAACAAGTGGCTTCGCAGATTGCGTTCGCGATCGACCATGTGCAGGCCTATGAGCAGATCAATCGGCTGAGTGAGGAACTGGCTCGGGAAAACGAGTACCTGGTTGAAGAAATCAAACTCACCCACAATTTTGGCACGATGGTGNNATGGTGGGGAAGAGTGTGGCGCTTCGAAAAGTATTGATGCTCGCGCAGGCGGTCGGGCCGACCTCGACCGCCGCCCTGATTACTGGCGAGACGGGAACCGACAAAGAATTGCTGGCGCGGGCGATTCACGAACTGAGCCCGCGTCGCCAGAAAGCGTTCATACGAGTTAATTGTGCGGCGCTGCCAATTGGGCTCGTTGAAAGTGAGCTGTTTGGTCACGAACGTGGAGCGTTTACCGGGGCGGACCAGTGCCGACTCGGGCGGTTTGAACTGGCGAACGGCGGGACGCTCTTTCTGGACTAGATCAGCGAGATGCCGTTGGAAACCCAGGCCAAGCTCTTACGAGTACTGGAGGATGGGCAGGTCGATCGGGTAGGAAGCTCCCAGTCGAATCGAGTGGACGTGCGCATCATTGCGGCAACCAATGCCGATCTGGTTGCCGCCATCAGCACCGGCAGATTCCGGCCCGACTTGTTTTATCGCTTGCACGTATTCCCGATCGTGATCCCGCCACTCCGGGACCGACCGGAGGATATTCCGCTCCTTGCCCGTCATTTTCTGGAGTATTTTCAGTCGAAACTGAAGCGGCCGCGCCTGGACTTCGGTGCCCAATTGATGGACAGACTCGTCCGATACACGTGGCCTGGCAATGTCCGCGAACTTCAGAACATGATCGAGCGCGTGGTGATTGTCGCCCGTTCGTCGACGATTGAGATCGATGACCAGTTTCTGATGCCTCCGAGTGCGCTGGCGAAGGCAGACACTACGGATAACCTCCAAGAGCGGGAGCGGCTACATATCCTTCAGATGCTCGATCGTACAATGTGGCGGATCTATGGACCGGATGGTGCCGCCGCTCAGCTTGGCCTCAATCCGAGCACCCTGCGCAGCAGACTCAAAAGGCTTGGTCTAAAACGTCCGGTTCACCTCACATCGATCTAAGACTTCTCCACAGAGATTCATTCCAATACGCCGCGAGTACTCACGGTAGCCTTCTTTCCTGTTAGGTGGTCTCCGCATTCGCTGTTTCATCGAAACTGTCTCGTGATTTCAACCTGCTCTTCAGGAGACCTCCGTTGAGATCATCAGCGGGGCCGTCGTTCCCGTGCGCCGTAGAGCAAAAGGTCAGAGAACACAGGGGACGCGGAGGGAAGAATTTTTCTTGCCGGGATGAACTCGTATGATGACCAGTGGCGAGGGTGCATTCCAAGATAACAGCGTCGACTGATCAGGCCCATGTTGGGTACTTTCGTTGGGACGATGTTGGTTGTGATCCTCATGGCCACACTGAGTCAGGCCGGATCTTCTACGCCGGGCCATGACCATTCCGCCAGACCTTAGGGATGCACCGCGTGGGCAGAATAGCTTAAGGGCCAGACCTCGTCGAAGATGTGGTGGAGAGCTATTCCGGGAGGGCTGCCATGATGGAGTAGCAGCATCATGGAGCCACTGCAGAAGGACGTACGAGATCCGTTGACCGGCATCACCCGCCATCTGAACGTTGTTGTTCCATGTTGACAGCATCGCGATATATCACGTATTCCGTGACCGAATGCGTGATACTTCACGGTCACATTACGATTATGTGATATCGCGCTATCTACGCATGTTTTAATTTTCATTGTTTTTACAATGTATTTCGTGTGCTGAACTCGTGGAACATGCGGTCAGACGAAACTGGCACAGTGGTTGCTCATCAAGCATCTATTAATTTTTATGTATGTTTCATGTCAGCCAAAATTCATAGCTGACCATTATAGCTGACCATTATTGTGGGGAAGTGAGAAAAAACAGAAAGTGATCAATAGTGAACATCTTTCAGTTGAGCCGTGAGTCACGTAGATAGAAAAGGCCAGAGAAGCTCTGGGTGCGAGACCGGAACAGCCGGTCACTCGTACAGTCAAGATCGATGATCGAACCTACTTTCATGTGATTTATGCTGATATGGCTGTTAGTCAGGCTTGCGTTGCCTGCCATAATACTCATCCCAACAGTCCTAAGAAGGATTTTAAGGTAGGTGAAGTTATGGGTGGCTTGGTCATCGAATTCCCGCTGGGGGAACGGTGACTAAGGTCTCGTAAACGGACGCAGATCCGTTGTGATTGTCAAACCGGATTACTCGCGGCGCAAAGACAAAACAGTTGGACCTGGGGAGTTAGCTCGTGCCCCTACGCTGTCCCAAAGCTAGTGTAGTGTCCAGGAATTAGCTGGGCAGCTTCTTCTTTGCCTTTCCGCTGCGCGGCTGAGTACAGCCGGGTTGAATCTGTTCGAGAGTCTGACGATAGCGCGAGAGCTTTTTCTGAATGGATTCGACCGTCGCCGTCCAGACGAAGGGTTTGGGGTTCTCAGTCCACGCCGCCAGAAACTCCGTGATCGCATGTCGCAAATCTGTGACGCTGCAGAACGAGCCCGGTCGCACTCTTTTGGAGGTCAGTTCTCCAAACCAGCGCTCGACCAGATTGAGCCAACTGGAACTGGGGGGAACAAAGTGCGGGACAAATCGGGGGTGGCGCTTCAGCTACCCTTTCACATGGGGATGCTTGTGCGTGCCATAGTTGTCCATCACCAAGTGCAAGGGCGTCTCGCCGGGAAACTCTTGGTCCAGCCGGCGCAGAAATCTCAGAAACTCCTGATGGCGGTGCCGCTCGTAGCATTGGCCGATGACCCGGCCCTGCAGGATTTCCAACGCCGCAAACAGCGTCGTCGTGCCATGGCGCTTATAGTCGTGCGTCATGGTGCCGCAGCGCCCCTTCTTCATCGGTAAGCCTGGTTGCGTGCGGTCCAATGCTTGAATCTGGCTCTTCTCGTCCACGCAGAGCACCATGGCCTGCTGCGGAGGATTCAGATAGAGACCGACCACATCGGTGAGCTTTTCCAGAAATCGGGGATCGCGCGACAACTTGAAGTGCTTGACACGGTGCGGCTTGAGATTGTGGCTGCGCCAGATGTTGCTGATGGTAGACTTGCTCACCCCCTGGCTCTCCGCCATCAGTCGGCAACTCCACTGCGTCATGCCCTTGGGCTGGGTCTGTAATGTCGCCTGGACGATCGCGTTGATCTTGTCCGGTCCATAGGTGGGCGTGCGTCCGCGCCCCGGCGCGACTGCCCACACACTCTCCAGGCCGTGCTCCGTAACGCGGCCACGCCACATCATCACTATCTTGCGATTGATCTCCAGTTGTGTGGCGATCGCGCTGTCGGACTGCCCTGCTGCCGCAGCCAGCACGATCCGGCTTCGAAGCGCCACGTGCTGGGGCGTGCCATGCGCGGCCAGCCACTGCTGAATCTGTTCCTGGTCCATGGGGCTCAAACGAAGCGTAGGAATCTTTGAGGACATACTGCAAGATAACTGAAACCCTAGCACATGTCCAGTTATTTGTTGGACACTACACTGGCACACTGCTATTTTGCGTCCTGCCCCCCTCCCCAATCTGTATCCTTTGCGAACCATCCGGTTTGAGCTTCCAAAAAGCATCCGACGCGCGGTTCAGGAAAACGATTCCACGACCCTACTCCAGCCTACTCGGACTTACTCAGGCCCAGTAGCCAGCTTACCCCACACGCAGCGTTGATGACGGTAGCTCATATTCGGTCGGCCTTCCCTATTGAGGGAGTGGAATCGTTAGAAGAATCCCACCCATCACGTCTCCCGCCTTGAAATCCCTCTTTGGGCTTTTAACGTGTACATTGTGACAATCGGCGCACACCTGAGACACAGCTTTATCGGCATAGAGTGCTTGGAAGACACGAGCCCCGCCCACGGTTGTAACGGCTGTATAGGGACGTTCGGTATTCACGAGGATCTTCGTAAGCGCGGTCCGCTCGAACTCTGTCGTTGGGCTGTTCCTTTTATTTATCGGCCAACTGCTGATCAGCCGGAATTGAATTCCAATTGGTTGTTGAGCTAAGAGGCGCCCCGTTTCGAGTACAAATTGGGCGGGTAAAGGGAGATCTCCGTCCTGCTTCCAGTGCTCCGAGGCGAAGACAAGGCCTCGCCTCTGCATCCGTTCCACAATCTCCCTCGTGTAAAAAGTTCGATCCGCCTGGACTACACTATGTATATAATCGGCGACAATTTCGGGGGATATGCCCCTGGGCGGCTCTGTCTCCTTACTCGCGGCGGAGAACACCCACTGACCGAGTAGGCAAGTGAAGATGGTTCCAACAGCGAGTCCCAACCAAAAGCCTTTCATGCTCATGATGAATCCTATACAGTGTCTAACATGATTCTGCAAGAAGCTACCAGATTACGATCGGATCTGATTCTGATGGGCACAAGGGGCCGACAGGGAATCACCCGCTTTGCGCTCGGCAGCGTATCTCATGAGGTGTTACACAAGATGCCGTGCCCCGTCTTGGCGTTTCAATTAGGAAACGGCCTGGAATAGCGAGAAATGCCACAAGCTAATGTTTACGGCGTACAATTCAAGAACTTACGATGACTCTGCAAATCTGCAAGCCTCAGACTCCACAAACGCTGGAATGAAGTGTTAGCTTCCCTCATCATCTAATCCAGGTGTTTGTCTAGCTCTCGTTCACGGTCTACTTGTTTAGCTTTGAACGGAAGGACATCCATTGTGATAGTTTATTATATAACAATGGACTTCCCAATTCCAAGTCTCAAGGTGTGCGAGGCTTTTCCACTAATAACTCCTTACGAGGTAAGTGAGTGACGTCTCCCCGGAAAACGACGGCAGGTTAGAACTAGAGTAAGATGGCGGCTTCGGCGGTCCTTACGAAAGGAGCGGACCCATGAAGCGATCGAATTTCTCAGAGGAACAGGTCGTGTACGCGATCCGACAGGCCGACGCCGGCACCCCCGTCGGCGACCTCTGCCGGCAGCTCGGGGTAAGTGACGCGACCTTCTATGCCTGGAAGAAGAAGTATGCGCATCTGGGCGTGAGCGAGCTGCATCGGCTCAGACTGTTGGAAGAAGAAAACAGTCGCTTGAAACGGCTCGTCGCCGACCTCTCGCTCGATAAGCACATGCTGTCGGAGGCCCTGCGAAAAAAAGTCTAAGGCCCGCACGCCGTCGAGAACTGGCCGCCTGGTTTCACGGGACGTTTCAAGTCAGTTGCCTGCGGGCCTGTCGACTGGCCCAGTTCAGTCGGGCCGCCTGGTACCGGCGGAGTCGGGCCACGGATCAATCCGCCTTGCGGATACGGATTCGATATCTGGCGCATGCGCGCCCGCGTTTTGGGTCTCTGCCCATTTGGGTGCCGCTGCGCAGCGAAGGCTGGCGGGTGAATCGGAAAAGGGTGCGACGGCTCTATCGACTGGAGGGCTTGCAGCTGCGTATGCGGGTCCGGCGTCGAAAGCATATCGCGTTGCATCATGGCCCGGCCCCGATCCCGACCGGTCCTACTGAACGCTGGAGCATGGATTTTGTGCATGATACTCTGGCCGATGGACGGACGTTTCGGATCTTGACGGTCGTCGATAACTGGAGTCGCCAAAGTCCTGTGCTAGAGGCCGGTGTTCGGATGTCGGGTGAGACAGTCGGTCAGGTCCTTGATCGAGCGCTGAACGGGACGCAGGGCCCACGCTCCATTACGGTGGATCACGGGCCGGAATTCCAATCACGGGCGCTCGAAGATTGGGCCTATCGGCGGGGCGTGCAACTCGACTTTATACGACCGGGCAAACCCGTGGTGAATGCCTTTATTGAATCCTTTAACGGCCGGCTACGAGATGAGTGTTTGAACGTGCACCAGTTCACCTCGCTCGCTGAGGCCCAGCACATCATTGAAGCCTGGCGGCTCGACTATAATCAGCGCCGCCCTCACAGCTCACTCGGGCACCTGATCCCGAATGAGTTCGTTGGACAACGTCAGGCCTTCCAGACTGCTGAAGCGATCCTCTGTTCTAGTTAAGAGCTGTCTCAGAACGGGGCCAACGTCATTGAAGCTGTCCAGTGCCTAGAAGGTTATCGAACGGTTCGTTCATACATGTTCACAATTCGTGGCAGGTTGCCGAGTATATTGGGCGCGCCTATAACCGCCAACGCTTGCACCAGGCGTTCGGCGACCGGAGTCCTGAGGGGTTAGAGAAGATGGCGGGTGCGTTTCCCACCCATGTGTCCATTATTCGCTGACCACCTCAGAGTTCGATCAGAAGGAGCCTGTCCGGGGTCAAGATTCTAGTGCAACACCCATATCCTGGTCAATTCAGGAACCAAGAAGTTGCGCAGAGCCCAGTACCGACAATTGAGCCTCATGGAACGCGAGGAGTTGAGTCACATGTTGGCCCACAGGGGCGAGTCTCCTGGCCATCGGACAGGCGGCTGAACAACTCGCGCTTGGGGCGAAAGCCCTCCGCCTGAAACTTTTTACCCCCTTCAACTAGTTTTTCCATCGCCGCCCTACCCAATGTGGTCGACCCCGCTGGACTCCCCTTTCAGAAATAGTCCGTCTCGCGAGAGATCCTGACCTGAGTGGTTCGATGTACTTTTTGACTCCTAGCAGGAAGGTTCAATCGCTTGAAGGTCTTGATCGAGCGTAAACACCATAATCCGCTCACCAATCTGCGTGTCAATATCCGTAAACAGTGCGGTGACCTTGACGCCGGTGATACCGGCAATTTCGCCGCACAGATTGTCCCGGCCTTGCGCAATCAGGTTTTGGCGCATGCGCTTGATCATTTCCACGCCATCGGCGGTCTTGGCCAACTGACGTTCAGCTTGGGTGAGAACACCCCTCAGCCGTACGACCACCATGTCTCGTATGATGAACGCTCTCACGTCCGTTGGTCCCCGCCCCATGAAATCCTGCTCAAACTTAATGACAGCCTGCCTGATAGCGTTGTTCATATCCCCTCTGACTCAATGGGTCATTGCCGCCGGACGGTGCCCTTCCACTTGGTCATCGTCAGATAAGGCAGATTATAGAGACCTCGAGACAGGCAAGGCAATGACAAGAACGAATTTTCATCATAATCCGTAGCACCATTTTCAGCTGTTTTGCTGGGGAAATAGGCCGAAGGGCCCATGGAGGCGGTTGCGGTGTTCCGATATCCCTAGACCGAAAGATTCTTTGCGTTTATCTCTGAAACCCTGCTACACCTTGAAGTGGACGCCGGTGCCGCCAGGCTACATTACTAGAGAGGTCGGGCGGAACCGGTCGCTGGGAACTCACGCAGGAGTAAACCCAACTCCACTATAGGCACGTACGGTTATCGGCTCCCGTTCAGTGGCCGACAATAATACAAGCCAGTGTGGCGCATTCCTCGACGAGGTCGCGCCCGCTGGTTTTTTTATTCCATGAAATCGACGAGGTTGATGAAAACTTACGAAGCAGCCACAGACTCTGTCATCACCGATACCCACCGACACAGATTCCGATCAAGGGTCGCCGACGCTGCAAAAATCCTGCATGCGGCGTCTTCCTTGTTTTCGAAGGGTGTGAGATAGGTATGACATTCATCATTCTAGTCCCGTTGCTACCCCTGTTGGCCGCCATCATCCTCGCATTCGGCACACGCAGCTCGCAAACCAGGCGCGCCAAGATTGCAGCCTATCCCATCGGGGCAGCCTTCCTTGGCGCTCTCGTAACCCTGTGGCTGATCGCCACACAGGGACCACTGACCATTCGCTTCTACGATCCCTCCTCCCTAGCGATGCTGGCCTTTCCGATGGGTTTCTATATCGACCGCCTGAGCGCGGTCATGATGGTGCTGATTGCCGGCGTCGGCACCATCGTCTACGTCTATTCAGTCGGCTACATGTATCAGGATCCCAACGATCGCCGGTATCTGGCGCTCATCGCCCTCACGACCTGTGTGTTGCTCTGCATGGTGTCCAGCGCCAACCTCATGATGCTGTTCCTGTTCTGGCAAGTCCTGAGCTACATGCTCTATCTTCTCGCCCACAATCATGCGCATCCGGCGACGCTCGAGGGAGCGTTCAGAACATTTAGCCTCTTAAGGGTCGGCGACGTGGCGTTTCTGTCCGGCCTCGTCCTCGCCCATCAGCTGTTTGGTACGTTGGAGTTCCAAGCGCTCTTCGCCAAGGTCGCCGAATCGCCAGTCATGCTCACGCCCCTACCGGGCATCGAGATCGGCGGCGCGACAGCGGTCACGCTGCTTCTATTCATAGGCGCCATGAGTAAGTCGGCTCAGTTTCCGATCCATATCTGGCTACCCCGCTCGCTCTATGCCCCGACGCCGGTGCATGCGTTGCTCCACGCCGGGATCATCAATGCGGGTGGCTTCCTGATCAACCGCCTGGCTCCGCTCTATGGTCTGAGCTCGACCACGCTGCATGTGGCGTTCGTGGTCGGCATGGTCACCGCGGTCCTCGGCGCCACCATGATGCTGACGCAGAACGACATCAAGAAGACGCTCGGCTTCTCGACGATCGGCCAGATGGGCTACATGATTATGGAATGTGGATTGGGCGCCTTCTCGCTGGCCGTCTTCCATCTCATCGCACACGGACTTTTCAAAGCGACGGTGTTCTTGAGTTGCGGGAACGTCATCCACAAGGCCCGCCAGGAACCGGAATTCCCACATGCAGACCCTCGTGCTGAAGAACAGGAGTTCTCGCGCCTCACCTGGGCGACCGGATTTCTCACGACACTCCTCATTCCGCTTGTCATCCTCCTGGTGTCCCATGGTGCGTTGCACATCCCGTTGCGGGATTCCCAAGGGACCTTGATCTTCCTGTTCTTTATCTGGGTCACGTCCTCCCAAGCCATCTTGACGCTCATCCGCCTGCGCGCAGTCGCTTCATGGAAGGTATCAGCGGCGATGCTGCTGATACTGCTCTTCGTCGTGTTCATCTATTTGTTCGCCGTCGAGTCCTTCACCGCATTCCTCTATCCGAATCCGGAAGAGGTGGCGTCCTACTTCCAGGCGGCGGCGTTCCCCAATTGGCTCTTTGATGGTCTCATCGTCGGAACGGCCCTGGTGATCATTCTGGGGTGGTTCTATATTTATGCCCAAGCCCGTGGACGAAAGATGTGGGTGCCGTACTGGGTAGAAGGCCTTCGTCTCCGCTTGTATGTCCTGTTCATGAACCGGCTCTATGTGGATGAGCTCTATCAGGTGCTCGGTCGAGTGGTTATCCGTGTCGTCCATAGAATCGATAAGCGTGATTCGGGGTGGTCGAAATGACGGATATCGTGACCGCTCCGTTGCTATTGGCTGCGGTTCCCATTATCGGAGCGATGCTGAGCTTCGTAGTCTGGTCTCAGCCGGAGAAGCTGAGGATCTGGTCGATTATTGTGACCGTGCTGAGTCTGCTGGCTGTGATCGGAACGTCCGGACGACTGACGGTACCGACTGAAGGGCCGCTCTTCCTGTATCTCCTCCCACTGGCCGCTTGTGTCTCTCTGTTGGGACAGCCTGTGCATCGGGATTATCGGCTCGCCTGGGTTATGACCCTTCTGTTCCTTGGATTGGGATTGGGCATCCTCACGAGCCAGCACGTCGTGGGCCAGCTTGCTCTGGTTGTGCTCCTTGGTCTCATCACGTTCCTCCTCAACTGGCATCATGATCCATTTTGGCCCACATCGTGGTTGGGTATCGGCATCTTTGGTCTTGGGACACTCTGTGCCGGGCTCGCGGTGATCACCGACCCTCCTGTCTCTTCCGTTGCATCGTTGGTGGCCTGCGCCATCTTGCTGCCGCTCGTGCCGTTCCATGACGGCTACGTGACCGCGCTCACACGATTGCCCGGCAGCCTGCCGTCGTTCATCGTACTGTTGTTCCCCGCCATCGGACTCCACGGCCTCGCTACGGTGTTGCCGACGGTGCCGGATGTCGCGGTTTCTACGATGACAATCTTGGCGTTGGTGGGCGCCCTGTACGGTTCGGTCAAGGCGCTGGCGCAATCGCGCGTACGATTGCTCCTCGCCTACGGCAGCCTCTCGTTCTTCTCCATCCTCTGGTGGTTTGTGGCCGCTTCGCGTGCCGTCACCCCTCAGGCGGCTATCTTTCTGGGCTCCGTGGCGCTTGCAACGAGCGGACTCCTGCTTGCCTGGCAGGTGGTTCGTACTCGGTACGGGGACGACGTGGACCCGCGAGCCATCAGCGGGCTTGCCTTGCCGATGCCGGAATTCGCCGTCCTGTTAGCGCTCTTGGCGCTGGCGGCCATGGGCCTGCCCCCGTTCGGGGTCTTCGCCGGATTCATGGGTCTGCTTCTCTCCTCGTCGCTCACATTATCTGCTGCCCTGCTTGTTATTGTGATCGCCTGGCTGGCTGCGTCCTGGTACATCCTCGATATGGTGCAAGGGTTACTCTTTGGCCGGCAGCGATCGGATCTCCGCTATGCAGCGCTTCGCCCGGCAGAGCTCGCGTCTCTTGTGATGGTTGTTTTGATTGTCATCGCGCTGGGCGTCGCGCCGGTCAGCCTGTTCGGGATGGAACATCAGCCCTCGCGCGCGGGAGCCGTCATGGAATCCGTCACATGGAATCGATAGACCACTCGATCGACATCGAAACCAGACGCATGGAACTCCGAGGCGTGGTCCGCCTCGCGGGCGAGGTCATTGCCCAATACTGGCCGATGCGGACCTTCGTGCATCATAATCCGCTCCATAGCCTCGAGTATCTCCCCTTTGAAGAAGCCGTCAGGCGCGGCCAACAGTTCTTAGGAGGAAATGGCTATCTTCCCAGCCATCTCTATCGCGGCTATCTCCTCTCCGGCAGGATTCAGCTCGGGCATCTCGATGCCGCCCTCACGCCGCTGGTGCATGACAAGCACTTGACGATCGGGGCTCGCACGGTCTCGCACGGCGAGGTCCTCCGCGCGTGCCTGGCCGAAGGGCTTTGTACGCCGATCGAGGAACCGCTCGATGCTCAGTGGGATCACGATCCCGATCACCAGCTGGTCGAATCGCTCACCGGCCGCCTCGCCTCTGTCCTTACCTCTCCAGATCTGCGTGCGAAGATCCAGGCCATTGCGGAAGGGGACCGGTCCGCGCTCGGCCGTTGGATCACGCTCTCGCACTGGTGCGACCAGACGCTCGGCACGCAGATCGTCGGCCAGATTAACAGCGAACTGATCAAGTGGTGCGAGGCCTTCTTGGACGAAGGACATGCCGCCTGGCCTATGCCGGGCCGGGAAAAAGGATTGTACGGAGCCTGGAAAGCCCTCGCTGCACAGGAATGGTCGCCCTGCGGGATTGCAGAGAGCCGGAGGAAAATCTCACGGCTGCCTGACTACCCGGAGGATGCGTTGCTGGAGAGCCTTGATGCCCTTGCTATTCCTGCGGAACTCCGGCAGGACTACCTGTCTCTCCAACTGACGGCGCTGCCGGGCTGGGCCGGATTCATCAAGTGGCGTGCGGAAGAGCGAGAATACGCGTGGCAACAGGCCTATCCGGTTGGTCTGGTGAAGTACCTCGCGATCCGTCTCTGGTATGCACACGAGTTAGTCCAGCAGGCTTGCCAGGAGGAACTGGGCATCGACGGACAGTACCAGGCAGTCACGGGCTATATGCAGCGCTATTCAAGTGAGTACTTCCTGAGAAGGGAACGGGTCGCTGGGCGTCTACCGTCCGCGTATGCAGAGGAAGTCGACCGCTTGCGCCATCAAAAGAGAAACGGCTGGGAAGGGTTGATCGACCGCTATAGGACAGACGTCGTTCCCCGCCAGGAACGAGTCGCTCGGCATGGCGCAGCCAAACGGTTGCGCTCGCTCGCCTTGGCCCTGCGTATCGATCCGGCTGCCCTGCTGGACAGTTCGCCGGCCGATCTCAAGCAGCTCGTCGATTGGATGAAAGCCTTCCCTGAATCGGACCATGGCCCTGTCTGGCTCAAGGCCTTCGAAGCAGGTTATCAGGACCGACTTCTCGGAAAGCTCGCCCAGGCGCGAGCCAAATCAGCCGCACCGGCTCCCGCCGAGAATCAGGCATTCGCGCGCCCTCACTCTCAATCGGTCTTCTGTATCGATGTGCGCTCCGAGCCATTCCGCCGCCATCTCGAATCGACCGGCGCGAACGAGACCTATGGGTTTGCCGGATTCTTTGCCGCCTTTATCCGCTATCGGGCCTGGGGCAAGGAGCATGACACCGAACAATTCCCGGTCATCATGCGCGCAAAGAACGAGGTGCTCGAGATCCCCCGCAGCTATCTCGATCACGCCGTCTCAAAACACGAGTCCCGAACTAAGATGGTCCATGCGGGCCATACGCTTCTGCACGACTTGAAAGAAAACGTCGTCACGCCCTATGTCATGGTGGAGTCGTTGGGGTGGTTTTACGGCCTCCCGATCTTCGGGAAGACCTTGCTGCCCTCGCTTTACCGTCGCTGGACCGACTGGTTGCGGCGAACCTTTGTCCCATCGATCGCCACGACGCTCACCGTCGACAAGCTGGCATCGGCCGAAACGGCGGAAATGCTGGCGGCAGAGCAACAGGCTACCGTGCGGCGAGCGTTGCAAGAGCGGACCGGCTTACGCGGCTCGCAGATCACGCCGGAGCTGATCGAAGCCTTGCGGCAGCGGGCCTTGAGCGGGGAAGGTGAGCCAGAACCTCCTTTGACCGCGGCAGCGACCAACTCAGGGCTCCCGCCGGAAGCCGTGACCACATTCGTGGCTACCTTGCGGCAGCGCTATGAGATCAATCAGCGCTCAGCGTCCCGGCAGAAGGAACGGATCACGCGGACCGGCTTCACCATCGATGAGCAGGTGCTTACAGTGGAGATTGCCTTACGCATGCTGGGATTGACGAAGCATTTTGCGCGGGTCGTCTTGGTTTGCGCCCATGGGAGTACCTCGGAGAATAATCCATTCGAATCCGCGTTGGACTGCGGGGCGTGCGGAGGCAATGAAGGCAAACCCAACGCCCGCGTCCTCGCCATGATGGCCAACAATCGAAACGTGAGGGAGCGGCTGGCGAAGAAGGGCATCGAGATTCCTTCCGACACACACTTTCTCGCCGGCCAGGTCGATACCACCACCGATGACGTGCACCTGTTCGACCTGGAAGATGCGCCACCGACCCATCGCGCGGATATCGCGCGACTGCTCGAATCTCTCAAAGAGGCCGCCAAGCTGACGAGCCAAGAACGTTGCACCCGTTTTCCTGATGTCACAACGACCCTGCCGGCACACAAGGCTGCGTCGCATGTGCGCCGACGGAGCATGGACTGGAGCCAGGTGAGACCGGAGTGGGGCTTGTCAGGCAATACGGCATTCGTCGTCGGCCGACGGGATCTTACCAAGGCACTCGATCTGGAAGGGCGCGTCTTCCTACATTCGTATGATTATCGCGAAGATCCGAGCAATCGGCTGCTCGACGTCCTATTGACCGGCCCGCAAGTAGTGGCGCAATGGATCAACATGGAACATTATTTTTCAACGGTGGACAACGAGGTGTATGGAGGCGGGAGTAAGATTTACCACAACGTGGTGGGGCGCATCGGCATCATGTCCGGCCCTTGGAGCGATCTCCGGCTCGGACTTGCCCGGCAAACCGTGATGAACGGCGACGTGCCGTATCATGAGCCGATGCGCCTGCTGACCGTCGTCGAGGCGCCGCGAGAACGCATCGAGAAGCTCATAGCCCGCCATGAAATGTTGCAGCATCAATATCATAACGAGTGGGTCCACCTGATCGCGCTGGAACCGGAGGAAGGTGTCCTCTATCGTTATCGACCGACGGGCGAATGGGTTAGAATCGACGATGGAACCGGCTCCGGATAGCGGGGTCATTATGGGACAACTCAGCAAGAAAGGAGTTCAACTGTGGGCGCGTTGACGTTGCATCCGATGAAGGAAATACGTATGATCGTGGCGGGGGAACACCGGGCGTTTGTGACAGAGTTGCTGGACCAGGTCAAGGCGTCCGGCTATACGATCATCGGCAATGTTTCGGGGAAAGGCCATCACGGCGTGCGCGAATCACATTTCATGTTCAGCGAGCAGGAAAGCCTCGAGATGATCATGACCGTCGTCCCGGAAGAAAAAGTAGAGCCCATCCTGGCGGGACTTCGGCCGCTCTTCGAACGCCACTCCGGCGTGATGTTCGTCACCGACGTGGCCGTGAGTCGGCAAGAGTATTTCGGCAAACAGTAGTGCGGTTCATGACGCGTGCCGATGACCGTTAGCGTCGAGTCGAACAGCGTTCGCCGTCATGATTGTCCAACGCCGCCGAGGGCTCCAGACGAGCTCCCGAAATCATCGTGTAGTGCTGGAATTTTGTTCCGGTGAGGTCTGCCTATAGGAGCCAATGGGGCAGAATGTATACGGTCAGTCCCTTGATGCCGAGAAAGTTCTTGTGCATGGCTTCTTCCAGCCCAGCGCCGATGCACCACCCCTGATCCCAAGCTGGAATACGAGGTCTCTGATCTCTTCTACCCACACTAAGACGGGGAGGGAGAGGCTCGCCTCTCCCTCCCCGTAGATTGCGCTGCTTCGCCGCGACTCTTAAGACCCTGACGCCCTGAGCGCCACTGGTATTGAGCCACTGCGTTTTGCAATCATCCTTATAGCCTATCTGCGGATTACTTCAGCCCTTTGTAGATGTCCGGTTGTTCTGCACCCTCTACCTTCAGCAGGCCCACGGCGCCTTTTGCGATGCGGAAGATCGAGTGGTCCACATTGAGATAGGTTCCTGGCACTTCGACCTTAAATTCTGCCATGGAAGAGCCACCCGCAGGCACAACGGTGGTTTGGATGTTCTGCAATGGAGGCGAAATCAAGGCACCCTCGGGGTACACCCTGTCAAATATCTCGCCGATGATGTGCCACGAGGCGACATGGTTCGGCCCTGCGTTGATATAGAACATTCGAATAGTGTCGCCCACCTTGGCTTTCAGAGGATTTTTGATAAGCGCGCCCGCCATTCCATTAAACACCACATGTGAAGGGTGCTCCGCTAACCCATTTTCGAACGAAAACTCCAAGGTATCGCCCTTCTTACCACCATCTTTGGTGTAAAACTCGCTTTGCACGACATAAAATTCTTTGTCTACTTTCTTAAGCCCACCAACCGGCTCAACTAAGATCGCGCCGTACATGCCATTCGCAATGTGTTCAGGAATGGATGGAGACGGGGTGGCGCAGTGATAGAAATAGAGGCCAGCATTGAGGGCCTTAAACCGTAACTTGCTTTCCTGCCCGGGCTCGGTATTGAGCATTGCGGCCCCGCCACCTGGCCCATTGACCGCATGAAAGTCAATGTTGTGACTTTCCTTACTGTTCTTGTCGTTCTTCAAATTGATTTCAACCGTATCCCCCACCATCACTCGGATCATGGGACCTGGTACGGTTCCAGCCGCTCCTGCGGATCCAAAACCCCAGAACTTATATTTGTTATCGTCGCTAAGATTACCGACCCACTCGTGAGCTTCAAGTTCAACCAACACGTTGGCGGGCTCGGTTCGTGTGATAGGAGGGGGAACATTGGGCGCGGTCGTCACGACAGCCTTGATGGTCTCCATCGCCGAAGCCGCTCCTGGCGCGATGGCCAGACAGGGAGCGATGACAAATGCGCTGATCAATCCGGCGTTACGCACGTTACGCGAAAAACTAATAGACATCGCAGTCTCCTTTGATTGTGGATTGCTCTGACGGTTTCTTCTCTCAGCTGCTTGGTACATCCCGCATGATTTCAGCCCTATCCGGGCATTCGGATTTGCCTCCTGTTTAAGGTTTGTAATCCGTGTGTTCGGCTGGTTTGTTCCCGTGCGAGAACTGATGTTCGTAAGCGATAACCTGCCAGATCTGCTCCTCCGACAGGTACTTCTTCCAGTTCTGCATCTTCGTCTTCGGGACCCCTTCCGACACTCGCCAGAACCAGAAGCTGTCCGAGAAACGGGTGGTGTTTTTCGGGTCACGAAGATCCCGCGCCCCTTTTTTCACCGGTTGACCGTCCTTGCCGTGGCAGCTGCCACAGTTGACGAGCTGGTTGGCCTCGCCGAGGTAAATCTTTCCGCCCTCCTCAATGGCCTTTGGATCCGTCCACCCTCCAGCCGGCATATGTTTGCCGGCATACTCGGCCGGAACTTGAGGCATTGGCACTGGTTCCTCAGAGTAAACCATCCCTCCTGAAAGAACCAGGGCAGATGCCATCAACACGACCGACAGCCCGACCTTCCTCATCGCCATTGGCACCTCCTTTTCCTGATGGTGAGTATCGTCTCTCGACGATGTCTTGCCTCATGGGGCTTAACACCGATAACAACTTGGACCGCTCGCGCTCGCTGATCTTACACTGTCCAGAGGCGTGAGCAGATCGCCGACCAGCGCATCGAATTTGGCATTGGTGATGCCCATGCATCCATGCGCGGATTTCATGTCCGGGCCGACATAGCTGCAAGGCGATGCTTGAAGCGCATATCGTCCCTCCAGAGTCGATGGGTTGCAGAATGCCTTACGTGTACCCCATTGTCAAGGCACAAAAATCTGGAATTTAAGTTAAGCCGCCCTCGCCATGGAGGCTGTGTTTTTCAATTCCCTTGTGCGGCCTAGTAGACGTCAGCCGGTCTTCGATACACTACGGCGTGGTGACGCCGTTCCTCGTTGCAAAACCGGAAGAAATCGCCCAACTTGGTCACGGCCTGCCCCATGCCCTCATGGTGGTTATAGCTTGCTTGGTCATCCGAATTGTCAGACGAATTCCGTTAGATTCTTGATTCCATTGCGGGTTGCGAGGTTAAGGAGCAGTAAGGCGAGGCATTGATCGGCGTGGTCGAGCACCAGATCTTTGGCTTTCTCCTGGGCTTCCTTCAATCGATTGCCTGGATATGTGATCACTTCAAGAGCGGCATCTGGGCTCCGTCACAGCATCTCGAAGTAGGCTTTCTTGCGCATCCGGAGGATGCTGACAGCTCCCATCGGTTGGGCCGAGCCGGGATGCGAGGCTCCATCGAACGCCGCCGCGTCGCAACAGAGGAAATCCCCCGGCATCAGCATCTTCAGCGTGCACTCCTTCCCTTCCGGCGTGGAGGTCACGCACTTCACAGTCCCTTCCTTCGCCATATGGAAATACTCGGTGGGATCGCCTTCGCAGAAGATGTAGTCGTTTTTGCCGTAATGGGTTTCGGTCAGTTCCTGACGCATACGTTGGCGTGCCGGTCCTGACAGAATGTTCAGAAGAGGAATCCCCCCCAACTCATAAGGAAGGGCGATGCGGGAGGGCTTATTTTGTTATTTGTTTGGCTGCTTCGACAATCGATCGTGCTCCGATGCCAAAGTGGTCGACGAGTTCGTCTGGCTTCCCGCTGTGTGGGATCGTGCGAACGGCGAGCTTATGCACCTTGATGCCTTCAGGTCCGACCGCGCTGAGGACGGCATCCCCAAGGCCGCCGTGCGCATAATGATCTTCAACGGTGAGGATGTGCCCCTGCGTGGCCCTGGCACTGTCCAGCAACGTGGCGCGGTCGATGGGGACGATGCTATAGAGATCGACGATCCGCACGGAGACGCCGGCAGCTTTCAATGTATCATAGGCCTTCAGGGCTTCGAAGAGCGTGACGCCGGCTGCGACGATCGTGAGGACATCCGAGGCGCTTTGGCGAATGACTTTCGATCCACCGATGTGGAACGTTTCATCGGGCCCATACAGAACCGGAGACTTTGGCCGACCGGCCCGAATGTAGACCATCCCTTTGTGCGTCGCAGCCATTTCGACGAGCCGATACGTAGAGGTCGCATCGGACGGATACAACACGGTCACGCCCGGTTGCGCAGCCATCATCGCAATATCTTCCAAACCCATTTGCGAGGGACCGTCTTCTCCAATGCTGACGCCGACGTGTGTGCCTACAAGTTTGATGTTCGAGCCGCTGATGGCCGCCATGCGGATGAAGTCGTAGGCTCGCGTATAGAACGCGGCAAACGTGGCAACGAACGGAATTTTCCCGCAGGCAGCTAAACCCGCTGCGGCCCCAAGCATGTTTTGCTCCGCGATAAAATTTTCAAAGAATCGATTGGGAAACTTCTTGCCGAACTTATCGGTATAGGTCGAATTTTTCACATCGGCATCCAGCCCCACAACCAGCGGATTGACCGCGCCCAGTGCCTCAAGTGCGTTGCCGAAGGCTTCGCGCGTGGCGACAGTGTCACCCACTTTGTAGGGCGAAGGTGGGAGGGGACTGATAGACGAGGGCCCCTGAGCCGGCGTCGATGGTCTCTTAACTGAAATGGCTGTGCTGCTCGGCTTCAACTGCTTGGTCAACTCATCGATCGCTTTCTGGGCTTCCTCGCCTTTGGCGACCGGCTTCCCATGCCAGCCAGGATGGTTTTCCATGAAAGAGATGCCCTTGCCCTTAAACGTTTTGGCGAGAAGAACGGTCGGTTTGCCTTTGGTGCCGGCAGCGGTATCGAATGCCGCAAGCAGAGCTGAAAGATCGTGCCCGTCAACCACTAGCGCCTGCCAGCCAAAGCCGGCCCACCGGGAGCGATAGGCCTCCATGTCGTGTTGCAGCATGGTGGGATCGCTTTGACCCAGTCGATTGACATCGACAATGGCACAGAGGTTATCCAAGCCATGATAGCGCGCGACTTCAACCGCTTCCCATACGGATCCCTCGACGGATTCTCCATCACCCATCAAGACGTAGGTTCTGTGGTCCAACTTGTCGATATACCTCGCATTGAGGGCTATTCCAATACCGACAGGCAGTCCTTGCCCGAGCGAGCCGGTGGCCATGTCCACGAAAGACAAGCGGGGAGTCGGGTGGCCTTCGAGATCGGACGTCAGCGTTCGGAGCTTGAGCAGTTCGCTCTTGGGAAAGAGACCGGCTTCGGCCCAAGCGGCATAGAGCAGGGGGGCAGCATGGCCTTTTGAGAGGACGAAACGATCGCTGTTATGAGCTTTGGGATTCTTCGAGTCATAGCGCATCACTGAGAAAAAGAGCGCTGCGACAATATCGGCGGCCGAACAGCAACTGGAGGGGTGACCGCTCCCTGCTTCGGTGGTCGCCCGCACACTCTCGATACGGAGCTGGGTGGCCTTGTTATGGAGAGCATTGAGGGTATCGGGTGAAACGGCTGAACTAGCCATCGGAACTCCTTTCGGGATTTGGATGCCAAGGATGCTGCCGGACTCTTCTCGTCTTCTACATATCGGTAGCAACGCGGCGGGGCTTGAGGCTAACAAAATGAAATGGGGGAGTCAATGAATCTATAAACAAGTGTCAACCCAGTTTAGAAATGACCTCTTTCTCCCAAAGTAGCCATGTCCAGAATTAGGTTCTGGCTGCGGCCGGTCGCTTGACGGCGCACGTCCCATAGCCATTCCATGGATGATCCGCGCGGGGCTTGACGGGTTGCCGCGGCGGCATGCGAGTCTCCGGCCCCTCCACCTTGCAGGGCCTCGCGGCAATGGTCTGATACGTAAGCGGCTGGCAATTGTGGATCATCGTCATCGTCCCATCGATCCGTTCTTCCACTTGCACAGGAGTCGCGCCGGACATTGTCGCGGATCTGATAGAGCTACCCGTGAAAGGACACCGTCCAATCGCGGCGCAAGACGCGAGTGGTCTTGAGGCGCAGGCTATGGTCGAGGAACGCGGCTCGTAGGACGGGGCCGATGCAGATCGGCAGCCTGAGTTGGCGGGACCGCAAACCGTCGATTGTAGATCGGGAAATAGGTCGCCACGAACCGATTCGCCACCTCCATCGTGGCGATGCCCGCCCGCCGCAGCTCCTTGATCAGCCGATACTGAATTGGGGAGATCTGCCAGCGGATTTGGCGGATAGAAACGGGAAAAGAGATCTATAAAAGAGGCCTTGGAGAGATCGAAAGATGTCGGACGGCCTCCACCCAGTCGTGTGACCGAAATCTACCGTATTGGAATTCATGAGGTGTGCGTGGGGTGGGGATCTATCATCATCTCCACCACCCGCGAGTGCCAGGCGAAAATACCGGTGCGCACGTGCATCTTCTCCGCCAGTTTTGGGAACTCGCTGCCGATAACATCGGCAGCGAATCTGGACAGGAAGCCCCTCTTGAGTTCGGCGCGGGCGCGATCAACGCCGATGTCGCGGAAGGGCGTCAGGGCGAGCAGCAGAAATCCGTCATCGGGGATACGTCCGACTCGCATGTTGGCCTCGATGATGCTGGCGGCTTGCGGATGGGGTCAGCAAGGCGGGGGCTGTAGGGACCGATGATGAGCGCCTGGTTGGGCATGTGCAGCCAGTCGAACCCACGCCCGATGCAAATCATCCATTCGCGATGCTCGACGTTGAGTTCACGGTTGGATTGCTTGATTTCGGCGATGTGGGAGATGTTGCCCCGCACCAGGGGCAACATCTCCTGGCGCATCTGGTCTGGCATGTCCGGATAGAGCCGTGCCAGCAAAGCGGGTAGAGTGTCGTGATTTGTGGAGGAGAGAGTGGAGAGGTCCAGGACCTCGCCGCCACTGCCATGGAGCACAAGGGCATCTTCATCGGTCTCAAAGCCGCACACCAGTGGATATACTGTACTGTGACCGGTGCTGAAGACCGCCTCCATTTGTCGCTGGATCTCGAACGTGTGGGTGCGGGCAGCGTCGGTATCGTAGTTAAAACCGGCACAACCGCGGCGGGGGTCGCCCTTGGAATAATGGTAGGTGATGAGCGCCAGGCTGCGTCTTCCTTGTCCCGCCACGGTCAGTACATGCGCTGCTATTACCTCTCCGAGGTGCGGCCAGCCCAGATGGAAGCGACCGCCGAGATTGCGGAATGGCAGGATGATGCCCGGCGGTGTGTTGGTGACCACCGGAATGTTGACACGTCCGTCCATGCATTTGAACGTGGTGATGGAGTTTGGATGTTCCGCGAGGTAGCGGCTTCGCGCCAGCCATGACTCGGAACTCTGGAATTCATCGGAGTGCCGGCGAGCATGCTGAAACAGCCAGTCGATCCGTTGATTTATGGGCATGCCGTGAATGACTATGCCGTTTCCGCTCCTTTGTGACAGGGTCGAATCTGTCATCGTTGCACCATCTGTGACCGTTCGGACCCGACGATCTCGGGTGCAGCCAGTTGGGTTATCGCTTGGTGTAGCACCGCTACACAATGAGGAGTAGATAGGATACGCTTCATCTTCTTCTTCTTTCTTCCTTCAAATGATCGGTTCGCATGAAATGCAAGTGATGTGAGAAAGGTGTGACGTAGACTGATTGGGCTCCCACCTCGTTTGCTCGTCCCGCGTGTCTCGCGGGATTTTCCTGCGGGGTATTAGCCGCGCAATATACGCATGGAGTGACCGTGCGACAAGCGCTGGTGCGGGAAGTTGTACCAGCTTGAGTCCATCCTTAAAACAGAGATAGAAATCGTGTGGGAGGTACAATAAACCTTGTCGGCCGCGTCAAGACGCGGATGCGGATATAATAGTTGGTAGACCAATCCCTGTCAGCCTTCATAGGCCATAGGCCCATGAGCTGGTCGAGTCGAACGGGCTGATGTTGGTGGACATGAAAGAGGGATATATGAAATTCGTCTGCAAGAACAATAGGATAGCTTGACATGGCGGCGGTCTTCACTCAGACTCTCGTGCATGCAGGACCAGACGGAGCAGGCCCTTCTTGCCAGACTCGCTGAACGTGTCGGCATCGCGGCTGACTATCACGATATCGCAGGCACTCTTCACCTCACCTCTGATGACACCCGGCGCGCCATTCTGACTGCCATGGGCCTTACGGTCGATTCGCCCGCATCGCTGGCACAGGCACTGCGAGAATGGGATGAGGCGCCGTGGCAACGCCCCTGCGATCCAGTGCGGATCCTGCATGACGGCGAGACGGGACCTTCTGTGTCCTGTTGCCTGGCGCTCGAAGACGGGAAAGAACAATCAGTCGTGGTGGAGTGGCAGATCCGCGACGAAGCGAATGCCGTGGTGCAGGAAGGGCAGGCAGGGCCTGGGCTTTCCGCTTCAGAGGTACGTTTTCTCAATGGTCGACGGCATGTGCGTGTCGAGATACCTGCCCCACATGGTCTCTCACTCGGGTACTACAGTTTAACGGTACGGGCCGAGGACTTGGTTGGGGGGGTTGTGGGGACGATGCGTGTCATCGTGGCGCCCCGCCAGTGCTATGTTCCGCCGTCGATCGAGGCGCACCAACGGCTGTGGGGACTGGCCTTGCAGCTCTATTCGTTGTCCTCCGATCATAATTGGGGGTGCGGCGACTTCACCGATCTCGGCCGGATTGTGGAGTGGGCCGGGAAAGGGCTCGGCGCCGGAGTCATCGGACTCAGTCCGCTACACGCACTGCGGAATACCGCGCCGTATCACATCAGCCCCTATGCGCCGTACAGCAGACTGTATCTCAATGAACTCTATATCGATCTCGAGCGGCTGCCGGAATTTTATGGGTCGGAGGAGGCGCAGCAACAGTTCCGTGCTCCCGAGTTTCAAGCCACGCTTCAGGCGCTGCGAGAGAGCCGGCAGGTGGACTACGACGCCATTGCGACCGCCAAGCGCACCATGCTCAATTTGGCCTACCGCAAATTCCTTAAAGATGCCTACAGAGGAGAAGAGCCGAATCTTCAGCCGAAAACGGCGCGCGCCTGGCTCTTGGAGCGGTTTATCCAGTCTGAAGGCACGCCGCTCGAGTTGTATGCCACCTTCCAGACGTTGGAGGAAGAACGCCGGCTGATTCAATCCAAGTCGACCACCTGGCATGATTGGCCTAAACAATTTCTGACGCCAGGCCAACCAGTTCGTGAATATGGGAAACGACACCGGAAGCGCATTCGCTTCTTTCAATACATTCAGTGGGTGGCGAGCGAACAGCTGAACAAGATTCGAGAGACGGCTGAGCAGCTGGCGATGCCGATCGGGCTGTATCATGACTTGGCTCTTGGAGCTGATCGGAATGGAGCCGAGGCCTGGGTCTATCAATCGGTGCTGGCGCTCGGAGCCGACTGCGGCGCCCCGCCGGATGCGTTTGCGCCAGAGGGGCAGAATTGGGGCTTGCCCCCGATCAACCCTCATGCCCTGCGCGCCAGCGGCTATGAGCTGATGATCCAGCTGCTGCGCAACAATTTCCGATTCGGCGGGGCCATCCGATTGGACCATGTGATGGCGTTCTGCCGTCTCTTCTGGATTCCGCGCGGCAGGCCCGCGTCCGAGGGCACGTATGTGCAGTACCCCTTTGAAGACTTGCTGGCGATCGTGGCACTGGAGAGTACCCGGGCCAAAACCTTGGTGATCGGAGAAGACCTCGGCACAGTCCCCGATTGGGTCAGAGAGCAGTTGGCGAAGGCGAGAGTACTGTCATATCGTGTGTTCTACTTCGAGCGCGGTGGGGACGGCGCATGGAAGTCGCCTAGGGACTATCCCGCGCAATCGTTGGCTGTGGCCACGACGCATGACCTGCCGACCCTCGCTGGGTTTTGGTCCGGCGAGGACTTGCAAGTCCGGGCGGGATTGGGCGCCTTTACAGATGATGCTGCGCGCCGTTGGGCCTGGGACGAACGGCAGCGCGACAAGGAGGGCATCCTCAGTGCTCTTAAGCGGGAAAGCCTCCTGCCAAATGGTGTGACTGAGGACCTGGCCACCGCGCCCGCCATGACGACTGATCTCTGCCGAGCGATTCATATCTACCTGGCTCGCACACCGTCCTGTATCGTGTTGGCGAATCTTGAAGACGGCTTGGGCGAATTTTCGCAAACTAATCTTCCTGGGACGGTCGACAGTCATCCAAACTGGATCCGTAAGTATGCGGTCCGTGTGGATGAGATTTTGTGTGATGAACGGCTGCAGCAGCTTGGGGCTGTCTTGCGTTCGACCCGTCCGCTAGGGTAAGACCCTCTATGCCAGATGCTGAAAAAGTCCGCCAGCTTCGTTCTCGGCTCATCGAAATCCTCAACGTACCTCCGAGGGTACGCCTCCGGTTTCGACTCGCCTGCGGCCTTGCTGGACGGCCTTTTTGAGCATCCGGCAGGGTGTTTTTCTTCTCCTGAACGTGCAGGTCTTTGAAACCATGCTGTACCGAAATGCTTTTCCCGCAGCCTGCTAGAGATCGGACCATGGTTCATCGGCAGTCTATGTGTCGCTCATCCCCATGTTGAAGCAAAATCGCATTGTGCTGGCGATCGCGGGGGCAGTGTTCCTGGCGATCGTCGTTCTCGAAATGGTCGCCCCGGCCAACATTGTCGGCGCGTACGGTTTTGTGTTGCCGATTCTGTTGATTGCGACGGTGCGCAGTCGTGGCCTGATGCTTGTGACAGTAGTGGCCTGTATCGTGGCGACCTATATAGGGCTGATGCAACCGACCAAGCCGGGGCGGTTTCAAGCGGCAGTAATCAATCGCAGCGTAGTCGCAGGGGTACTCTTGGTGGTGGCCTATATCGGCACGACTTGGGAAGAGCGCAAGGCGCGAGAGGAGGCGGCACGTGCAGCTCTCGCCCGGGAGACGGAAAACCTCCTGAAGGCCAATACGCAGCTGGTCGATGCAAAAGATCAGCTGAATCGGTCGGAACGATTAGCCGCGGTGGGGCAGTTGGTGGCTTCCGTGGCGCATGAGGTCGGAACGCCGCTGCACTCGATTGCCTGGCACGTGCAAGCGTTGGCTGAAGAGCCGGGCGTCACGCCTGCGATGAAGAAGAGGGTGACAGTCATCGATGAGCAGCTTACACGGGTGGTTCGGATCATTCAGGATTTGCTGTCCTCAACCAGACAGCGCCAGCCTGAACCGATGTGGTTGTCCGTGGAGCAGGTGATCAGTCCGGCGGTCGTGCTCATGGAACCGGCCTTCCATGCGAAAGAGATCACAATGACGGTCGAGATTCCCGGGGACCTCCCGCTCGTCTGGGCCGATGCGGAAAAGATGCATCAAGTGTTGGTGAACGTATTCGCCAATGCCTTAGCCGCCACTCAGCCGCATGGAGCGGTGAGCGTATTAGTGGGAGCCCGTGCGGCCTCGTCCGAGGAACTCGACCGCGGCCGTCAGGTGGCCGACGCGATGTCGCCTCTGGTGATCACGGTTGCGGTGCGGGATACGGGATGCGGCATGCCGGAAGTCGATGTGCAGAAGGCCTTTCAACCATTTTTTACGACCAAAGCGGTTGGCAAGGGCACCGGATTAGGGCTATTCTTGAGCCGCGAAACGGTCCTGGCCCATGGAGGCAGTCTTTCGCTCGAGAGCGAAACTGGGAGTGGCACAACCGTCACCGTGACCTTACCTGGATTGAAGACCGAGCCGACGCGTGTGGCAGAGAGGGGCTGATGCAACCAGCGATTATTTTTGTAGTCGACGACGATGCGGTCGCGCGCGAGCTCTTGGCTGAGGCCTTAAAGAAGGAAGGCTATGCCGTTGAAGCTTTCGCCAGTGGAGAAGAGGTCATCGCTCGTGGACGCCAGAGGCAAGTGGATCTGGTGCTGACAGATATTCGTATGGGCGCGGTCGATGGGCTCACGGTCTTGCGTGAATTTAAACGCATGAGTCCTGACACGGCGGTCGTGGTGCTGACCTCGTTCGGATCTCTTGAAGGTGCGATCGAAGCGATTAAGCAAGGGGCCTACGACTATCTCGCCAAGCCGTTTAAGAAAGAGGATATCAAGCTGGTGGTCAAGCGGAGTCTCGATCACTGCCGACTCGTCCGAGAGAATGCCCGGTTTCGTGAAGAGTTGAAGAGCAAAGATGAATGGTCTCCGCTGGTGGGGAGCAGTCCCGCCATGCTGGAAGTGTATAAGCTGGTGGCTCGGGTGACCGAGAGCAAGAGTACGGTGCTGCTGCAAGGGGAAAGTGGGACCGGTAAGGAGCTGATTGCGCGGGCAATCCATGCGAATGGTCCTCGTCGGGACAAACCGTTTATTCCGGTGAATTGTGGGGCATTGCCGGATACCCTCCTGGAGTCGGAAATGTTCGGGTATGAGAAGGGGGCTTTTACCGGCGCGGTGGGAAACAAAGTCGGCCTTTTTGAGTCCGCGAACGTGGGCACATTGTTTCTCGATGAGATCGGCGAGTTGGGGCAGGCTGTGCAAGTCAAGTTGTTGCGGGTGATGCAAGATCACGAAGTCCGCCGTGTCGGCAGCACGACATCGACGAAGGTCGATGTCCGTATCATCGCCGCGACAAATCGAGATCTCGAGCAGCTCGTCAAGGAGGGGAAGTTCCGGGGCGATTTATTTTATCGGCTCAATGTCGTGCGTATCACCTTGCCATCGCTAGTGGAGCGGCGGGAGGATATTCCGATGTTGGTGCATCACTTCTTGCAGAAATGCGCGGCGGGGGCCGCGCATGCAGTGCGCGGAGTGCTGCCAGAAACGATGACGTTGTTGACACAGTATCGGTGGCCCGGCAATGTGCGCGAGTTGGAAAACGCCATTGAGCGGGCCGTCTCGTTGAGTCACGGTCCGCTTCTCACGCCGGACGATCTGCCGGCGTCGTTGCGTCAGACGGAGTTGCCATTGAAGGAGACAGCCGGGGTGATCGGCCACAGCGAAGAGGGGTGTTTAACGCTTGAGGAAGTCGAGAAGCGTCATCTCGTCCGCGTGCTGAAGGAAACCAAGGGGAATAAAGTCAAAGCTGCAAAGATTCTCGGCATCGATCGGCGCACGCTCTATCGGATGGCTGAGCGGTTCGGATTGGATCTTGGCGATGATGCCGACAGCGGAGAGAAAGAGTAGAAGCCAGGGTTAGCTGGATACAGAAAAACTATTACGGCACGCCAGTACTTCACTGGTCCGCACGTTTGGGATAAGCCCGGTCTGTCTAGTCCATCTGGTCTCTCTGGTTGATCTCGTCTATCTGGTTAGTCTGGTTCAACCAAATAGACGAGACAGACCAGACAGACCGAACAGACCACATGAACAAGACAGGCTGGCGGACTTTATCAGCATCTAGCTAAATGACGAGGAGGGTGAGGCTGAGTACGCGAAGAGTACGGGTCACTTGGCTTTACTGGTCTTCAATCGATAGACGAGATGGGTGTCAGTCTGCGAGACGCCGTCGATCTCATGAATCCGGCTCAGCACCAACTGGGTCAGTGCCTCCTGGTCCGATACTTCCACCACCACAATAATGTCCGGCTTGCCCCAGCAGGGGTCGATGGTCTTGATCTGCTTGATTCCGGACAGAGCCAGAACCACATCGCTCGTCCGTCCCGGTAGTACATTGATGAGTATGTAGGCCCGATCCGACATGATTCTCCCGCCATCGACTGGAGCGTGAATCGTACAAGGCACCGCGGAAATAGCGGGGTCATGGCCAACGTAGCGGATGCCCGTCGGCTCTGTCAATGCGGGAGTGCCTACAGACGATGTGGGGAGCTTGGCGACGGCAGGCTTAGACTTCTTCATTCATAACCTCATTTCGGGGCGACGAGTACGTCGATGGCAAATGAATCACTCACGCTCGTGAGATTAGTTTCAAGGCCTCGAGGATTCCCAATGCGGCCCTCGGGGTCGTAAATAAAGCATAAGAGCGTCGTGCAGCGGTCGTGGGATCGATGCCGCTCTGCATCAATCCGGAGTTGGTCGGTGAGGTCTTTGGCGTTGAGGCCTGGGCGTGTTTTCTTCACGATCACCGCAAGTTGACTGTCGTTCAGCAAGAATGTCGTGCGCGGGGCACCGCCTGAATAACTTGGCGTCCATTCATCCGTGCCGATATCTTCGAATTGGATCCGTAGGAGTGCATGCAGCAGATCTTGCACATCAATCTCGTCTTCCACGCTTAACGTGGCTCGATATTCCCCACGGAGCCGCAACTGCCGAGCGACGGAGTGGAACCGATAACAGAGTGTTTTGACGAGTTCGACAGGGTCCGATCCGGCCTGAGGGGACTGAGGCACGGGTTCCTGGTGTGAGGAGGAGTCGATCGGCATCGAGGGATGCGGCTGCAGATGCATAGGGACGGGAGGCGGTTCCTGCATCTGGTGCTGTGGACTGGCGGAGGGAATTGGAGGCACGATGGGTTCCGGTTCACATCGTGGTGGCTGCGGTGGCCTGCTGATATGTGACGAAGCCTCCTGCGCTGTCTGTGGAGTTTGTGGTGACGGATACAGGGGCGCCGGGGCGAGCTGAGCTACCGGTTGCGGTGGGGTATCCGCCGTTCCTGTCGGGGCTGGTGAAATCGGCGGTGGTTCGGGCAGAGATGTGGATGGTATCAGAGGCTCTGGCTCTCTCGAAGAGGCTGGGGGTGCCAGGGGGGCCGGAGGTAGACTCGGTGCTTCGGTGGCTGGGGACAGGTCGAGATTCGTGGTCATGGCGACGGACATGATGATTGGCGGTGGCGTAGCCGGTGCTGTTTGCATCATGGTCATGTGGACCGTTGGGATGGATGATGGCACTAAGGTCATCTGTGGGCGCGTCGGAATTGGTGGAGCCGCCGGCGTTGGCGGGATCTGTTGGAGAGAAGGTCCACCTAGCAGGTCACGTTTCTTCTGCTCAAGTGTGGCAATAAGGGTTTTGATCACGGCGATGCTCTGTTGCGTCTCCTCAGGGCTGTCCATGAGGAGTTTGTGGTGCCGATGCTCTTGGAATTCCGGGGACTTCTCGCCAAACGTACGACGAATGCATTCGCGGAATTGCAACTCTGTTCTGGCCCTGGCCGCGTCGAGATAAGGGAAGCCTTCTCGGCCAAGGTCTTCCACCTTTGCGAGGAATTCATGGAGATATCCGACGCCACGGGTGAGTTCTTCAACCGTAGCAGCTTTGGAGCGTGAGCGGGACGGTTCTGATGTTTTTGCTCGTGCCATGGAGTGTGGGAAAAGTCTAGCTCAGGCTCTACAACGTGGCAAGAAAACATGGGAAAGCAAACAGGAGCGCTGGAGCCGGTCGAGGCCGGACAATGTGTCTTCGGCCTGTCACACGGATTCGCACCCCGGCTGATTAGGCCACGAGGCCTGCGATGACATCGACTTCTTTTTGAGCCCCGATCCTGTTTTGGCCTGGCACTCGTGCGGTTGAGACGACTGTAGCCATTTCCTGTCCACGGCGATTCCGCTCCAACACGGGATCAAGGACGTTTCCGCAGTTGAGGCAGCGCCAGCCTGCCAGCCACATACTTTCGGCGCTCTCCATGAGATCTAAGAAGTGATCTTTGGCCATACAACCCTGACAACGTGTGCAGGTCATGATGCCCTCCTTGTGTGCCTTTCCAGTCACAAGGGTAACGGGTCGCCGATGAGTTGGTTAGACCCAAAAGAGGTACCTCAAATGAAGGGGGACGTGACGCAGCTTGAGGTGGCGAGGTCATGTGTCACGTGAAACGTAAAAGTCAGGATGCGTCTACATGGTTGGTGAGCCGATGAAGAGCATGCGGTAGGGGCGCGCATGGTGTGTAGGACGAGACTATGCTGAGGGGATTCGTTGGTCGATATGGCGCGAGAGCGATAAAGAGGCCGGCGGCACGAGCGAACTCGGTTTGGTGCCCCCGATACGAATTGAACGTACGACAAACGGTTTAGGAATGGAAGCGAGGCGTTTTTGAAAAGACTCGGTGTTTCAAATGGTTTCCCCGTTTTTAATTGAAATACCGGGGCCTAGGAACATTCCAGCGGCTCTACTGATTGCAGAGGATCTCATGGATTTGAACAGATTTTAGCACAAATTTAGCACAGGCGGCTGGGGTGAACCCCTCTGCTGAGACACCAGAATGAGCACACTTGATGGTTCAATGAATGTTGCTCCTCACCCCGCCTCTGTAGCTTTAGACTGATCCCTGGCTGATGACGTCGGTCGAGCGAGCGCTCGAGGCTTGAAAAACCGCATGGTGGCTCCAGTCGCCGTGGTCGCCGAACTGGCCGCGTGCTCGAACTCTTCCGGTGAGTGGTAGCCCAGCGCCGAATGCAACCGGCAGCGATTGTAATACGGCTCGATGAACGCTGCAATGTTCACGCGTAGGTGATCGAGATCCCGATAGGTGTTGGCGTAGATCTCCTCCCGCTTGAGCGTCTTCATGAAGCTCTCACAACTGGCGTTGTCATAGGGATTTGCCGGCCGGCTCATGCTCGGAATCATGTGGTGCCTCCGCAGCTTGGCCACATACTCCTCGGACGCATACTGCACGCCGCGATCGGAATGATGGACCAACCCAGGCGGCGGGTGCCGCTCTGCGAGTGCGTACTCCAGCGCCGCGATCGGCAACCGGGCGGCCAGCGTGCGGTCCAGCGCCCAGCCCACGACCTTGCGTGAATACGCATCAAGCATCACCGCCAGGTAGACGAACTCCGTTCGCAGGCGAATATAGGTGATGTCCGCGACCCCGAGCTGATTCATCCCGGTGAGTGTGAGGCGGCTGGCCAGGTTGAGAGAGACCTCCAACTCATGATCGGAATCCGTCGTGACCACGAAGGCCCGTGGCTGGACCGCCAGAAGGTTGTCTTCTCGCATGAGCCGCACTACCCGTTTGTGGTTGACTAGGAGGCCGCGCCGACGGAGTTCTGCCGTGATGCGCCGGTAGCCATACCGACGCCGGTGTGCGACGGCGACCCCCTGAATGGCCGACCGCACGTCCATCTCTTCTTCCATGGGCTGGTGTGCTTGCAACGACCGGTAGAATCCCGCCCGGCTCACCTGCGCGCTGACGCTCCA
>PLBR01000046.1 GCA_003135435.1 Nitrospira sp. | reverse complement strand
CCGCGAATGACCGTTTTGGGTCGTTTCCAGCCACTCTCCGCCCCTGAGGTTTCATAGATATTTGTTTTTGACCCTCCGGTGAGGATACGCTGATACCCTCAGAAAATCGAGAAAGTGTCTCCACGTTCTGCTCTAGGCTTTTTGACAACCATACCTTCCTGGCTTGCGCCTTGCGGGAACAGATCTACAGGCTTCAGTATCAGCTTCAACGGGACCCGCTCCAACACGTGTGGTCTGGATGCCTGAGTCCGTTGCGTATCTTGAGAACATTGAGGTGCGATTCGAAATCAGTAGTGTCCGGCAGAATCGGAAAACGTCATTTATGTGGCCTAACCCGTTGATTCGCAAAGAAGCTGATTTTCATTTTACTTTCAAATCGGAGACACCTTGACATCAATGAAACACCGCGCTGCCATTGACTTCCCGTGGCAGAAGCCCGTTTTCTACCGGACACTACTGATTCGAAATACTGGGTTAGAAGCTGGGTTATTGAGGGGTTTTCAGGGGATCAAACCAGGAGGAATACCTCTTGGTGATATTTTTTGCATATCGGCGCAAGGGATTTTAAGTCCACCTGCCTAATCGTTCGGCACACAGTGTTCAAATAACCTCTGGTTTCTGACCTTGTTTGCGCCTCTGCTCACCCGCCGATCCCCAGCTGGCGCCACCGTGGGAGTGGCGGAAGCGGAGCCGTTAGAACGAGCGGGAAATCGCTCTGTTAGACGACCGTTTTACGACCACAATTGTTTCTAGTCCGAGTCCTGCTCGGCTCACCACTTCGTGCTGTAGACAGAACCTTCAAAACGACATTCAGCCTCCTTTCGCCTGCCTAGTCGTGCTGCGCAGAGTGTTCAAAAACCTCTCTCCAACTCAAGGGCCGAGAAGTCGATTTATCTAAGGCTTTGGCGTATCCTTCCGCTAGTTCCAATAACAAATGGTTCTGAACAATTTCATATGAGCGAGGTGCACCATGAGAATCCATCTCTCCTTCCTCGGCGCGGCTGTCAGTATCATGGCGCTGCTCTGGACGGCCATGGCACCAAGCCCGAAAGAGGCTCGAGCCCAGATCGAGATCCAAGGAAGCCCCGAGCAGCGGATTGAGATCGTCATTCAGGATCAAACCTTCTTTCTGGCCAAAGGTGGCTCCCTCCAGGTAGGGACACCCATCGAGATCGTCTTGCAGAATCGTGACCATGTCCGCCATGGTTTTTCCTCCGCGAGTCTCTTAGGCCTCTTGGTCTCTGGAGAAGACGACCAGATCGTGACGTACGGGAAAGGGATAGAAGGGTTCTACGTGAATCCGGGCAAGACGTTGATCATCCGGATCGACGCCAAACGGCCCGGCAGTATGCCGTTCCATTGCGATCTTCATGAGCGCATGAAGGGCGAACTGTATGTGCTCGAGGTCCCCACGGCCTAGTTCCAAAAAGAAGAAACGAATGTGGCGACGGATGGAGTGCGGCCTCTTCGGCTTGCAACGTTTGCTGGACAATGTAGCGGGTGAGGTAATTTTTAGATGGAACGTCTCACAGATTGCGGCTGGATGCCTATGATGGGGTTCGGATTTCTGAGCATGGTGCTGTTTTGGGCGGTCCTGGTTGCGGGACTAAATCTAAGTGGGAAAGTGGCTCTGGGGCCAGGGTCCCATGAGCCGAGAAGATTCAGCGCTTGACCTTCTGAAGAAACGGTACGCCCGCGGCGAGATCAATAGGCAGGAATTTGAAGCCATGAAACGGGACTTACTGGCTTAGAATGCGGACTCTTGCACCCTCTCGCGTCAGAACGTCAGACAGAGATGAAGCGTGAGCCACGTGTGATCCCGGGGTGAAGGAATGGATGCCAAGGCGCATTGGACACGAATCTATGAAACTTTGGCTCCGACCGAGCTCAGTTGGTACCAGGAGCACCTGCGCCTCTCGTTAGAACTGATCCATAATACAGGAGCCAGCAAGGCGGCTCAGATCATTGATGTGGGCGGGGGGACTTCCCGACTCGTGGATGAACTTCTCGCGGAGGGTTACCAGCACGTGACAGTCCTTGATATTGCTGGAAGAGCACTTGAGCTTGCGCGGCAACGTCTCGGCTCTCGCGCGGCTGCGGTCACCTGGGTCGAGGCTGACATCACTACAGTCGAACTCCCCCGTCATTGCTATGATGTGTGGCACGACCGGGCCGTATTTCATTTTCTCACGCAGCCTGAAGAACGCCGCCGGTATGTGGATGCCATGCGCCACGCAGTGGGAAGCAACGGGTATGTGATCGTCGCAACCTTTGCGCTCGAAGGACCGACGCGATGTAGTGGACTGACTGTCGTCAGATATAGTCCCACAAGTCTGGCCGATGAGTTCGGAGCGGACTTTGAATTGGTGAAAAGCACGGGCGAACTCCATCGGACACCACTGGGAGTCGAACAGGCTTTCCTGTACTGTGGCTTTCGAAAACGCTCACGTTGCTCGTGAGCGAGGCATGCCAGACGCTCAAAATCAGTTCTTTGTGACCCCTTCGAAATCTTCCTTTGATCTTCAACTGAATCCAACGGATAGCGGCTAGTTCTTCACAACGTTTTTGATACGCCGTCGGACAGCCAGTCTTATCAACCAAATGTTTTGCCATTCTTTGAATTTTAGGATAACGGAATAGAAAGCTAGAGTTCGAGGTTCGAGTCCTGTTCGGGAACCGTATCTCAAAGCCTCAAGACATGAGTTTCCTGCCTGCTATACTTCCCTAGGATGCTTACCACAAGGGGTTCATCAGCCTATCTACGTATGTTTGGTCTCGTTACTCACACCGTCATAAGAAAAGCCGTCCTGTCGTTCCTTTTGGTAATCGTCCCACTGCAAGTCGAGTGGGGCTCGGACGCTGTGTTCGCCGAGACATGGGTGTGTCCCCGACCGGGACAGAGCGATCTCTATACCGACCATGGAGGCGCTGGATGCTCCGAACTCAGTGAGGCCAAGAGCTATTCGACCCTGCAGATCGCGCCGAAGTCAGTCGGATCACCACTACCGGGCGCCGGTTCTCTCTCGGCGGCGCCGTTCGCCTCTGTGAGCGCTCCAGCGACGGAGCCGAGAAAACCATCACCTTTTTCGGACGTATCGCTGCCCTTGCCGATCGTGGCTGTCTCACGACCGAATCCAGGTGCCATCTCAGGCTCATGGCTCGGGCTTGTAGCCTGGCTTACCGTCGGCTACGTGGCTCATGGCACTGGACCGGAGATTGTGACGGATGGGAACCTGCAGCCTGTCTCGCTGAGGTCGCTACAGACTGCCGTCGTCGCCGCCGCGACAGCGGTTGGGTACGATCCGAAATTTCTCAAGGTGCGTTTATTGACTCCAACGGTGATCGACGGACCCAGTGCGGGCGGGATGTATGCCGTGGGCATTGCTTCAGCCCTGCTCGGCGATGCCATTCGTCGGGACGTGTGCATGTCAGGGACCATTGAACCCACCTTCGAAATCAAGCCGGTTGGGGGCTTGGCCGACAAGATGAACGCCTGCAACACTCTCAATAAGACCACCATGATTGTGCCGGATGGATTGGACAATAGCCATTTGAGTTTTCAAGGAACCGAGCGGGCAATCCATGTCATTGAAGTCCATACCTTGGGCGACGCGTATGCCGCCGCAACCGGTCAAGCGCTCCGCCACATTCCGCCACTGTAATTCTAAGAGGAGGACACTTATGAAGGACGCGCATTCGGACACGACCCGACGTTGGGCACTTGGCGGGTTGATCGGTGGATTGGGGATGAGCCTCGTGGCTGTGAGTGTGTGCGCCAGTCTCGCCTGGGCGACAGATGTGTTGAAGATCAGTTCCTTACTCGCTGATCCCACCGGCTACAACATGAAACTCATCCGGGTCGAGGGCGAGGTGCTCGACCATCAGATGCAGCATTTCATTGGGAATGTCACCAAGCTAGAGAAATGTATCCAACACTTTTTGGTGAAAGACGATACCGCCTCGATCCAGGCCGTCTATGCGACGCTGTGTCCAAACGAATCCGTTATCCTCCAGAATGGTGATCACGTGACACTGGAGGCGCATTTTTCAGGCGTTCTGGAAGTGCGATCCGCGACGAAAAATTAACGATCTCTCCACACTGCTTCAGGGAGATTGGAAGACCAAGTGGACCTGAGTGAGCTGGGTTAGGCTGGACTTGGGTCGCAGAAACGATTTCCTAAACCGCTGGTCGGCTGTCCATAAAAACCTGCGAGAATTTCAGCCTCCAAGATCTCGACATCTCAGCCTGCCAACACGTTCTCTTCACTGTCCTCCATCACATCACGATCAGGGACACAGGTTGCCAGCCCACGGGTCATCGGCGAACGGGGCCTGGCGATTGGGCAATTCCGCAGATGTTTTGTGTCTGTGCTATGCGTGTGCCTGGAGAAGGCACACACCATATGCTCTGATGAGCACGAGAGGAATCTGTTGGCGAGTAGGAGGAAACGTCGATATACGCTCCCCTCTCACTCTTCTATGTTGAGACTTAGGCTCCCGCCGACTTGCTCGTTCGTACGCGCTCCCCTTTCAAGCGCGCCATCGGGACAGTCCTCTGGCGATCTACCCATGCCATCGTTCGCCCCATCTCGGACAAATCTAGCGCCGAGCCCGGTATATCCCCGACGGCCCGACGAATCCCCTCTCCCAGCGCACGAAGTTCTTCGCCTGGAATCTTGGCATAGTCCTTCCCTTGCCGTTCAAACTGACCATTCGGGAACTCGGCTGTGCTCAGCACGTCGATGATTTCCTCTTTCGAGAGGCCTAATCTCTGCAGAGACTCAATGCAGTTCGCTGCAAGATAATGGGCTTTCGGGTCGAAGGGCTGATGGGGAGGTCGAGGGGCCTGCTCCCATGATTTGAAAAGCCATTCAAGAGACCCCGGGAACATAGGTTGGTCCCTTATGCCGTAGAGACTCCCCCGTTCACTTTTGACGCGGGAAAGAAGGGTTCTGTCTTTTTGAAGGGCCAGCCGAATCTTGTGACCAATCTGAACCCAGAATGGCTCGTCAAACAGCAGTAGCGCTTCTCCGCAATGAAGACAGGTTGTCTCACGACACTTCCCGGTCCGACATCTCGCACACCATCCCACGAAGGCCGTGATGTTGGTTTCTCCGGTGAGGAGGCGGAGCCACGCCTCGCCGGATAACCGGCGAACATCGATCCCTTCGGACCATTTCTTCTTACCGAGGCGACGCTGGCAGGCAACGAGCCGCGCCAATACGTTCTTCGCGAGTC
Organism: Nitrospira sp.; assembly: GCA_003135435.1. Lineage (GTDB taxonomy): Bacteria > Nitrospirota > Nitrospiria > Nitrospirales > Nitrospiraceae > Palsa-1315. The sequence continues at coordinate 7,794 of PLBR01000046.1, read as the reverse complement.
CCCATACTGCGGCCCCGATTATGTTCATTTTCGTTTGAATCCAGGTTTTCGTGTGTTCATTCGAGACCTTACGACCAGACCTTCTCCCAATTTTGGAGGGGTCTTTTTTCTGTCAGGATTAGGGCCTGGAAAACATGATGAGCGAAACCCCTTCACCACTGATGATTGCTGCCGAGGTAGCGCTATGGTTGCGCATGAGATGCTCCACCATCTACATGTGGGCCGCAACGGGAAAAATCCCGAGTGTCAAGATGAACGGAGCCATCCGGTTCGTTCGTGCTGACATCGAGCATTGGATAAATGACCGCTCACGCATGCCCGCCGACTCGCCTCTATCAATGACCCGCCCCATTGTACCGCCTAAACCGGTCTCTGTCTCGCGGCTGACGATCCAACGAGCCGGCGCACGAGCCATCCGACAGGTCACGAACAGGCAATCTCCGCAACAGAATTCTACGAACGGGCTCCTGCGTCCCACAGCCGATGTTGGAGAACGAAGGGACACGCTGTAGTGGGGATTTATCGACGCCCCGATAGCCGAACCTGGTGGATGTCGTTGCAACTGAACGGGCACCGCGTCCGCCTGAACACCTCGGTCGAGGACCGTCAACTCGCGGAAGATCTTTTTTACGCCTGGAAGGCGGAGATCGCGCGCGCCCGCTGGCTCGGTGTACCCACTCCCGACGGAGATCATCCCGTTGCGGAACTCATCACACAATATCTCAAGATGGTGACGCCTCGAAAGTCATCGAGCTCCCAAGAGCGAGATCGCATCATCCTGGCACGGTTCGCCACGCGGTGGGGGACACTGCTGCTGAGGGACCTGACAACCCTCTTGATCGAACATTATTTAGCCGAGCGAATCGCGCAGGTGAGCTTCGCAACCGTCTCCAAGGAACTGGGCATCCTCAAAGCGGCTTTTCGTTGTGCGATCCGGTGGGGCTGGGCAAGCCGCTCTCCTTTTCTGGGAATTGTGCTGAACCAAGAGGGAACCGCCCGCGCGCGATGGCTCTCCGAAGACGAAGAAACGCGACTCCTGCTCCACTGCGTCGGTTCGCTCCGCGACATCGTGATTGTTGGACTCGATACGGGCCTACGACCAGGGAACCTCGTGGAACTCCAATGCGCGTGGGTGCAGCCAGCCCCTGCCAGCCTCATCATCCCGAGGGAGCAGACGAAAACAAAGAAACTCGCCATCACCGTTCCGTTGACGATGCGAGCGGCCGGCATCGTGCATCGGTATCTCGAGAGCACTCGCTCCGAACATCTCTTCGTCTCGAAGGCCGGTCGCCCATATACCTGTGCAGCGGTCAATCGAGCGTTGCAGCGTGCGGCGGTCAAGGCTGGCATAAGCAACATCTGCGTATACACCCTGCGCCACACCTTCATCAGTCGATTGGTCCAGGCTGGAGTGTCGCTGCCGGAAGTCGCCGCCCTGGCAGGCCATCAAGACATTCGGATGACGATGCGCTACGCGCATCTGGCCCCTCAACATCTGCGCAACAGCATCGCCACGCTTGAAGCGAGAAGGATCGCACGGTCCGATCCCATTTCCACAAACTTGGGGTGAAGGAGTACGCTCCATGCCTACATGCAAGTGTTGCGGGCGAACAGACTTCCCCTCACGACAATCGTTCAACGCCCATTGCAGGTGGTGCACCGAGTATCGGCAACACACACAAAAGCAGACCACTGCTTCAGGCACGTGCCTTAGGCAGGCAGTCCCTAAGGCACAACCTGATCAGACGACATCGCCTCCGACACAATCACCCCCACTGCCTCACACGAACGATCCGCTTGCGCCGTTCAGGGGCGTGTTGAGACTTTCTTGGGAATGTGGGTGGGAATTTCATGGGATTATGGGAAACGGACAGGGACGTCATCGTGATGTGTCGAAAGCTCCCAATGCGCATGGCCCGATACTAAGAGACCGGCACTGAATCGGCGAGCGTCTTTCCATCATGTTGTAGGTGTGCAACGTTGGATGGAAGGATCACCCTATAGCGTGGCCGTTGACACGTGGAGCTCACAGAGGCGAAGACGACAGCACGGCCTTCTTCTGGAGGCGACTCCAATCGAAGAGGATAGGATGCTGAGAGGAAACAATTTCACTGACTACAGTGTTATGTCCCGATGAACCCTCACGGCCTACAGTTGAGAATTAGCGAGTGATTGTAGATCATCGACTGCGGTCTCCCGTGATGGTCCTTGTCTCCCATGCTTGAACGGCCACGACCTTGACGAGGTGCATTGGTTCAGTTGAGCTGGCCGGTCGCTCGAACTTCAGCGAGAGATAGCCATTAAGGTACAGAAGTGATTTCACTTAGCGCCTGTGGGAGGCGCACACGAGGAGACGCTTGAGCAGACGTGTATGTCTTCGCCTGAAAAGGGCGATCAATGGAGATAGAGATAGAGTGAGATGGCGTGAGACCATGAGCGATGTTCGCATTGAAACTATGAGCAATTCTTCCTGAACGAGTGTGATAGAGTGAGATTGATTTGGACCTGGAATCGGGAGTAAAACCGGGAGTAGAAAAAATCTAATTGCTGGGCTCGCACAGAACATGACTCATCATCGACTCCCCTCACATCATCTCGTCCTGAACGTCTATTAAGACCCGAGAGGCCTTTATGGACACCGGGCGACAGCAATTGGTCACTCTGGCCATCCCAAACGCGTCTGAGTGCCTTGACACCTCCCCACGGACGGCCTAGGTTCGACGCGCTGACTATGTGTCACACACAATGGCCATGAGAAGTTGACGCTGCTCGAATTCCTGTTGCGATTAGAAGGTGACATCCGACGGCGCTTGAAGCCGATCCGCGTGACGCCGCTCCAAGCAGGCGTGATCCTATTCTTTCGTCGTAATGCAGAGGCCAGAGTGACGGACGCCGCAGCTGCGCTAGGCGTGAGGCTACCGACATTGCGTACGGTGGTAAAAGCCCTGGTGCGCACGCGGTGGGTCACTAGGCACCGCTCGGTCAAGGATGATCGTGTCGTGTGTTTGCAGCTCAGTCGGCGGGGGCAGGTTCGCGCACAGAGCATCGAGATCCAGGTTCGACAAGTGAGGACCGCGCTAACCGAATACGACGGAGCCGCGCTCGATATAACCCCGCAGGATAGCTGCGTCTAGCCCCTTGCGCCGTCGTTCACATCCTTGAGAAGTTGTTTCCTGAAGCCTAGATACAGCACGAGCCGCCCAGGTGTCCCAAGCGGCTCGCGAATGGTGCCAGATGTTGTCGTGAAGGCTATGCCGTCCCTGTCTTGCGCTGCCGAGAGCGCCACGCGACCAGCCCAGCGAGGCCGCTGCCTAGCAGAAGCAAGGTTGAAGGTTCAGGAGCGCTTGCAGTCGGGGCCGGATTAAGGTTAGTAATGGTCACAGCATGGCCAGAGGCATCAGAGCCAACAATGCCGGAGAGAGATAAATTGTAAGGACCTGCTGGTGCAGTGGAACTCACCTGAAACTTGAGATCAGCCACACTGCCGTTTCCAATTACGTTTTGGTTGAGCCCAAAAATTATGAATCTAGTATCCCCAGGGGATTCCAGATTGAAGGCAATGCTCTTGCTCGCAAGGGTAGCCGCACTTCCGGCTTGCGCACTCGAAAGACTAAGAGCGCTCGGATTGTATAACACGTCGAACTGAAGACCTGCGACCTGTGCGCCCTGCGCCGTATACTCTGCGCTGGTCAGCACGGTGTTGCCGGGGAGCCCTACAACAGGATCGGGGAAAATCGAGAGAGAGACCGCCTCTGCAAAAACCGGCCAGCACATCGCCACACTGACCAGTACGACTGCTCCCAGATATCGTTTCATGACATTCGTCCTCCTTTAGGCGAGAAGCCTGGATGCTGCGTCCGGTAAAATAATGAGGCAACTGATACACCGAGAGGTAATTAGCTGATTAACATGACGGTGGAGGCGGTCAAAGAAGCTATATCTGGGGAAAAACAGCTGACAGTTCTTATCGGGAGGAAACTGGTTCCATTCTCGAAGTATAAGCATCATCCGACCAAAGTCCCATATCGAGATAGTGTAAAATTTTTCTCAGGTTATACCCATCCAGACCTGGATGTCTAGTTACAAATAATCTTATTCTCGATCGCTTGGAGGCTGTGTGTGGATACACGGTAAAAATACTCGTGTCCGCTGTCCGTGCGGCGATCGGAAAATACAGAGGGACAGAGGATACAAATGAAGCTTTTCATAGCGGCAAACATGAATGTATCCGTCTCGGCGGCATCGACATCCCCGAGAAGGGCCAGGCCTACGGCAACAACGCCAAGCACGCCGCCTCTGACCTCGCCTTCGGGAAGGACGTGACCATTCAGACGCATGGCCACGACAAGTACAAGCGCACCATCGGGGATGTGATCCTACTGGATGGTATGAATCTCAATGAGGAACTCGTCAAGCAAGGCTGGTGCTGGTGGTATCGGAAATATGCGCCAGGGGATACGGTGCTGGAAGGGTTAGAGAACGAAGCCCGAGAGGCGCGGAAAGGCTTGTGGGCCAATCCCCAGCCGGTGCCGTCGTGGGAGTGGCGGCGGCGAAGAGATTAAGCCGCCGAGGATTACCGGAGGCAGGCACCACGGTTGACAGGCCCCGATGGGTGGCCTAGCCTTGGCACATTCGGCAGGGGTGGTACAACAACCGGGGCAGGTCACAAGGAGGATCGCATGGCAAAGACCTGGATTGCAGGCGCGACGAAGGACAAAGGGGCCTTGCATCGGCATTTGGGCGTGCCCGCTGGTGAAAAGATTCCAGCCTCAAAATTGGCGAAGGCAACACGTTCCTCGAATCCCACGATTCGCAAGGAAGCGAACCTCGCCAAGACCTTAAAGAGCTTTCATCGCAAATCCAGGTGATGACCGCTGCGCCGCCACGGTATGACTGCTACCGGAATGAGGCGCGTCAGGGAGGCGCGTTGTCGGCGGGCGGGGAATTGTCGGTGACCGAGCTATAGTGCCAAAGGCAGGAATCCCCTTGGTGCGGGCAACTCGCTCGATCCCGGAAGTCTAAAGAATCCGTACGGGCGTGGCTGACGAATTGAGGACCGATAAGCCTGGCGTTGTGAGGGAGAACAGCAATGTCCGGTCAGAAAGTTTTCGTCATTTATCTGAGCAGGAGATTGATTATCTGACGAAACGTTTACCCGCGATGCAGAACCCCATCCAGATTTTGACCGTCAGAATATAAGGTCTTTTTAGGATACTCGGTGGAAGAACTACAGGAAGCAATCGAAAAGGTTCAACTGCCTCACCCGTTGAGCTAAATTAAAAATTAATTTACTCGATCCTCTAAGAGTAATAGCTCCATCGTACTCCGACTGAATTGCCAGACTGAAAAATCCTCAAACTCTTTGCCTTGTTCATTCTGATATTGAACTGTAAATTCTACGCGAAATTTCGCCTTGCCATTCATCACTCCGCCAAAGAATGTATCTGGAAGGGTACCTCGCAATTCTAGGTCTCCATTCGGAGCAAGTGTTGATACGATAGAATCATCTTCCTCTATTGGCACACTGTACCCATCCAGTAAAATTTGAAGGTCGGTTCGTACACGATATGCCTGACTCTGACCAGAATTCTTATATCGGATAGAAACTCTGGACTTTTGGTTCTCATGATAAAATCTTGCATTATTCCTCTGAATATTGGGGCGGCGCACTACTGCTTCTGGTTCCTGAACCTCCCCTGTTCCACTAGACTGCTGAATGGTTTTCTCCTGTATCTCCAGTGAACGACAGCCATAGGACAGGGAGATCAATACAACCATTATCGGCACGCAATATCGAAACATCCAGGTTCTTCCTTAGTCAGAGGATCAGAGGACATACCTTATACTAAGAGAGATTGCAAAACACTACCTCCACGGTTTGTTTGTTACTGATTAAATGAGGGGCGGAAAGGCTTGTGGGCTGATCCGCAGCCGGTNNGCCGGTGCCGCCGTGGGTCTATCTGAAAGCAAGACGCGGACAGGCCCTCGACCGCTCAGATGAAGAACCTCTTGGCGCAAGGAAAAACGGGGGGCTTATGCGAAACCTGACAATCCATAGTTTAGGTAAGGCGATATATTCAATGACTCACACAACAACGCTTTTAATTGCGACGATCATATTATTTCTGGTTGCTTGTGGAAGTTTGAAAAGAAGTCCGTTTTGATTGGGACAGGTGATGATAAAGATGATGTTCTGAAAATAATGGGCTCGCCGGGTGATCGGCAATTTAAAGGAAGCAACGAGGCGTGGCAGTACTGTCAGACGACCGGGGCTGGTTTCAGAGGGGGCTCCGGAAATTCGGACAGTTTGCTCAGTGGGAGCCTTGCTTCACCGAAGCCATCAGAGAGTGGCGAACCAGAGGAGCACGGCGATGAAGAGAACGAAACGCAATCACGGGGCGGCATTCAAGGCCCAGGTGGCCTTGGCAGCGTGCAAGGGCGACAAGACGCTGGCGGAGTTAGCGGAACAATTTGGCGTGCATCTCACCCAGATCACGGAATGGAAGCGGCATGTGCTGGAGCGGGTCGCCGACGTGTTTGGCGGCACGGCTCACAAGCCGGACGCACCGGATCTCAAGATCCTCCACGCCAAGATTGGGCAGCTGGCATTGGAGAATGATTTTGTAGAAGGGGCGCTCACCAAGGCGGGATTGCTGAGCGCAATGCGATGATCAACCGAACCCACGACCTGCCAGTTGTTCGGCAATGTCAGCTCCTGGTGCTCTCGCGGTCGACCGCGTACTACCAGCCGACGCCGGTGTCAGCCGCAGTTCTGGCACTGATGCGCCGGATCGACGAGCTCCATCGGGACCATCCGTTTGCTGGCGCCCGGATGCTGCGCGATCTGCTCAGGCGAGAAGGCCATTCGATTGGGCGACGGCACCTGTCCACCCTGATGTCGCGAATGGGCATCGAGGCGGTGTATCGCAAGCCCCACACTAGCCAGCGGCATCCCGCCCACAAGGTCTATCCCTATCTCCTGCGCCAACTGGAGATCACACGCCCGAATCACGTCTGGGCGGCGGACATCCCCGACATCCCGATGCAGCGCGGCTTCGTGTATGTGTTCGCGGTCCTAGACTGGGCCAGTCGCCGCGTGCTGGCTTGGCGGCAGTCCAACACACTGACGACCGATTTCTGCACAGAGGCGGTCCAGGAGACCGTGACCACCTATGGCGCACCGACCATCTTCAACACCGATCAAGGGTGCCAGTTCACCAGCCTGGAGTTCACGGGGATCCTGAACGCGCACGGCATTCAGATCAGCATGGACGGCATAGGCTGCTGGCGCGACAACGTGCTCGTGGAACGACTCTGGAAGAGCATCAAATACGAGGAGGTCTATCTGCACGCCTACGAGAGCGTCGGCGCCGCTCAACAGGGATTGGAACGCTACCTGCCGTTCTACAACCGGCAGCGACCACACAAGGCGCTTGACGGCAAGACGCCAGACCAGGTGTACTGCGACAACCTGACGACACGACTCACTGCCGCGTAGTCAGCACACCGCGAGTCGCCACTTAAGGAATGGAACATTCTGTCCAAACAACTGGGGCCACCTCTGTTTTTGCCTGACGGTCACATCACTCACTCTATTGGCGAGGATTTGCTGACGCGTCATCAGTCCAATCAGTGTAGGCTACTGAAGACACGGTCATCTGATCAAAACAGCTCAGGTTTGAAGAAATGGATGTGGCAGGCAGCTCCCCTGGGCACCTGCGCGCGTCCATCGAGCTCTCCTCTATCTCCTCTTCCCCATTTATATTGGAGATGGCCAGGATGCGCCTCTCAGGG
>PLBR01000035.1 GCA_003135435.1 Nitrospira sp. | reverse complement strand
GTTGAGTCGCCGCCCGTCATCTCTTCGCGCACTTGTTTTTCGCCCGCGTCCTGACCACCTTGCCTCCGGTCAGTTTGTTCCGCTATCAGTTTGCTGTCTGCCTCCGAAGCCGCATTATCTGCCTGCCCGGCGCCGGCGGTGGACATGCCCAGGCACAGCAAGAACCCACACGACATAACACCAACGACTTTGGGAATGGATACCATGGGAGCCTCCTCGGTTAGATGGACAACACGCATACCTGTAACTGTACGCGCTCCATTGTTTTGCAAGCTGAGCAATTGTGATCAGACCATACGCTGCTTTCTCGGCATACTGCAGCGAACGGTTCAGATGACCGATCTTTCTTGGGAGCGGAGGGTCGGAGAACAAACGCATCGCAACTCCCGCGACAAAGGGAGGCCATGCGCCGCCGCCTGTCCCATTTTTTCACAGGATCATCAATGAGAGGAACCACAGAAACGGCTAAAACAGGAAGAGGGTGCGAGATCCCTCGGCGGGAGTGGGGCGCCTTTTTCCTACAGTTCAGCCAAGATCACCAAGAATGGTTGGTCGACGTCGCGCCGCACGGCGAAGGCAGTAGCGTGTCGCAGGAAGCCCCTGGACTTCCATTTGAAGCCCTAGCCCTTCATCTCGACCACACAGACGAAGTGTTGTCGATTATTGTACGCCAGAACGACAGTACACAGGAACACGAGTACCAAAGTATTCCCCGTCCGGGCCGCGTGATGATCGAGAGGACGGGAGCAGACGTCAGATTACACATCCATTCGACCGAGGGATCCTCAACGATCATTCGGTTCCGCCGCGTCTCGACACCGGATTACGACGGTGCAACATTAAGCGGAATACCGGAGAGAAGGCCATGACTAATGGGAGGGAGTAAGGAAAGAGCCGTTCCGCGATGGACCGCTCACCTGTTCCTCTTCCTCCACTCCCACGGCGGCACCGGCTGCGGATCGGCCTTGACAGGGAGAGTTCTCCACCCATACAACAGTCGGCGCAAGTTGGGGCCACACTACCACATCGAGGAGGATACTGATGGGAAAGCCATTGACGAAGTCGCAGATCGCTGAGCACATGGCCGAGAAGACCGGATTGACGAAGAAGGCTGCAGTCCAGGCCCTGGATGACTTGGCCGCCTTGGCCTACAAGGAAGCGAAGAACATGTTCGTGATCCCTGGACTCGGGAAGCTCGTCTTGGTGAACCGCAAGGCCCGCATAGGACGGAACCCACAGACCGGTGTGGCGATCAAAATCCCCGCCAAGCGTGTGGTCAAGTTCCGCGTGGCCAAAGCCGCCAAGGACGCCATTCTCGGCAAGAAGAAGTAGCCGCGTTCGAGGTAGATCCTGCGTCGGGATCGCGTGAGTCCGCTGTCCCGACTCCTTGTGTGCGCCCTTATTCTAGGTTGCTGGCGGACGATTCGACACGAGTCCCCACCCGTCACGATGGACCATTCACCCTGCCACGACTCCGACAGATGAGGTTGTACACTAATCTCCCACGGCAAGTGTCTCAAAGTCGTTGACACGTTCCGGTCGATGATGTTGTAGAGGTCTTGCTTCGTGCAGAGGCCCTTCCGTTCGAGCACGTCCACAATCGCGGCGATCTCCCACATGGTGGAGATGGTGCTTCTTCAATGAACATGGAGTCGCGTTTGGGGCATTGATCACTCATTTATTCGGCGTCCACTCCCGTGCGAGTTTTTGCGCCTCGGTGATTTGGGCGGGGGGCATCTCCTTGGTTAGTGCGTCTCGAAATGCGTCCGCCAGCTCAGATCCCTCTGACGCCGCCAGGCTGAACCACATGTAAGCCTGAACACGGTCTTGAGGCACCCCATGCCCATCCTCATACATGATCCCGAGTTTCGTTTGAGCCGTTAGATTACCCTGAGCGGCAGCAGCGCGGAGCCATTTCAGGGCTTCGGTGTAATCCTGTGGGATTCTATCTCCCAAGAGATACAGACTTCCTAGATTGGTTTGGGCGTCACTATCTCCTTGTACTGAGGCCTTGCGGAACCAACGGACCGCCTCTTCGTCGTCCTGAGGTACCCCACGACCGAGGATGTACAGCCATGCCAGGTGATGCTGGGCCGTGCGATCTCCCTGCTCCGCCAGTGGCCGCCACTCTTTTAGGGTGGTTGCATAGTCGCCACGGTTGTAGGCCGCCATCCCTTCCTCGAACCCCGCCCATACCGGCGCGGTGCACAGGATTGCCAGGACCAAAGTGCATAGCACGGCGATGCGACGGCAGGGACGAATTGAGAAGGGCATGGGAGCCTCGCAGGGTGGCGTATTGTAGGAGGGTGGCGAATGATGGCGCAAGGGCGGGAGATAGGAGGGCATAGTAGCTAGGGGAAACGAAGGGGATGGCTCGCAAGCTAGGAAGTTCCTTCAAGTCGTTTGAGACCATTGGCAGTCAGTGAAACCATTTGGTAAGAATCCTTGCCGATTTGAATAAGTTTCCCCTGATTCAACCCATGTGAGACGGACTGTATTTCCGTAGTACGGTGACGGTCGAACAAAACATAGAGACCGTTATACGGTTGTGGGCCGTGTTCTTTAAGATACGCTAGTACCTCTTGTTCAAACTTGTGCCTCGTTCGAGGTTTCTCTTCAAGTGTTTGTCTGTCGTCTTCCTTGGCCATGGTGTGTCGCCTTACTTGCATCCTTTGTACGCGCATGATGAGCCAGCCCAACCGCTTGCGCTGTCTTCTTTTATACACTTTCCGCGCTGGTGGTAATGATGCCAAAGGAAGATCGGTACCGACCACTCTTCGCGTGCCCTATCGAGAGGCCGCTTCAGCCAGTCAAAGGATACCACCAGAACGTGTGAAGCGAAGACCAGAGGGGAGGAGGGTAGGGGTGGGTCAGTTCAAAAGGAAATCGTGGTGATTGCGGACAACATATTCACCGCACACCATACAGTGGTAGTTGTCCGCCGAATGGCCGAGGGCCATCCCCTCCAATTCCAGGTACCGATGTTCACATGGTGAAGGAGCGCCCGCTGTTTCCACCTCTCCCGTAGGGCTGCAGCTTGAAGTAGTGTCATGGGGACCGTCCTCCTTTTTCATCATCTCGCTACCATATGTTAACACGGTTTGCCTGAAGTGCGTCGAGGGCGGGGCCGCGCCAGTGGCCTTTTAGAACAGGCTATTTCTTTACTGGAAGGCCTTCACTTTTATTACCGCTTTGCGCCGCCCTTTCAATTTTGCACTCACCGTCTTCGCAGGCCTTCGATCGTGCTTCCTTTCTCTCCGCACAAGAAGTCTTACTCTCATGGCTAATGGCCTCATCGAGGCACTTTTTCAACTCGTCCTGAGCGGCTTTAAGACATTGCAAGCAAAGGCTCTGATCGATCTGCGCATAGAGGGGAGTTCCAAGTAAGGTGAGTGGAAACAACGCGAACACAAATTTGAATTTCATGTCGGTCCTCCGATGAGAAATGCCGCTGCGGAAGAGACGAATCGAGAAGGGCGTAGGTGCCTCGCAGGGAGGCGTATTGTAGGAAGGGACTCAGGAAACCGCAAGGCAAGGCGTTGAGGCCTGTCTTAGCGTAAGACCATCACGTTAGCGACCTGCTCATCTGGTTCTACCTCGACAAAGGCCCAGGCGAGCCCACCTGCAACAGGAAGCTCCAATTCCAATCTTGCCTCCCAGGTAATAACTGTCGCAATGAAGTATCTCCCAGGCAGCACCTTGTTGAACCAGAAGTGACCCGTGGGATTAGTCCGTGTGATCCGTACATAGGGGACCAACCGCTTGTCGCCTAAAAATACCCAACAATAATGCTGTGGGATCTCGCAGTCTATCTGATCCTTTGAGAGTGCTTTATAATCCGTGGATCGGGCGAACGAGCACAATCCCTGCTTCTGGACATATTTCTCAAACCACTCCCTTGTGTAGGAGGTTTCAGGAACGAGTGCCACTGTTTCCCCTGGCTGGTACTTCACATCCTTTCCCTCTGTCACCATAAATGCTTGCCCACTAATGGAGGCTGTTCCTTTCTTCTTCTTCCTCTCGTAAGGGGCAAATTCCTGTTCGTTGAACGGAGCTTGAATCAAGAGAGGCGGCAGGGGTGGAGCAGAAGGGGGCGGAACCTGACTTTCTTGGCCCAAGGCAGCAGGATTATTTCCCAACAGAACAGCGACCAAAACAACGGCGATTGCAAATACCATCACGATGAGCCTCACCTATGGACAGAGTGGCACATAATAATCTTCACGGACAATTCCCCGCCACTCGATACTCCGCTTCCTCCGCCTCTGCCGCGCTATTAAACGCTACTCTATTGCGTGGCGCAACCTGGCTGTAGTTTGGACAGTCAGGTCGGTGGTATCGGTGGTAGATGTGGCTAGGACGATTACCGATGATGGGGTAGGGGGAGGCTGTAGAGTCAGGAGAACCGCACCAAACTGTGGTGGTGAGAAGCATCAGACGGTTTTAGCCTGCTGGCATACCCACGGTGATGACGACCCACGGTGGGAGGTCGGTAAATTGCTTTCGGGTGATGATTCGGGAGTTAGGGATCTTCATAGTGGGCTCTGTGCCAGGCTCCACGAGGTCCACCGCCACCCAGCCGTCCATTGGCCCCCATACGTCCGGCGAGACCTCGACAACGCCAGCGAAGGCCATGGGATCGCAAATCGCTCCAACGCTCTTCGGGCCATAGCCAAAATAGGTCCCAAGGTGTTCACTGCCCCGGAACGTGCCGTTCAATGGCTGGCGTCGGTCCGATGTGAAGACCTTACTCCCGTGGCTTTTCATGTGCAGGGTGCCGTCGAGATGGTAACTCGTGTGAACGTCCCACTCTCGATCACCTCGCGGGAGCATGATGAAAAACTCGCCCTTCCGCGAACGCTTTACCCAGAGTGTGAGTCGGAGGTCGGCGAGGTCCCTGATTACCACTGCGTACCGATACTCACCGGGGACCGGCTAAAGCTTCATCAATCCCACTTTGGGATTCACGGCGCTGCGCTGCCTCGCTTCCTCGAAAATGCGCCGCCACGTCGCTAATTCCTCTGGCGTGATCGCGGTCGCGTCAATAGCCTGATACCGCAACCATCCGTCGAATGACTTGAGATCGTCCTCGCTGATGAACTCGTCCATTCACTCCTCCGGGTGGGCTGGCCATTTGTATTTAATTTTGTATTTACTTAGGCGAGGACCGCGCACGACCTCGTTTACAGCCCGTATTGCTTTCGCTTCGCCGTGCTTGGTCCCATTGACGGTGATCGTCCCGCCTGTCAGAGTATAGCGTGGATCGCCCATGGGCAGAATTATCCTGTTGGTTATTCTTGCCTTCATCGGTGCCGGACTGATCGGTGCCTGTGGCCCTAGACAATTCACCACCCTCACGATCTACGATAAACCCTCGGCCTATGTCCGTTTGGAATTTGATCGGAGGGTGAAGAAGGGATCGGAGCACTCACACCCGATATCGCTCACGAATGAACAGGTTGCTGCAGTTCTGGGCGGAGTGAGGATCAAAGAGCACCTTGCCTTTGCCCGGGGTGACATCGTCCCGGCGTTCACTGATAAAGACATAGCGTTCTTTGCACCGCTGTTAGCGCTGGCTCTCAGCAAAGCGACACCGGAAGAAATCGTCACTTTTTATGCGACTCGCTACCAGTCGGCTATACAACGGGAAGTCACGTCCGGGGGCATTTTCGTTCAAGGCGATGTACTGCATCTGATTCTCGCAAACTACTGGTCGCCTACCTACCGTAGGGGCGACTTTGTCGTCGCCGACACACAGGACGACCGGCTCACGCCGATGGCATCACTGACTACGTATGGCGGCCATCTCGATTTCGAGCCACAGTCAGCCACGTGGGAACGATCAGCTGGAGGCTTCGAAAGATTTTTTTAACGAGATAGTCGCGAACTGGCAATACTGTACAAGCAGTTGCCGCCCCACCCCTTGGTTGAAGCAGCCCCTCAGTCTGTAGCAGTCCCTTAGCAGACTTAGAGAACGGCCCTTCTTGCACAGCCTGCAGGTTGCGTGGGCGGTTCTGTGCTCCATGGGATGTCCGCCATTACTGGAGAGGGTGTGTTGACCTTAGAAGGTGGCATGGGGGAAAGCTAGGCCGACTGAGGGAGGCGTCAAGGCTCTCAGAGGCATTTGGGGTGGCGAGAGTGCCCAAGTGGCTGTCACCTCTGTCCACAAAACCCTCTCAGGGCTTAATAGACGTTCCGGACGAGATGATGTGAGGGGAGATGGTGGTGAGTCTTGTTCCGTGCGAGCCCACCGGTTCGAGTTTTTCTACTCCCGGTTTCACTCCCGGTTCGCTCCCGGTTTTACTCCCGATTCCAGGTCCACCTCAATCTCACTCAATCACACTCGTTCAGGGGAAATTGCTCATAGTTTCAATGCGAGTATCGTTCACGATCTCGCTCCATCTCACTCAATCCCTATCCCTACTGATCGCCCTTTTAAGGCGAGGGTCCTGGGTTCGAGTCCAGCCCGCTATCCAAAGACTCTTGTTTTTTTAACAGACAGAAAGAAACGTCAAAGCCCTAAAAAATCGACTTTCGACTTCTAAGGTAGTTGGAGATGAGCACTAGCCACCGAACGGCTAGGCAGGCAGAAAGAGTTTGAAAGTCACTTTGACTAGCGAGGGCTTAAGCGGCAAGTGCAACGCCCTTGATTTCAAAGCGAAGCAAAGATGCCAACGATGGTGGTGTCCCCAACGGGATTAGAGGCAGTTTGCCAAGGTCTTAATAGCTCATGGTGCATCCCGTTTCAAGGATTCGTGGACGTGGCTTGACGGAACAACATGTTAGGTCAGGCGTCTGCAGACAAATCTGGCTATGTGGGCTAGGACAAAACAAGCGTTAGACCTGCGGTTTACGAATTTCCGATAGCCCAACCTCAGACAACCTAACCCCACAAGAAACCACAAACCAGGATGCTCCTGAAATGGGGGCAGATGGGGGTGAGTTGTCCTGTCCTGGTAGCAGCGCGGTAGCAAGGATGGATACTATCGGGCACGATCAGGTGTTATTCGAGGAATATCGGGAACTTTTGGAGTCGCAGGACTGAGACCAAATGTCTAATGTCTATAGTGTACGTCGTCAGATCATTCTGG
>PLBR01000191.1 GCA_003135435.1 Nitrospira sp. | reverse complement strand
TCAATGTCGGACAGGCTCCTAGTGGTTCCGAAACGATCTTTGACCGGCAGCACGACCGAACGAGTCGATACGCGGTGATGCAAGTCGTATGTGGCTTTGAACGGACCCACGTTCCGGTGTTTGTAGGCCAACAGATGGATGTATTTATTCAGGCAGGCGCCGTCCACGGAGTCACCGGCACCCACTCCTGGCGCACCGCCCTAAACTGAAACGAAGTTCGTGAGGCAGGGTAAGACTTCCCGATTGATCTGTAGAAACTAGGAGGTTGCATGGACGCGGGCACTCAACGCCCCTCGGTCTGCCAGCGCCGCTGGCTGCACCTCGATAAGAGATTGCCATCACGAAACTGTACGGTTCTCTGCCAAATGCTCCTGCTCGCATGGCTTCTCTGCTCTGGCCCGACCCAGGCGAATGCGGGAGATCCTGGAGTGCCGTCTCATCCAACTCCGTCGCCGGTCGGCGATGCCGGACGAGGCGAGATACTCTACAAGGCAAGCTGTATGGTGTGCCATGGTCCTGAGGCGTCGGGTACGCTTGGCCCGCGCCTCTCGGGCAATCCGATTCTCTCCAATGACAAAGCCTTCAAGGAGATCATTCGACAAGGGCGCCATATGATGCCGCCGTTACAGGGTATGCTGACAGGTCAACAGCTGGCCGATATCCACGCCTGGCTTCACACGCTACATTAACGCCAACGAGATTCTTTCAACCCGGTTAAAGGAAACGAAAGAGCACTCACAACCTTGCAACTTAGGTTTTCTATAGAATGAATCAAGAAATCCAAGTGAGATCGAGGATAATCAATGATATTAATGACGTAGCGATGACAAGGCGGGCCAGAAATGTACTGCTTTTCCTGTAATCCGTAATCCAGGCGCAACCAGAATGGAGACCTGTTTGATCTAAACATAGATAGCCTTTCGTCATTTGTTTACTACCTGTCCATCAGTTTCTGCTAAGTGCGAGGGAAGCCTCCGGGGACCGAAGGCCACCCAGTGATGTCCTCAGCGCTTCAAGGTCGTTGCGAAGAACGGACCATTCTCGCTGCTATTCTGCCAGATCGTGGCTTTGATGTTGCCTCAACACAGCGTGTCGAGGGTTGTTTGTTCGTAGCCATCTTGTTTCCTCATTTGTTGAAATGAAGTTGGCTCTCGCACAGGAAGAGGAGAGCCCACGCATAGTTCACGGAGGAAACGCGAGGCAGAGGCCGTTGCCGGCTGGCCGGAAAGGACCAAGCGGTGGGAGTGACAGCGTAGCTGGCGCGAGCGGTGCGCCTCGGAGGTGATAGCCGATCGGCCGCTGCCTGGGCTACAACAAAAACATGATGGGGTGCGGCGCACTCAAGCCTACGGCCCGCTGATTAAGAGTGGCAGANNGGCCAATGATTCGAACCGCTCGATGTTGCAAAGGTTTCCCCGTTTATTGTTGAAAATCATGAGCTTGCTGGCTTTCTACTGATTCCATGGCTTCTATCTAGTTAGGTCGTTTGTGAGGATTTTTAGCACAAAATTAGCACAGGCGGGCTGTCGGATGCGACTGAGGGCTAGTCGCTTGGTTCCGACTCGCCGTCCAGACTTCCTATGATGGCTCGTTGGAGGTCCCCAAGGCTGACTGGCTTGGTGAGAAACGTCTTCACTCCACACTCCAATGCTTCAGCCTGCGCATGGTGATCCCCTAACGCCGCCAACAAAATGATCGGGCAGGACGGGTACAGGGCTCGGATGGTTCTCACATATTCGAAACCGCCCCCGGGGAGTCGATGGTCCGTCAGGACGACGTGAGGCTCTGAGTCCATCATCCTTTGAATGGCTCCATCCCCGTCCGTCGCCTCGGCGACCTGCAATTCCAGTTCGCGTACGATATCGCACAACAAGCTTCGCAGGTCGGCGTCGTCCTGGACCACCAGCACCAGTTTGCCCTGGTGGTTGTGCTGAACGGGCATGGCGTTCTGTCCTTCGTATAGTGACAGAGAAAATCCTCTGACCGGTATGACTACACAACTCTCATGCCAAGCTTCGATCTATTGATTGTTAAGGCTTTCTGCACGCAACTCTCGTCATTAGGGGGCAGAAAGTCTCCGTGAAGCGGGAATGAGAGGACTAAAACGCGACAGATTATTGCAGCAAGGAAGACGCGACTCTTGGCAAGAGGAGTGTGAACGTGGTGCCCTGACCGGGCGTACTCTCCACGGTAATGGACCCGCCGTGTTCCTGAACGATCCCCAAGACCACGGTGAGGCCCAGGCCGGTTCCTTTCCCCCGTGCTTTGGTGGTGACAAAGGGCTCAAAGATATTCGGGAGGACATCGGGCGGAATCCCGTGTCCGGTATCCGCGACGGTCAGCCGGATGTGTTGCGCTCCTTCAGGGACGGCAGCCATACGCAAGGTGCCGCTCTCGGGCATGGCCTGCACGGCATTGAGCACGAGATTCAGCAAGACCTGCATCATCTGATCGCGATCCCCGTGGATTTGCGGTAAATCCTCGTCATGCTCGGATACCACCTGAATGCGATGTCGGCTCAGCCGTTCCTCGACGGCATCCAGACAATCCTTGACCACTCCCCGCAGATCCACGGGTCCGAAGTTGGGTGGGCCACGCCGCACACAGGCGAGCAACTGATTCATCAATTTCGTAATGCGCTCAACCTGCGTGGCGATGATTGCCAGCCCTTTTTTCATCGTCTCATCGTCCGTCCGCTGCATCAAATATTCGGCTCGCCCCAGAATCACGTTCATCGGCGTGCCGATCTCATGGGCCATACTCGCGGCGAGCGTGCCCAATTCTGCTACGCGCTCCGTGAGACGGAGTTGCTGCTGCGTCTCACTCAGAACGTGCCGGTTCTGAACCAGTCCTTGTTCCAGTTCACGCGTGAAGCCCGCCAACTGCTTGACGGCATAGTCCTGTCCTTCCGAGGATTTCTCGATGTAGGCCTCCAGGGCCAACTGCATGTCCAAGAACATGACTTTGGTCAAGGCGATACGGATGGCCACGTACTTGGCCGGCTGGATGTGAAACTTCTCAAAGATCAGTGGCTCCAGGAGCGACAAGTAGAGGGCATAGGCCCCAAAGTACCACTCGGGGATCAACCCGAGCTGCGCATGAACCTGTCCGATCCGCCGCCGCCCGTCCTCATAGGCTCGGTCATAGGAACCCGCCACCAGTGAGAGGAGGTATCGCTTCTGGGCCTCCAGCAGCCGGGTACTGATCAACTCATCCGTGAGGAATTTTCTCGTGTCAGGAAAGGACAGGAGATGGCGGTAGAAGGCCGCGACCAACTCATCGACGTGCTGGGCCATGATTGGCTGGAGGGCCGTGAGCGCGACTTCCTCTTCTGTTGTGAGGCGAAGAAATGCCTTGCGGGTTTCCCAGTCGTCCACGGCCATGGTTTCGGGCTCCTCCCAGCCAGAAGCAAGAGCATCGGCGTCGTAATACTATCCGGACGGAGAGACGGAGAGACGGAGAGAAAAAATAACACCCTAACATTTTAATTCGGACCGTCGCCCAGTACAAGAGCTAGTTGGGCACAGATGATTCACCGGTGCCAAACATGAACCGGAGCAGTGTTCGTTCAGCTGTTGTGCTCCGCTTCAAACGTGCACAGAGGAAATTAGCCATAGAGAATACAGCACACTCAGGGAAATCTATTCTTGCAATCGGAATGGAAGAGAGGCGGCCAAGGTCTGAGCTACACCACCACCACGATGGGATGAGGCGATATCAAACTTCTGGCCCGCTGATTAAGAGTGAAGCCAGGGGGGTTGCTTAAGTCATTGATGGCTTGGGCAATCCCCTTGTCATTCCTATGCGGTACGCTGTCGCTGAGTACTCTCAGTTTGTCTCTACTTGTCGGTCCTCGACTGGTTTTGTCGCTCTTCCTAACACCGAATTAACACTTGGAATTAAGCAGCATCGAGGCGCAGGATCTGCAGTGCCTCAATAGCGGAGAATTATTGGAGACAGTGAGCGGAAGGAGTACCCCCCTGGGGGCACCTTTGCAAAAGGGTGTCAGGTGGGGGGCGGTTGCCTGTCAGGTAAAGGGAGATACAAGGCACATAGAAAAGAGCTATCAAAAATATTTGGGAAATTTCAAAAAGGCCCTTGCCTTGTTGCCAAGGGGCCAGGGTCAGGTTAAGGGCGTTACAGTGCCCGGTGCCTGGTTGTGGGGGTTAGCATGTCTCAAGCTGCTTCGCTGTCTGATTCCAACCTGGCCGGCCATAAATCATCAACTTAGGTGATGCAAAAGTAGTACCGCTAGAGGAGGAAGTGTATTGTTGCAGACATTCGCTATGGTGTATGCTTTTCTAAAAACCCACACGGAGGCTCTAATGGTAGACATTCCTAAAGTGGTTCGTGTGCTGTCCTGTGGGTTCCTATTGTGGGTAGGGCTACTATGCAATATGGCCCAGGCAGATACTCTGACGCCGGGGGCTGACGTCGGGAAAGACAGTCAAACTCAAAGAACAGGCGGGCAAGGTGATCCAAAGGAGTTGTCCATACGGCAGCAAGGAATCCACATCATTCAAGGCGACGTGTTGCGCGTGGAAGGTGATACCTATTTCATTAAGGAACTAGGCGGGAAGGAACTGAGTTTGCGTACCGACGCTACCACCATGAAGGCTGAAAAGATTCAAGTAGGAGATCGAATCGAGGCGAAAGTCGACGAAAACAATCGTGCACTATCGCTTGTCCTGGCCCCATGAACTGAGGCCAGACACGGGAGGACGGACGATCACGACGTCGACGAGTCAGCTACCCGCCGCCCCATCTCCATAATCAACGATTCTGGTCGATCCA
>PLBR01000057.1 GCA_003135435.1 Nitrospira sp. | reverse complement strand
CCGGCTCGCAGTTTTTCATCTGCGTGGCGGACGCGAATTTTCTCGATTGGCAGTACACGGCATTCGGTGAAGTGGTCAGCGGGATGGATGTGGCGGACAAGGTGGTCGGCATGAAGCGGGACGGACGAGACAATCCGCTCGAACGAGTCGAGATGACCGTTACGATCACCGAATAGCGTGAAACGTGAAAGGTGAGACGTAAGAGATNNGTTTCACGTTTCACGTTTTACGAGGCGCACTCTTTTGCGCCCTGCTCGCAGGCTGCGCCATTCCTATGGTGCCCTATCGTGCGGTCTATGAAGATCCGGTGAACTATATTCGGCTGGAGGTGGATGATTCCGTCCTGCCGGAGTGGCCACCCAGCGCGCATGCGCATCCGAAGGTGATGCGTGCCGAGGACGTGGCTCGTATCCTTAGCGGCATCGTAGTCAAAGAACATCGGATTTGGATACAGAAGTGGCTGCAGGGCGAGGCGCCGCTGATACCGGCGTTTCGTCCTGAGGAGCTAGCCCTCTTGTCTCGGCAGATCGCAGAGGCCTTTGTCTTGGCCCAACCGGACGAACGCGTGACATTTTACCTCAGCCAACCGCAAACGTCCGTCAAGCGTATCATCACCACGGGCGGGTTATACGTCCATGGCACGGAGTTGCATTTCATTTTGGGGAACTGGCAGGTCCTCTACGGCATTCCGACCTATGGGATGATCTACGATCGGCGCTATCCCATGCGCCCAACGGCCGCGAAGGGATTCAATCTTTTTTTCGATCCAAGCGAGGCGACGGTCATACAACCGCACAGCTTCTTGGATATGGTGTTGGCCAACTCTACGGATGAATTGGTGATCGATCTTACGAAAGTTGTCTCTGGTCCCATTGCCTCTCTGTCAGGACGCTGAAAAAGCCCTCAGAGCCACGGAGCGTGGCGCGTGAAGCGCAAGACANNCGCTCGTCCCGCCTGTCTCGCGTGTCTCGTTCGGCGCTAACGCAGCGTGGAATCAACCTCCAGCTGGTTCCGTCCTCTGCTGAATAGGCGAGCATTACCTTCGCAATTTTGTAATCGTATTGTGCTTCCGACAGCCTTGTTTGCGCCGACGTGATGGCGACCTCCGGCTGCAATACTTCCACCACAGTGCCGAGGCCAAGCTTGTAGCGATGCTTCGCGCTCGTCCCGCTTGTCGTGCCCGTCGCTCAGATGCGGACGTTCCCTTCATCCTGCTGAATGTTGAACGGGAGAAGCGAAGATTTCCCTGTCAAGACACAGACTTAGTAGATTTCATGCAGGTGATTCGGTAAGATGACGCGCCCGTAATGATGCGGGTTACCTACCGAGCATGATCGATCCAGGGAGCAGGAGTGGCCCGAACTCGCGTTGTTGTCGCCCTTATTGTCATTCTGCTGATCGGGGGCGGCGCCTTTTTTATTTTCTCGCCCTACCTGACCGGCGTCGATTATCTCAAAGATTTTTTTCTCCAGCAGCTGGAGCAGAGTATCGGACGCAAGATCGACGTCCATCGCATCAAGTTGGTCCTGTTCCCCCGCATCCGATTGGAACTGACGCAGGTCGCGATTCACGATCGGAATTCCGATGACATCTTATTATCGGCCAAGAAGCTGGATTTGGTTTTGCGGTTTCTCCCGCTGTTGCGCAAACAGGTGGTGGGGAAGCGGCTGCTCATCGAAGAACCGACCTTAACGCTCCGGCGCGATCGCCGCGGGCATTGGAATCTCCTCGATCAGGTCGTCCAGGGAGGCGCAGCCGATGAAGATGCCGTGCAGACGATCAGCCGGATCTTCCGCATTCGTGAAGCGACGCTGGTGAACGGGAAGCTGATCATCATCGACGACGCACGGCCTGACGGGACTCGATCGATGACATTGGAGTCGGTGGAGGCGGCGCTGGTCATCAGAGCAGAGAGGGAACAGGCGGATCTGCATATCTCTGCCGGTCATGCGGGCGGCAAAGGTTTGTCTGCCATCTCCCTGGCCGGGACGATCAGCACCGCCCCGCGGCAGACGTTGGCGATCAACGAATCCTCTGCTTCGCCGGTCACACTACAATTCGATGGCACACTCGAAGCGGCCAATCTGAATCTTCGAGAGGTGGCGGATTTCTTCGGGCCGCACCCGATTCCGGAGCAGTTGCAGGGCGCCGTTAATGTGCACAGTCACGTTCGGGCTGTACCTGGCGTCGCGGGCTATGATGTGGTGTTGTCCGATCTGTCGGCGAATCTCGAACAGCTGAGGCTCGCAGGCCAAGCGAGCCTCTCCGGTCTGTTGACGCCTCAGCCCACATTTGCGGTCACCTTTTCGGCATCCCCGATCCAATTGAGCCAGTTGTTCACGACCGTGCCGGCCGAGTGGGTGCATCTGCAGCTGCCGGTGGTGATCAAGGACCGGGAGATCGACGGGATCGTGGAGATTGTCTCGGCCACCGTCACGGGATCGGTGGCGGCGGGTCCGCAGCTGTCGTTGACGGGGGAATTTCGTGTGAAGCAGGGGCAAGCCCTGATTGGAGAAAGTCGTGTCCCTGCCAAGGATTTGGCGGCGGTGGTGTCGGTCGAAGCCGGCCGTCTCAGGGTGTCGAATCTGAGCGGACTCTATGGCACGATCCATATGAATGAGAGCAAGGCGATCGTCTCCTTTTTGGAGGCGGGGCCCTGGCTTGAGTGGGATATTACCGGGACGATGACCGTCGCAGACCTCTTTCAGCATCTCGGGAAGACCGTCAAGTCGGAACAGCTGTCGCGTATGTTGGCCACCATGCGTGATGTCGAAGGTATGGCCGCTCTCACGTTTCGTATGGTCGGCCCGGTCGATCAGCCGGGTGGCGTCACCTTTGCCGGGGGAGAGATTACCGTTCAGCATGTCAGTCTGACCCATCCGTCGTTGCCCGAGCGGCTAACGGAGCTGCAAGGCCGGTTCGTGCTGTCGGATGGCGGGACTCTGTTCGATCAGGTGACGGGACATTTTGGCGATCTGGCCTTGCAGATCAGCGGGGGCATCACGGGGGGTAGTGGCAGCACCTTTCAAGATTTCCTGATTCGGGTCAAGGGCGATGCGGACCATATGGCCAAATTGCTGCCCCCGAAAGCCATTCCAGCCGGGATGATCGATGGCTTGGTCAACGGCGCCGTGGTGTTGACTGGGACGACCCTGTCGCCGCACATACGGGGTGAGGTCGTCCTGACCGAATCGAAAGTGACGCTTCCCGGTCTGGTCGAAAAACCGATCGGCGCCCAGGCGACGGTGGAATTCGAGGGCGTGATTCCCCAGGGCTCCGGGGTCTTGCTCGATCGGCTTGAGCTGATCGTGCCGCCGATACGATTGCCGGTCAAAGGCAAGATTCTACTGGGTGAACAATTCTCCATCGACGCGGCGCTTTCGACCGGTACGCTGTCATTGTCCCGCGTGCCGGAATGGATTGCGAAGGGAGGGTTTGAGGCGGGGAATATCGAATTGTCGCTCGACATGAAGGGGAAGGGTCTCGATTGGAACGCCTGGAGGACCACTGGATGGCTCGCGTTGACCAACGGTCTGATGAACGCCAAGGGGGCCGAGGGCCCTATCCAGGATTTGTATCTGCGAGTCCACTTGGTGAAGAACGGCGCGGAGATCAAGCGGTTATCGTTTCGCCTGCTTGACAGTGACGTCGCGCTGGAAGGGACGATCCGCAACTGGACGGCGAAACCCACGATTACTGCCAAGATCGAGTCAAATCAGATGGATCTCGATCTCCTCATTCCGAAAGGTGCGCGATCACCCATTCGAGAGTTTCTGGAAACCCTCGCCGCCACCAGCAAGGTCAATGCAACCGTGTCAATGGCACGGGGCCACTATAAACATCTCAAATTTGGAAGCCTTTCAGCCCGCATCATGATTCAAGACGGCGTGCTTGATGTGGATCGTGTGTCCGGCCAATCGCCCGGTGGGGAAGTTGTTGGACGTATTGTGGTGCAACTGCCCCGCAAGGAGCCAGCCGACGCTGAGATCTCCGTTCGGGCGACGGGCTTGCTGGTAGAAGATGNNTGAAATTTTTAGGCCCGAAAGCGGGAATGGCTACGGGGGAAGCTCGCGTGACGGGAACGATCCGCGGGAATGGGAGGAATCCGCACGGGCTGTATCCTACGCTGAACGGCAAGGTGGACGTCCTGATTGAAAACGGACGCATCTTCAAATCGCAGGAACGGGCGATTTGGAAAATCATCAGCATTCTGAATTTGCCGGCAGTGCTGCAGGGGAAGGTGGATCTGGAAAAAGAGGGACTGCCCTATAACAAGATTTCTGCGACGGTTCTCGCGCGGAACGGGCTCTTCGAGACCGAGAGCCTGATCATCGATAGCCCGATCGTCAAGATTACCGCTGCCGGCAACTATGATCTGCCGACGGATCAAATCGATATGGTCTGGGCCGTCAGTCCGTTCGGGTCATATTCGCAATTCCTGAAATCGATTCCACTCTTCGGACGGCTCTTTGCCGGTGATCGCAAAGGCATTGCCACTGCGCTGTTCTCCGTCAAAGGGTCAATCGAAGATCCGGAGGTGACGTACCTGCCGATGAAGTCGTTCGCCACCGGCTTGACGGGCCTGGCGCAACTTGCTTTCGACATCTTAAAGAACACGGTCATGCTGCCGATTGATCTGATGACGCCTGATGAGAATCAAGGTACTGTCAAGGACACCATGCCCGCGCCTGAATCGGTTCCATCCGCGCCTTGACCGACCTCGCCCCGCGTGCTAGATTCCGAGCACCACTCACTATGGCGTCATCTACTCCGAAATCTCAACGTGCCACGGTCTTCATCGCTGCCAGCGAGACCGACGCCAATCTGTATTACGCCACGAAATTTATTGCGCCGGACCCCTTTATCTATTTGGAGATTAAAGGGGAGCGGATTTTGGTGATGAGCGATCTCGAAATGGATCGGGCAAAGAGTCAATCGTCCGTCGATCGGGTGCTCTCGTATTCGGAGGTCGAAGGACGAGCCAAGACGCAAGGCATCGCCGAGCCAGGTACGGTCGAGGTCGTCCATATCCTCTTGAGAGAAGCCGGCATCACGCAGATCCTGGTCCCTGCGAATTTTTCCTTCGGCCATGCCGTCAAGTTCCAGTCCCTGGGGTATCAGCTGCATCCGAAGCGAGACCCGTTCTACGAGCAGCGTGTTGTGAAGACGGCCGAAGAAGTACGCTATATCGAAGCCGCCCAGCGCGCGACCGAGCAGGCGGTCGCGGCCGCCCATGACATGCTGCGTCAGGCCTCGATCAAAGGGGATCAACTGTGGTTCGCTGGGATGCCTCTGACGTCGGAGCGAGTGAAGAAGCTGATCAATGTGACATTGATGGAGTGTGACTGTATCGCCCAGCATACCATCGTCGCCGCGGGCGAGCAAGCCTGCGATCCACACAACGAAGGCAGTGGGCCGTTGCCGGCTCACCGTAGTATTATCTTCGACGTGTTTCCTCGTTCGGCCACCAACCGGTATTTCGCCGACATGTCCAGGACCGTGGTGCGTGGGACCCCGAGCCCCGAACTGAAGCGGCTCTACCAGACGGTCCTGGATGCGCAGGAAGAGGCCATCACGAAAGTCAAAGATGGGGCGGATGGAAAGAGGATTCATCAAGGTATCTGCACCAGATTTGAAAAAGCCGGGTACAAGACCGGCCTTGTCAATGGACGGATGCAGGGCTATTTCCACGGCACCGGCCACGGGGTCGGACTCGACATCCATGAAATGCCGCGCATCAGCCGCACCGGGTCACTGCTCCAAGAAGGCCACGTCGTCACCGTCGAGCCGGGCCTATACTATCCTGGTCTTGGGGCCGTCCGCATCGAGGACATGGTGCTCGTCACGAAAGACGGGTGCCGCAATCTGACGAACTCTCCCAAGACCTTCGAGTTGGGCTGAACAGGACGTCTCACGTCTTACGTTTCACGTCTTCCATGCGCCTGACCTTTACGATCCAACGATTCAATCCCGAAGTCGATTCCACCGCCCATCCTCAAGAGATCCGGCTCGACGTCGGGCGCGGGATGACCGTCCTCGACGCGCTCATCCGCATCAAGCAGGAGTGCGACGGGAGTCTGGCACTCCGCTATTCTTGCCGCTCCGCGATCTGCGGGTCTTGTGCCATGACCATCAACGGCAGCGAGAAACTGGCCTGCCGCACCTCCCTCGGCAAAGAACTTGAGCGACATGGGCACATCACGGTCGCGCCGCTCCGCAACTTGCCGGTGATCAAGGACCTGGTCGTGGATATGACGTCCTTCTGGGAAAAGATCCGCGACGTGCATCCCTGGCTGGTGTCGGCGGCTCGGCCTTTGCGTGAGGGCGTGCCTGCTCCGACGAAGGCGCGGGACCATGCCAATCCGCAGTTTCACAATGTGGATGCCTGCATCATGTGCGGCGCCTGCGTCGCGGCTTGTACCGTGTATGAAGTCTCGAAGGGGTTTGCCGGCCCTGCAGCGTTGGCGAAGGCCGATCGCTTTCTCTCCGACCCACGCGAATCCCCTTCGGCGACACGCGCCAGGCTTTCGGCTCTCCAAGATGAGCATGGGATCTGGGATTGCACGCGCTGCAACTTCTGCGTAGAGGTCTGTCCGAAAGACGTGAAACCGATGGAGGCGATCGTCCGGTTGCGGCGGGCCTCGCTCGAACGCGGATTGACGACGACCGGCGGCGCGCGGCACATCCTTGGCTTTACCGATCTGGTCGAACAGCAAGGGCGCTTGAACGAAGCGATCATGCCGCTGAAAGTGGTCGGGTTCGCACCGCGAGGCCTGCTGCACATTCTGCCTCTGGGTATGAAGATGTTGCTCAAAGGGAAAATCCCCAACCCATTTGGACAGGCGCTCCCTGGGCTTAGCCAGCTCCAGGCCCTGATCCAGCGAGTGCGACGTGCCATTCCTCCAGCCTGACGCCTATGGCCTGGACCTTTCGATTTCTTGAAGAGATTGCCCTGGCCGATATCGCCTTCGAAGCCGAAGGGGAGTCGGTCGAGGAGGTCTTTTTCGGCGCGACGCAGGCCCTCCTTGAGAGTATGGCGAACCCTGCTACGGTGTCGGGCGGATGGGAGCGCGCGATTGAACGGACCGATGTGGACCCGTCGGCGCTGTTATTCGATTGGTTGTCGGAGGTGGTCTATTGGAAGGACGCAGCAGGGGTAGTCTTCCAAGAGGCGCCGCTCACCCTGATGCGGGAGGGGGACGTCTGGCTGTTGCGAGCCCGTCTGATCGGCGCGCCGGTGGATCAGCAGACACAAGAACTCCACGCCGATGTGAAAGGGGTCACGAAACATCTATACGAACTCAAGCAGACAGGCGGTCGCTGGAAGGTACGCGTGGTGCTCGATGTATGAAGCGTCACAGACCAGACAGACGAGGTAGACCAGACAAACCAGACAGACCAGATAAACCAGATAAACCATCTCTGATATGAAGCTGAATACCAACATGCAGGTGAACCGGGTTACCGATGAAATCTGGGAGATCTCGCTATCGGAGAAACCTGGCATGTTAGTGCCGGCCAGGATTTATGCAACCAAGGGGATTCTTCAGGCCATGGATTCCGGAGTGTTCGATCAGGTGACCAATGTCGCCTGTCTGCCCGGCATTCGCCGGTATGCGCTCTGTATGCCAGACGGACATTGGGGTTATGGATTTCCGATCGGGGGTGTCGCGGCCTTCGACGTGCAGGATGGCGTCATTTCTCCCGGCGGTGTGGGATACGATATCAACTGCGGCATGCGGCTGATTCGAACAGATTTGACGCTGGCGGACGTGCAGCCATATCTAGAGAAGCTTATGACCGAACTCTTTCTGAAAGTGCCGGCCGGCGTCGGGGCGAGCGGATTCGTTCGGCTCTCAGGGGAAGAATTCCGTCGCGTGATGACCCATGGGGCCAAGTGGTGTGTGGAGCGGGGATACGGCTGGCATCGGGATCTTGTCCGTATGGAAGAAGGCGGCTGCATCCAAGGGGCCGATCCGTCAATCGTGACCAACCATGCGATTCAACGAGGCATCAACCAGCTAGGGACCTTGGGATCGGGCAATCACTATCTCGAAGTCCAGGTGGTCTCGAACGAGCGGATATTCGATCCGGTCACGGCTGCGGCGCTCGGCATCACCGGCCACGAGCAGATCGTCGTGATGGTCCATTGCGGTTCGCGCGGGTTCGGCCATCAAGTGGCCAGCGACTATCTCAAAATATTCGAGAAGGCGATGCGCCGGTATGGGATTACGGTGAAGGATCAACAGTTGGCCTGTGCGCCGTTTCGATCTCCCGAGGGGCAGGAGTATTTTTCCGCCATGAACTGTGCTGCGAACACGGCCTTTGCCAATCGCCAAGTCATCACGCATCAGATTCGCGAAGCCTTCGCGGCGGTCTTCGGTCGGTCCGCCGAGGCATTGGGCATGGAGCTGGTGTATGACGTGGCGCATAACATTGCCAAGGTAGAACGGTATGCAGAAGGGGAGTTGGTGGTGCATCGCAAAGGAGCGACCAGAGCGTTCGGGCCTGGGAGTCAGGAATTGCCCGAGGTGTTTCGACAGACAGGCCAGCCGGTCATCTGTGGTGGCTCAATGGAGACCGGCTCCTACCTACTCGTGGGGACAGATCAAGCGGTGCGCGATACGTTCGGGTCGACGATGCACGGGGCCGGGAGAACGATGTCACGTGCGCAAGCGAAGAGAACGGTCAGTGGTGCGCAGCTGCAGCAGCAGATGAAACAGCGCGGTATCCTGGTCAAGGCCGTCTCGATGTCGGGCCTCGCGGAGGAGGCCGGCCTGGCCTACAAAGATATATCTGAGGTGGTGGAGTCGGTCGATCGCGCGGGAATTACAAAAAAGGTGGCGGAATTACGTCCGATCGGGAATATAAAGGGGTAATCGCAGAAGGAGAGTCGCATGGATAAACGGCAGCATCCTCGGTTTCCTGCCAAGTTTCACAGTTCCTTTACCTCCGTCACCGTGGTCAGTGGGGAGGGCAATGTGCTTGATCTGTCGCAGCGTGGCTGCTGCGTGGAATCCGAGACGTCCGTGCACCCTGGAAGCACGCTCTCAATACGTGTGCATGTGTTGCCGGACGAACCCCCGATCACCATCGACGAAGCCGTCGTGCGGTGGACGCGCGAGGGCCGCTTCGGTATCGAATTCGTCTCCTTGGTTCCTGAAGAATGGGCTCGCTTGCAACACACCGTGACGCAGTTGGAACTGCACCCCTACCAGAAGAAGCCGACTGACGACACATCCGAAGCGGCGTAACCGCAATCAGCCACGCGTGCTCAGTCGGGTGGTCTGTCTGGTCCATCTGGTTTGTATGATCTGTTTCGTCTCTCTTGTTCATCGCACCAGATAAACCAAATAAATCAGACAGACCAAATAGACGAGATAGACCAGACAGACTCACCCCGTCGGGCTCTTCTCGCCCTCTGTCCCACCAACCAGACCAACTAGCACCTGCGAGGCGCACCGCTCGCGCCACCTATGCTGTCATTCCCATTCCGGCTCGCAGAGTCGCAAGAAGCCGAGACCGAATATCTCTCCCATCACTCGCTGCACGATGGCGGCAAGTCTTGCGTTAATCGACTTCGCTAGGTTTTATGTTGGGATAGGCGAGCTATAGCGAGGCGTTCTCATTTCAGTTGAGATGAGACCGCATGCAGCAACTCTTGGAGACTGAGCGGCTTCTTGAGCGTGTCGTTCGCCCCCAGATGCTTCGCCGTGTCGAGATAGTCCCACTCCCATGAGCCTCCTGAGATCGCAATGATCTTGCTGTTCGGTCGGGTGGTACGCAGGCGCTGGATAAGTTCAAAGCCGTCCATCTCCGGCATGAAGATATCCACGAGGATCAGATCCACCGCCTGATGCTGCAAGAGACGCAGGCCATGTTGCCCACTTTCAGCGGCCAGGACACGGTAACCCGCCCCTTCGAGCGCAATCTGGAGGAGAATCCGCACCTGATCTTCGTCATCAATAAGCAATATAGTCGCCATCGGTTTTCGCACCTCTTCCCCGGTCTCGTCGCAGACCAAGACACGCGCAGTATGTTCTCTTGTAACGTAACGAGGAAAAGGCTTCTACT
This sequence comes from Nitrospira sp., assembly GCA_003135435.1. Classification (GTDB taxonomy): domain Bacteria; phylum Nitrospirota; class Nitrospiria; order Nitrospirales; family Nitrospiraceae; genus Palsa-1315. The sequence goes on along the minus strand of PLBR01000057.1, from coordinate 50,910 downwards.
GGCGGAATGGCCAGGTGAAAGAGCCGACGACCGGGCTTCAACGAAAGCGCAGCTCAGGAAAGGGTGTCAGTAGCCTTATCTGATCCGCTTGCGCTGTTCTCCAGGCAGGGGGTAGGCTGAAAAAAGAGCAGTGACAGCCACCAAGGTTTTTTGACGCGAGACGTGCGAGACATGCGGGACGAGCGAGAGGAGCCAAGCGAGACCTAAACTCAACTCTTCCCCTGCATTCAGCGAGGCGGCTGTGTGTGGTCTCCACTGCGCGCATCGCGCGACCGTCACCCTTCTAAATGATCCTTCCAATCCTTTTTATCGTGGGGGGCTCTGCGAGCACAGAGACCATATCAGGTGCCTCGCCCTCCCTACGCGCCAGACAATCCCTTCACCCCTGCCAATCGCTATGATCCCGGGAACCCGGAACACTGAAGGGGTTTTTCCGCTGGCGGCAATCACGATACTGCAATACTGAGCCAGCGGCCCACACGAAGTGCGGTATCAACGCACCGTTCAATTTCGCCAACCAATACAATCCGGATAATCCCATGAACCCTGCCAATCGCTACAATCCCACCACGCCATTCGCGCAGTTGAGTCGTTCGCCAAGTGCGACTCGCTGAAACTGGGTACAGTCGAGGAGCTTGATGTCGATCGACCCTGACCCAAATACAACCCTTTGTCATGTACCAACCTTGCATCCTCGATCTCTGCCCTCCTAGAATATGCCTCCCGGCGAGGCCCCCATGCCCTTCGTGCTCCGTCCCTTCCGTCGCTTCCCCGTGCAATGCGCTGTCACCTACAATGCGGGGCCATTCCAGGGGCAAGGCACCGTGTGGAATCTCTCGTGTACCGGGTGGCGACCGTCCGGCAATCTGCCGATGCGATCAGGAGAAACCCTCTCGCTCACCGTCACGCTTTCTAATGAGCGACACATCGAGATTCCTGAAGCCGTGGTGCGGTGGTCGAGGGGGCAGAAGTTTGCGGTGGAGAATATCTCAGTCGAGCGTCAGACCCAGGTGCGTCTTCAGCATTACATGAAACGACTGGTGCAGGAACCAGCGGAGAGTATCCTGTGAGTAACAACCGGCCTATGCCTCTCCGATTCACCATCGTCCTCGTGCTCTCGTTCGTGTGTCTCGCCGTGCCCGCATGGGCGGATGGTCAAGTGGGCGTGGATGCATACAAGCGTGGAGACTACGCAACAGCTCTGCGTGAGTGGCGACCGCTGGCCGAGCAGGGAGCCGCAGGCGCCCAGTTCTACCTTGGGACGCTGTATCGCGACGGACAGGGCGTGCCGCAGGACTATGCGACGGCGCGACAATGGTTCGAGAAAGCCGCTGCCCAAGGTGTTGCGCAGCCGCAGTACAACCTCGGGTTGCTGTATGTCGAAGGACAGGGTGTGCCGCAGGACTATGCAACGGCGCGACAATGGTTCGAGAAAGCCGCTGCCCAAGGGCACGCCGGGGCGCAGTACAACCTTGGGACGCTGTATCGCGACGGACAAAGTGTGCCGCAGGACTATACAAAGGCGCGGCAGTGGTTTCAGAAAGCCGCCGCCCAAGGTGTTGCGCAGGCACAGAACAATCTCGGGTTGCTGTATTACAACGGGCAGGGCGTGCCGCAGGATGACGCGATGGCGCGGCAGTGGTTCGAGAAATCCGCAGTCTAGGGCCACGCGAGGGCACAGCTCAACCTCGGAACGCTGTATGCTTTCGGGCGCGGCGTGCCCCAGGATTATGCGGCGGCGCGGCAGTGGTACTGGCGTGCCGCAGCCCAGGGGCTCGCGGATGCACAGACCAGCCTCGGGATGCTGTATGAGGAGGGACTGGGCGTGCCGCAGGACAATGTGCGTGCATACATGTGGTACAGCTTCGCTGCGGAACACTCGACTGGTGCGAGTCAGAAGCTCGCAGCAGACAGGCGAGATGAGGTCGCAGGTCGCATGACCCCTTCCCAGATTGCTGAGGCGCAACAGCTGGCGCGGGAGTGGACACCGAAAGGCAAATGAGCGACGATCGCCCCACACGCGAGAGCATGTCCATCGAGGAAGCGACGATCTCCAACATGTGGGAGATTGCCGCCATTCTGGAAGTACTCGAACGGAAGGGCCTCTGTACGAAGCAAGACCTCTACGATATCATCACCGAGTCTCGGCGCCTGCTCCCCGTGAAGACCCGCTCGATGTGGACGCCCGTGCTGTCGGATGATGGTGATCGGGCGCGGCGTTTCTCATGTCAATTACACTCGGCCCGAGTATCGGCCTTCCGTCCGTAATGTTCCGGCTCTTAGTCCACGGGGATTTTGTGGCCCATTTCCGAAAGGGAAGGATCGTCGGTGAGCACAAGGGGCTCCCCGCTGCAACCCCATAGCCAACTCACGGTGTCACTCGCGTTACGGGGCAAGACAGTTGCCATCAGCCAGACGACCTTCTCATCTGGGCTGGTGGCGATATAGATCGTGCCTGGCGCACTAGATGCGAGCAGCGATGCCCGCAGGGCGGTCTGCGGCCACGCATACCCGCTGATAGAACAGGCGTTCTCCCGCCCGGCTATAGGGACTGAGCGTGGTTGTTGGCCCGGAGGCGCAGTGCCACGGCTGCCCCTGTTCGGTGGCGTGTCTCAGCTGGACATACAAATCTGAGAGCTGACCGCGGACTTGGTAGCGCGCGGTTTGGTAAGAGAACGGTGAGGCGATCACCGCGTACGAAATCATGCCCGGGTACAGAATCATGAACAGAGAGACGAGCACTGGGAGCCACAGCCACCGCAGGCGAGCCTGTGGCTGGAAGACGACCCGCCCGGTGGGAAGCACGCCAATCTGCCCACCAGCAGCCACCACCCCGCCTCTCCGAGAGACCAATATTTGACGTCATAATATTGGTTGCCACGGTGTCCGCGAATCCATGTCAGGAGTTCCGCTCCCCCAAAGGCGATCGCCAGCAGGGGGAACACGGTGGTGACGAGGGCCAGTGTGACCCGCAGGAGCGTTTGGGGCCTGATGTGCCATGACCTCATATCCGAGGACTCTAGCAGAGCGTGGTTGCGTGACAAAGCAGAAAGCCAAAACACCGTCGTCCTTCTACCGCATAGTAGAGGTAGCTCATCCAACTGTTCTTCGATCCCACAGTTCCACGAGGTTCCAGACCCAGAAGTGGCTAATGCCTCTGTGCCTATCCGTCTCAGCGGTATCGACTGCCCTGAGAAAGGCCAGGCTACGGCCTACTCGTCGAGCACGCCGCCTCTGACCTCGTCTTCGGGAAGCAAGTCGCGCTCCAGACTCATGGTCTCGACGAGTATGGACGCACGATTGGAGATCTGATCCTACCCGATGGCATGAACCTCCATCAGGAACTCGTCAGGAGGGGTTGGTACTGGTGGTATCGGAAGTATGCGCCGGGGGATACAGTGCTGGAGGGGCGAGAGAAGGAAGCGCGAATGAGCAAGAAAGGGTTGTGGGCTGATCCGCAGCCGGTNNGTGCCGCCGTGGGAGTGGCGGAAACAACGCAAGTAGTCTTTCTCGGCAACCTGTCCCCTGTCCTTGACACCTGCCCACGGACGGCCTAGCCTTGCTCGGTAGCTTAGGACTTACGCGGGCACCGCTGGAGCGGAAAGGGGATAGTGCGGAAGGGGAAAGGGTGGTGAGGTATGAGCGACTTAGAAGATTATCAAACCACGCGCCGTTATATCCTCCAAGTGATGAACGAAGCTGGGTTGCAGGTCGGAAATACGCTGCATGAACTGCAAGCCCGCGCAGACCCTGACACCTGGGCACGGATCGAAGCCTATCTCAAGCCCGGCATGCTCACCGGAGACCAGAGGATCATCGAACTCCTGGTCGCGATCCATCCAGGTGCCACCGGCGTCGATTTGCGGGGGTACACGCGGCTCCGCGTGCAATTCCATGGCGTGTTTTCCGCCGGTGTCTCGATGGTGGCTGGAGAAGGGTACCTGCAGGACATCTCCCACTATGGGTGTCGGATGGAAAGCGACACATCTTTGCAGCCCGGCACGGAGTTAGAGCTATGCTTCTTCTATGGGTCACAGGAGGCCGTGCCGATCAGGGTCGAGCTTGCCACGGTACGGTGGGCCAAAGGCCAGGAGTTCGGAGTAAAATTCCTCCGCCTGCAATCTCACGAGGAAGCACGCCTCCGCCACGTGATCGCAGAGCTGTTAGGGGAGTTACCCCGGTAGAGACGTGTTATTCGATCCATTGGAAGAATGAAGCCACGGGTGGAGGCTCTCTTCCCCGGAGGATGAAAAGAAAGATTCCTCGAGGGGCTAGGTGGACTGGTTTATCTGGTTCATCTGGTTTGTTTAGTTTGTCTCGTTTGTTTAGTTGAACAAGACCAACCAGAGAAACCTGACAGACCAGATGAACCAAACAAACCAGATGAACCAGTTGGTTCTCGCGTTTCGCGCGTCACGGTCCATGCACGGTGACTTTCCGAAAGGCGGAAGTTATACTTCGCAGAGTACGTGTGCATCGGTGGGATTGAGGCGATTTCTATGAAGAATTACGTCGGAGGGTTGTGGGGGATCGTGGGAATAGGGTTGCTCATGATATCCGTTGTCGTAGCGGCTGGAGCGTCGGATAAGCCGGTGACGGGTGACACGGTTATCCGGGAAACGCAGGAGGCGGTGACGGCCACCAAGGATTATACGATTCAGCAGAAAGATGCGTTTCAGCGAAAGGTTCAAACAGAACTGGATGAGATGAAAGTGCGCATCAGGCATCTGCGTGGACAAGTCAAGCATGCGTCGGCGGAAGCACGCGCGGATCTCCAGAAGGCGATCAAGGAATTAGAAAAGAAAAAAGACCTGGCCAGTAAGAAAGTCGAGGCCATTCACTCCGCAACGGCCTCTTCCTGGGAGCAGGTGAAGTCGAAAACGGAGGCTGCGATGGACGATCTTCGAGATTCTCTCAACCGCGCCCTGTCTTATCTCCCGTCACGGTAGACCCATGAAATATGCCCTCTACCCCGGTTGTGCGGCGCAAGGGGCGACACCGGAACTGTATCAATCGACGAGGGCGATCATCGGCCAATTGGGGATCGAGGTCGTCGAACTCTCGGCCGCGGCCTGTTGCGGCGCCGGGGTCGTGACGGAAGCACATCCCGATCTGGCGCTGGCGCTCAACGCCAGGACGTTTGCGCAAGCGGAGGCGCTTGGACTGGACGTCATGACGATCTGCGGCACCTGCCAAGGGGTCATGAGCGCAGCCAATCGACGTCTGAAGACAGAGCCAGAGATCCTGGATCGCATTAACGCACTTCTTGCACCAGAATGTCTGGCCTACCACGGTCATGTCCAAGTCAAACATCTGTTATGGATTGTGGTGCGAGACATCGGGCTGTCTCGCCTGGGGGCCCTGGTCTCCGTGCCGATGCGAAACTTCCGCATCGCCCCGTTTTACGGCTGCTACATCCTGCGTCCCTCGTGGGATCTGGGGTTTGACGATCCGGAGAATCCCCAATCCCTCGAGCGTGTCATCAAGGCCGTGGGTGGGGAACCAGTGGCCTATGCCGGGAGAACCAAATGCTGCGGGTTTCCCATCATCCTCGAAAAGGAAGCCATTGCCGTGGCCATGGCAGGGGCACATATGAAAGAAGCCAAGGAGCAGGGAGCCGATTTTATGGTGACGCCCTGTCCTCTCTGTCACATGAGTCTGGATATTTATCAGGATCGGGCTGGTCGTGCGGTGAACACCGAGCTCCACTTACCGATCTTGCATGTGCCGCAGTTACTGGGTCTGGCGATGGGGATTCCGGCCAAGGACTTGGGGCTTTCGCATCATTTGATTTCGGTCGATTCCATTCTAGCGACCCTTGAGCGTCGTCGAACGCATCCGCAACCTTCCTGAAGGAGTTGGCGAATGAATGTGGTGAACCTCTTTGACTATCAGCAGTTTAGCAGTGGAAAGATGAAGAAAAACAACATATTTAAGACACCACGATTCTTTTGCGACATCTACTGCTTTGAGCCAGGGCAGGAACAGAAGGGGCATATCCACGGCGAGCAGGATAAAGTCTATCTCGTCCTTGAGGGACAGGGCACGTTTCAGGTCGGTTCAGAGAAACAGGTGCTGGGTCCAGGGCAGGGGACCCTGGCGCCGGCCGGTGAAGAGCATGGCGTGAAGAATCACACAGACCAGCAGCTCAAAGTACTCGTGTTCGTGGCGCCGAATCCCGCGTGAGAGGTTAGCCGTTAAAGGTGAAACGTTATACGTGCCATGTCCGTTTCTAAAGAATATGCGGTCGTTGTGAATTCAAGCCCTCGTTGGCCGCTCGCAGTGGAGACCACACAGCCGTCTCGCTGAATGCGGGTGAAGAGTTCAGCTCAATCCTCGTTTGCCCATCTCGCTCGTCCCGCTTGTCTGGCACGTCTCGCGTCCGGCCCCTGGCCGCTCCCGCATGAACGTGAAGGGTAAGGGCAGCCGACGACCCTGGTGCCTCCCCGGGGGCGGTCTATCTGGTTCGCGGGTCTGTCTTGTCTCTCTCGTTGGTCGAACCAAATAATCCAGAAAGTCTCGATAGACCAGACAGACCAAACGAACCAGCTCCCCGCCACGCGCCGAGAAATGTTTGAGTGCAAGGCCTGACCCTCATTCTCCCTGGTTTGACCATTTGGTCCTATTCAGGTGGGGTGAGGCCCTTTGTGGCGTTTTATGCCGAAGAATGAACACGCTGGGAACACGTAGGGTTTTTATTTAGAAATGGCTTGTTTTAGATGCACAACGGAAGGACTCTCTCGCAATCGTCCAACGTGTTCGAAGTGTTCCGAATTCCTGTTCCGTCCGCTCTTGGTCTCCCGGTCCCACGAATATCTTCATGTCGAGCATCTTGCTTGGGTGCGAAGGTGGGAGACAACGCGGGACCTTGATCGAAATTCATTCTTCTCATCTTTTTAGCCGAGCGTTTCCGCTCAAGTCGCACAGTGCGAAAACGCTCGGTCTGCTGCGCAGGGACCTCGTATATCTGTAAGCAGAGGTGCCTCTATTTGCCTATTGGGCGATGTCTATTGAGAATCGACGTGTCGCGTCGGAACTCTTACAAGAGGCCTACAACTTGCTTTCTTCTCCTCGTCTCGCTTTTTCTAAAAGGAGATGTATGCAGGTTGATTTTGAACGCTTCGATCCCGAACGCTTCTCATTTCATGATACCCACCGTACTGGTGATTGAAAAGTTTTGGACGGATGAGGAAAGGCAACATTTTCAGCATGCCATGCACCGAGCGGCTTGGAAATCACTACGCGAGATGCGTCACCTGTGTGAGACGTTTCCGGATTGTGGCAATTGGCTGAAGGCTGACATGACGCAGGCGGAAGCGAGGGTCTTTCTCGACCGCCTGGCTCTTCTCTGCATCAGGCGTTATGTAGAATCCTTTCCAAACATCGCACGGCGACATATGAATTTTAACTATTATTCGTATGGGGCGGGCGATTGTCTGTTGACCCACGATGATACCGCGCAAGCTGGGGATTCAATGGTGCTGACTGCGGGCGCCTCTCCTTTACGGCGCCTCGCAGTGGTGACCTATCTTCATGATGAATGGCATCCCGATTGGGGCGGTGAACTGATCATTTATCGTTCAACACCCGGTCAACAAACACGATCGGATCTCGCAATTACCCATTGTATTGCCCCCAAGCCGGGATCCCTCGTCCTGTTCACCGTACCTCGGTTCCATCGAGTCTGTCGCGTTGATCCAGTAAGTGGAGATCATAAACGTCTCTCTATTGCAGGATGGTTTATGACTGAACATGAAGTCCATCTCTAGGCAGCCAACGCTCTAGTCAAAAACCTCGTCGGTCTTGATGAGCCAAGATTCCGGAACATAAGACCATCTTGGGGAGCAATGACAGGGTCAACTACAACTGCTTTTGACATTGTTCGCCGAGCGCAAACTGCTACACCTGCACACATGCGCAGAACGCATCCGCACAGACCGCGCTGTGCATATCCGCTCGAGTCTTTCTGAGGAGAGTTGTAGGAGGTCGACGCACGGGGTGAGCACAGGTCAGGTCCGAGGCATCCGGTAACTAAAAAAGGTGTCGTGATGTCTCAGCAAAAACTTATCACAGATCGAATCCTCACACAGATCCAATGTACTCCTGACTGTGAGTTGGAGGTCCTCGTGAGCAGCCTTCCTGAACTCGCTTGGCAGGACATCTTCCTCGAAGTCGATCGATTGAGTCGAACAGGTCAGGTTCGGCTCACAAGGGGCAGCGGGACGAATCGCTTGAGGCTGTCTTTAACAGAGTGGAAAGATGGCCCCGAGGGACAGAATTGAACTGTCGACACCAGCCTTTTCAGGGCATCATGAAAATGAGCCATGGCGCCGGCCGGTGAAGAGCATGGCGTGAAGAATCATACAGGCCAGCGTCTCACAGTATTCGTGTTTGTGGCGCCGAATCCGGCGTGATCGCCCGTTACTCTTCTATGATTTTTTTGAGGCGCCGATCCAGGGCAAACCTGGTGAGGCCGAGATACCTGGCGGCAGTCGTTTTATTGTAGTCCGACAACCGAAGCACTTCCTGAACGATCGCATGCTCGATATCGGCCAGGGATTGTTTTCCTAATTTCGATTCGAGCCTGAGCATGCGTTCTTTTCCCTCCACGACAGTCACTGCCACTGATTCCGGTCTCTTTCGAAGTTCGGCAGGAAGGTTGTCCACTGTCAGCATCTTGCCATGGCAGAAGATCATGGCCCGTTCGATGATGTTGTGCAGCTCACGAATGTTCCCTGGATACGCATACTCCCGCAACAGCGTCATGGCATCCGGCTCGATATCGACGACGTCTTTTCCGAACTCCTTGCCGTATCGAATGACCGTCCTTCGGCATAGGGGCTCAATATCCTCTACTCGTTTCCGTAACGGGGGCAGCTCGAAGGAGACCACATTTAAACGGAAATAGAGATCTTCACGAAAGCGCCCTTCGGCCACCGCTTTTTTGAGGTCACGATTGGTCGCGGCGATGAGCCGAAAATCCACCCCGATATCATCTGTTCCCCCAAGACGTCGAATGGTGCGCTCTTGAATCACCCGCAACAGCTTGGCTTGCAGGGTCAGATCCAAGTCACCAATTTCGTCGAGGAACAAACTCCCGCCTTCTGCCTTTTCGAGCAGCCCGATCTTTCGCTGGACCGCCCCGGTGAAGGCCCCTCGTTCAAAACCAAATAATTCGCTCTCGAACAGCTCTCGTGGGAGGGCAGTGCAGTTCACGCCGATAAAAGGTCCTGAGGCACGCGCCCCATTGTGATGCAGGACACGCGCAAGATACTCTTTTCCCGTTCCTGTCTCGCCCAGGAGCAGCACGGATGATTTTGGATTCGAGGCCACATCCCGGACTTGGGACAGCATGTGTTGCATGGCCGGACTGTGTGCTTCCAAGCTGGAGAGCGCATATTGGCTGTCATGATGCTCGGTCTCCACTGCAAGACGTCGGCGCAGGCTCAAGAGATCGATCGCACGATCGAGCACCGGCTCCATCGCATCCAGTTCGACGGTTTTGATGAGAAAATCATAGGCCCCAAGCTTCATGGCATCGACCGCGTCTTGAACGGTGCCATAGGCCGTGAGCAAGATGACTAGGGTGTGGGGGGCCAGCGGACGGAGCTTTCTGAGGGTATCCAGTCCGCTGAGACCCGGCATCTTGAGGTCGAGAAGGATCAGATCCGGAATCTCTTGTGGCAGCGCAGCCAGCAGAGTCTCGCCCGACTCAAATCCGACAACCCGATGTTGTTTTCGAGTCAGGCGCTTGATGATCGCGTTGCGGATTGCCGGTTCATCATCGGTCACGAAGATGGTCAGTTGCATGCGTTATCCCTCGACGAATTGGAGTTCCTGGCGGAGCGGGAGCCAGATTCTGACGCTCGTCCCTTTCCCGACTTCGCTGGTGATCTGGATGTCGCCCCCATGACTCTCGATTATATTACGGCAGATAGCCAGCCCCAACCCCGTTCCCTGCTGCTTCCCTCTCGTGAAAAACGGCTCGAACACATGCGCTAATGCGTCATCGGGAATCCCGACTCCGTAATCCGTGACCGTGACCATCATGCCGGCATTCTGGCCGCGGGAGAGTTCGAAGGCGGTTACGTCAATGGCTGTTCCAACATGGGAGGCGTCGATCGCGTTGTGAAAGATGTTCAAGAGCACTTGCTCGATTTGGTCATGATCGGCATGGAGCCCTGTCGGCGTGGGAGGGAGGGAACGTGTGACAGCAAGGTGCTTGGCGGTCAGGGTCGAATCGAGTAACTTGACGACTTCGTCAACAAGATCGCTCAAAGGGCACAGCTCCGGAGCGAGCTCCCGTGGGCGAGCATAATCGATGATTTGATTGACGATGCGATCCAGTCGTTTGGTCTCTTTCACAATCATTTCCAAGTCGGCATGCCGCGGGTCCGACGCGTCAAATTCGTCTAGTAAGAGAAATGCGTTGGAACCGATCCCCACCAGTGGATTCCTGATTTCATGGGCAATTCCAGCCGCCATCTGGCCCAGAGTTGCCAGCCGCTCGGCTCGACTGAGGCGGGTCTGCATCTGATCCAGAGCTGTGATGTCGATATTGAATCCGATATAGATCGCAGGTTGGGTTGTCCCATGCTCGAGGGGAATTCGGCGGCTCAACACCTTTCGCACCATGCCATTTACATGAAGAAAGCGAAAGACCGTCTCGCACGGTTGGGTGTTCGCCACCGCATGGGCAAACTCAGACAACACACGTTCTCGATCTTCCGGATGAATCCACTGGCGAAACGTAGCCGGATGGGTGACGTGATCCGGATCAAGCCCAGCGAGGGTTTGGTTGTAGCGGTTGCTGAACGTAATCTCCATTCCCTTGGTCGTAAAAATGCCGAAGGGGGCGTTGTCCACCAGTCCGCGATACTTAGATTCCGACGCGGATAGATTGTCATTGAGGACACGGAGGGCTGCTTCTGAATGCTCGACCTGATCGAGGTGACTCTGAATCTGAACGCCCATCTGGTGCGTCACCCTGGTCAGATATCCAATTTCATCCCTTCGCTCAAGCACTGGGATGCCTGAGAGAGACCCCGTAGGCGAGGATCCCACCGCTTTGGCCAAGTTGACTAGTGGGCCGGCGATCGAGCGGGCGATCAGATATAATGTGGAGGCCACGAGCCCCAGGGTGAGAATCCCTCCGACTAATATCACCATGAGTGTGGCAGTCAGGTCATGACTCAATTGACCAAGACTCGTCATCACTCGTTGCTGTTCGAGCTGGTCAAACGTCACCATCAACTCTCGAATCCTGACCATGATCGTCCGGCCGCGTCCTTCTTCGATGTACTGGAGCGCCTTCTCACGATGCCCTTTCTTGGCCGAATCGATAAGTTCTACTTTCTCAATGATGAGTTGCTTCACCAGCGACTGAACTTCCATGAAATGCGAGCGGTGGGGGACGTCATCAGAGATTACCCTGGTGAGTTTCTCTCCCACAGAAAAAATGCCTTCTTGCGCCGTGCGAAAGGGTTGAAGATAGGGGCTCTGGAGCGTCAACACATATCCACGAAAACTCGTTTCGAGATCGACGATCAGCCCCATGTACTGGGCGGCAGATTTCTGTACCAGGTATAAACTGTTGAGCTGCTCTTCATCCCGCGCGACCGTTTGGACGCGTTCATATGTCACGGCACTGAGCAGAATTAAAGCAGTCAGTGGGATGAAGGAAACCAGCAGCAGCTTCCGTCCGATCGGAAGATCGTTGAACAGGCGAGTCAGATACTCCCGCATGGGCTCTCCAGGATGGTCAGAGTATCCTAAAGTCGAGACGTTGGATTGTCAAAAAGAGGAACTCGTGCCTCACCGTACCCGCCTCCTCGACGGTTGCTAGTTCCTTCACGAGGTCGCCGAACCGGAGATGACGCGGTAACGCGAGCGTCCGATTGGTCCAAGGAAGGGGGCTCGAATCGGCAGCTCAACGCACCGCAGCGTTGCTTCCTGTCGAACCGTAACGAGGACTCCCTGTCCTATGCGACTGTCACCGGCGCAGTAACTCCCCCCGATTCCCAAGGAAGGTCACCGGCAGTCAAGATTTTCCCTCCATTTCGACTTGTTATTTCTGCTTCGTAGGCGGAACCGCGACGTCGATCACCTTATTATCATCGTCCACAAAGAGGATCACCGCACCGTCTTTGTCTAGCGGAGCCAGTTTCTGCTCAACGAGGGGGCGCACGGCATACCGTCGTGCTTTGCCGTCTTCATCCCGGATGGCGATCTTCGCATTATCCAACGGCGTCAGTATCACCTCTGTCACTCTGTTGAAGTTGCCCTTCAAGGGAGTTTTCTTCTGCCAGAGTTCCGCAGCGCGATGCACTGCGTCCATACTGCCATAGGTCACGTCAACGATCTTGTCCAGCTCATCGATGAGAAACACGGCGTCTGCGCCCACGGGAATGGAGGCCACCTTGCTTCTCGCGACCGGACGTATGAAGTGAGACTCTTCTGCGCCGCCGACTGTGCGCAGCACGGCCTTGTCATGCCCAGTCACCAGCGGTTCAGCGAGTTGACCCTGAACGACATAGTGGTGGCTCGACTCCCCGGTTAAATGGACATCGACAAGAAGATTTTGATCATTGACGGTGATTTCGATTCGATCACCTTTTGTTAGTTCCAGCAGCCCCTTGGCTTTCCGAACCACCATGGGAATGAACCGAGGTTGCAGTTCTCCGGTGTCAATGCGTGCCTGCTCACTTCTGACTTCCTCGACCGTACCAAGGAGCACCCGGTCACCGGGGAGAAGCTGCGGATGAGTCTGCTCGAACTCAGACGCTGCGCTGGCGATGGAGACTGTTGAGAGCCACCACACTGATAGGATAATAAGCCGCCACAGGCTGGTTCATCTCACAATGTTTTCCTTTCTGGACTGCTGTTGGGCACACATTTAGAGGTTCTTCCTCAGCCGGACGACCTTTCCCCACACCTCGTCCTGTGTTGTCAACGGAAGGTCTTCATACTTCCGGTTCAGTGGATGGGGCATGCATTGGCTGCCAATTGGTTTGACTTGTCTGAGGATAAGGGTTTCAAGGTACCCCTCCAGACGATTGGCAACGACATAGTCTCCAGGCTTCCACTTGCTATCGGGATTCACAAAAATGATCTCCCCTTCGCTGAACAGGGGCTCCATGAAGTCGTCTGTTACTTTCAAGGCGACGGTGCGTGTCCCCGAAACGTCCGTCGTCTCGAGCGCCGCTTCGGCGTGGATGACACCAGGAAGGTGTTTACTTGTGACCATCTGATCCATTGGATGCCAGGTCAGCAATGGAATCCTCCGAATGTGACCAGCAGCGGAATGATCGGTGCTACCTGGTAGGTCAAGCATCGTTCTTGAGTGTGCCGACTCACCGGTCCGAAGGAGATCCATATCCATCCGAAAGTACCTCACGAATTTTTCCCATCTGAAGGGTCTTCGGGGAATTTATCGGCAAGAATATTTTCGAGCGTTCGCAGGGAGACGCCAATGGCCGAGGCCAATTCCTTCTCCGTCATCCCTTCCCCTAATTCTCTATGAATAAGGCCTTTGAGGTTCACAGTGGGGACTCCAAGCGTTTCCTGACACAGAGATCACATCGACAAATCAACGGACCCTCTCACACGACACATTCTCTACCCGATCAGCCAAGGGGCTGACCTCATTGTGAGTGCCAGGACTTGCTGCTGAGACGGGATAGTCACACCGGGTCGGATGGCGATGGCTGACTCTCCCGTCCCACTGAGTCGGTCTGTGGCGAAAAATACCTGGTTAAGAGTGAAGCGAGAGAGGGAGCGAAACAACTCCTCACTCGCCCAGGACCCTTGCTCAGCTAAATACCGAAGAATGGCCGTCTCGACTTCGTATGCATCAACCATGAGGTGCTTCACTTTCACAGCGAGTGAGCTTCTTGTGGCATCGTGATGTCGATTACTCATCCGCGGAGACTGGATAGAGCAATACCAGGCTGTTTGCATGTGGTATTCGAGTAAATCATGCACCGAGTTGCTGAGGGTGTTCGCGAGAAGAGTGGTTTCGCACCAGACGCACGGTGCGAAGGCGCTCTTACTCGCAGATATGAAATGGTTCAGGATTACGTCGTTCGGTCGTTTCTAGACAATGAGACGGCACGCCGATGATTTTGCCGGGATGATCGATCCGTTGGACAGTTGGCGGTTTCCAGCCTGAATCGCGGGGAGGGAGGATCAAGAGTTCAAAAAACTGACACGCTGGGATCATCAACTGCCATCGCCTCGATCGGTTAGAATCGCCAGAAGAAGGACAGTTGTATTCGGTGATTCTCGGCATTGACCCCATCCGCATAGGTGGTGCGAACCCAGTTGGTCATCAGAGCCGCTCGAATTTCCTGGGTGAAATCGTGGAAAACGTACGCATAGTACGTGGAATCGCGGACATAGATACTCTGTGACGTTCGCATCGCCCCGCCGCAGAACGACGCACTCACCGTACAGGTCATTTCACTGGCGTTGGAGGAGTAGATCGTCCCGTAGCCGCCGCCGACCCATGTCTTTCCCTGATCGGGGAGATAGTACGTCGCATGCACCATCATCGAGGTCGTGCGAATCGCTTCGAACTTGCCGGTCTGACTGCTCACAGCAGCGAGACCATTATCGATGTTGGTCTGGCCGAAGGCATCGCCGCCAAAGCCACTGCTCGTGGATGAATATCCGCACACCGGGTTGCAGACTCCCCAACTCAATCCGTTAAACATGTCAGAAATCCCAGCTCCCGTGACACCTTCCATCACGACGTGCGCCGTATTGCCCATCTCTCCATCCCGTGATGGAAGCACAGGAATAAATAAACTGGTGGATACCCCCCAGCCAGTCACGTACGTCTGACTGCTCAGATTTGGCTGCCCGCCAGTAGTTGCATTTGTCGGTCCTCCCGAATTTGCTTCGAGCCTTCGCCCGACTCCGCTGACTTGCAGGCTCAACGGTTTGAGCGAGACATCGCCTGTCGAAGAACCAGTATACGGCGCTTGCAGGCCGTGATGCGCGACCTGCACCCCCGCAACAAACGAGGGAAGAGTACCAGCGGCCTGTGGCGGCCGCTCCACGGAAAAGACAGGAATCAGGGTCAGAGTGTCCGTCAACCGGAGCTGCTTCGACAGGCTGGCCTGAATCCACCGATTAAACATATTCGCCGGAGTCGCCGCGACCGACAATTGCCCCCTCGAATATTCAGACATGAATCCAAATTCAGACCAATCCTGCCCGATCTTCACGTCGACCGCTGGGCTTTCTACCAGGAAGTACAGCTGAAATATGCGGGGAACCGGGCTGGTCTGCGACGAGAACTCAGACACTCCGGAGGTGCCGATCGCCGGTTGGTTCCCCAGAAAGTCCATCGCGAAATAAAAGCGGCTCTTGATGCCACCCCGCTCTGGGGCTCGCACATCGAGTATGATCCGGCTGCTCCGCGGGCTGGTAAAAAACTGGCTGTTTGCCCCTGCTACCGTATTGCTATGCAACACCGGACGATTGCCGATGATTTCCGCAAAGCTTTGCGTATTGTCCCCGACGAAATCGATTTCGGCGAAGCCTCCCAGTTTGACTTGTAGTCCGTTCTTCGTGATCGCAGTCGCCTCCTTCATGCGCTGTTCCTCTTCGACCTTCGCACGTTCTTCCTCTTGGACGGCTTGGTCATACTCCTCTTGCGTGATGATATTTTTGTCCAGCAGGAGTCGTAGCGTGCGGTGTTCGTCTCCCCCCCCGAAACTGGGTTGAGTGAACAAGAGCACGGTGACCAGCGCAACCATTCCCGCTAGAGCCTGTCCCACAGTGATTCGATCCCGACATGCAACCCTATTCATTTTCCCTCCGCCGATTTGACTTGTGCTTGATATGAATGAAGAGGGGTATACACTCTTGTCCAAAACAGCTTATGACGTTGGGTCATCCGAAGGTGTAGGGTGTCGGTGAATCGTCAAACCCACCTGCACCCGACCGAAGGAGACCCAACGTGAAAGTATCATGCAGGATGTTCAGCCAGATACTCAAGCGCATCCCGCGCACCGACTTCGAGCGCATCGTCAAAGAGACGGGTGCCGAATATCGCAGCAAGGGCTTATCGAGCTGGAGCCAGTTCGTCGCCATGCTGGCCCATCTGGGCATCGAAGCCCCGGCCCGCTCGTCGCTGTCCTACGCCAATGGCCACCGTCCGTGGGAACTGTTCGAGAAGGTGTTCTACGGGCTGTTCGACATCGTGGCGGCTAAAGCCATGGGCAAAAAGAAATTCCGCTTCAAGAACAAGCTGGTCAACCTCGATTCGACCGTGATCGACCTGTGCCTGTCGCTGTATGATTGGGCGAAGTACCGCCGCACCAAGGGTGCGGTCAAGCTGCACCTGGTGCTCGACCACGACGGCTATCTGCCGTGCGTCGGCCTGGTGACTGACGGTACAGTCGCCGACGTCAAGGCTGCCTGGCAAAGAGCCTTCGCACCCGGCACCATCGTGGTTGATGACCGGGACTACAACGACTACCGGCTGTTCGCCGAATGGACTGATTCCGGCGTGTGCTTCGTCACCCGCATGAAGGACAATACCCAGTTCGAGGTGGTCGAGGAGCGCGAACCGCCGCAGAACCGGAACATGCTCAAGGATCAGACCATCCGCCTGACTGGCACGGGCGCACAGGAAAAATGCCCGCATCTGCTGCGCCGCATCGAGGCCGTCCGTGAAGACACTGGGGACAGACTGGTATGCCTGACTCACCACCACGGCCTCGGCGCCAGCACCATTGCAGCGATCTACAAGGATCGCTGGCAGATTGAGCTGTTCTTCAAGGCGCTCAAGCAGAACCTGAAGATCAAAACCTTCGTCGGCACCTCGGCGAACGCGGTCAAGACCCAGATGTGGACGGCATTGATCTCGAGGCTGTTGCTGCGCTATCTGCAACTGTCCTCCCGTTTCGGCTGGAGTCTGGCTAATCTCGTGGCGCTGCTGCGCCTGAATCTGTTCATCCATCGCGATCTGATGGCCTGGCTCGACAAACCCTTCGCCACACCGCCCGCTCCGCAGGACAACCCCCAGGCCATCTTGGCCTTCGCTTGATCTTGGACAGCACAAGGAGGCACGATCTTGAAAATCCATCATTGTCTGTCCGAAAGCCGCATCAAATCAAGGGGGCTTCCAACCGATCTCGGCTATCTTGGACAGCAGTGGAATGAAGAGGGGTATAGCAAGGACAATGCCGTCCGAGAACGGCGGCGGGGAAAGCAAAACCACTTGTCCGGTGTGGGACCAAGGTTGGAATTGAGCGAATCCGCACAGCCCGCACGGTGCGAAATAACAGGAGAAGGGAGCCTGCAGGAAAGTGTGTCGCGCGTAACGCGCCGAGGAATCTCCCTATTTGACTACTTCAGTCGGATAGTTACGCCTCGCGCAGCACGCGGCACAGGACTCGTATTAAGACGGACTAAGTTTTGCAGAGTTGCCGAGAGAAGTTCTTCTTGTGGGGGGTCGGGAACAAGGATGGCCGGTCATATGACTTCCGTCATGACGCAAGACATTGAGGACGCCGTTCATCGCTTTGTGTTGCAGCGTCGCAGGCTGACCTTCACCATGCTCTCGCACGCATTTCCTCAGTCCACATGGCAGACGCTGTTTCAGGTACTGCACCACCTACAGGAGAAAGACCTCGTGGTTCTGATTCCGCTTCTCTGGGATTACGAGATCTGTGCACAGGAAGAAATCGTGCGAACCGACGAGGGGACCACGTGAACGAACAGTGTCTCGATCTAATGTCACTTGGGAGAGATCGCCAGCATAGACCGTCGAACAGGCAGTGGTGTGGACGAGGCGCTCACGGAGAGGCGATTATGCACTGTGCACGATGTAACGGGTTTGTGGTGCCGGAGCAGACCTCAGATCCCCATGGTGCGATCGAACGGTTCAAAGCTGTGCGCTGTCTGAACTGCGGCAATATCGAGGATGCCATGATCCTGGCCAATCGGAATCACCCGATACGCCGTCTGTCGTCAAAGGTACCACGACTCCCAGTCGCTGGCTGCTCCCTTGACCGCTGAGTCGATTGCGCATGGGAGGCCTGACGGAAATCCTAACAAGAGGTGTGATCAGGTGTGCATTCCCAAGCCATCGACCACCGCTGCGCAGAATAGACAGACACACGCAGCAAGCTGTGAAGGAGGCGTCATCATCTATCCAGACTGCTATGGGTAGAGCAATTTCGAAGAATGATAGGGCAGGGGAACGGCTGCTTCCCCCCCCACATAGCGCGGTACAATCGTATTAAGGGACCTATCAAGGTCACGAAATACGTACAAGGGCTGCAGCGCTTCTCGTTCAGCGGAGGCTCAAGGGGGTCGCAACTGTGATGGCTCCGGCCAGGTCTCCCTCGTGGGCCCCTTCCTTGGGATAGCCGGAGATATCGAGGTCGCCTTTGGGCTCACCGTGGCAGGCCAAACAAGCGGTGACGTAATAGATTGGCATTACAACTCGCAGTGTCTGGCCGTGATCGGTGAGTTCGCTCACATACGCTTCGGCTCGCGGGCGTCCTGACAGCCATTTCAGCACTGAGGCTTCGTAGTCGTCCGGCTCATTCTTGGGATTGCGTGGTTGTAAGGTGGTTTGCTTCAGTCTGACATGCGATTGTTTGGAAAAACGTGCGGCAGCCTGGCTGCCATAGGTGGCTGGGATAAAGTTCTTGTATCCGATCCCCCGTTGATTGATCACACCCTGGGCATCACGGATCACTTCCTTGCTGACGAGCACGAAGGCCGGCAACAATTCTTTAGCCAGAGGTGGCACCGCGATAGACGCAGGTGCGCTTTGGAGCTTCGAGAGATCAAGGCCGGTCTGTTGGCGAAATTCTTGAATGAGTTGCTGTTCAAATACCTCGGGCGTAAATCCCTTGTCTCCCTTCTGTTGATCGTCAATCAACAGTTGATTATGCTCGATGACCGATCGGCCGGCCTTGAGCAACTTGGCCAATAATCGAGCGGTCTCTTCCGCCTCTACACGCTCAACAGCCCAACCCGATGGCGGCAGGACGAACTGGATCGTGACGAACGTGACGAGTACTGCGGTCAAGGCGATCCAAACCTTCTTCATGTAGCCTCCGTTCTTTCCCCTCAGCGAGCTGGCTCTACTCTACACGTGCCCTGATCGATTTGCATAACCAACTTTTCCACGCCGAACGGCAGAAGTCTCCAATCCTTTCGCACCCACATCAGCCATAAGTTCAAGGGCCGGCCCCGCTCCCAGGTTGACGTCGATAACAGGATCGGTGGCGGCATCGGCAGACTCAAACGTAGCCGGTAAGGACTCGCACGACACCAGCCGGCTCGCTGTTACGTTCGCCTCGGCATAGAGGTGTGCCGCAGTCGATTCCTGCACCGCGATCGTCAGTCCGGCGAGCGCTCGTTCGTCAGCAATCAATCCATCAGCCTCTGGCGTTTCTGTTTAAGCGCGGAGATTGGCGCGCCTGCATTCGACTAAAGCTAAAGCGTGGATCATTGATCGGACGTGCATCGCCATGGTCAATTTATTGCGCAAGATCCTGAAAGCCCCGGCGTAGGTTACGAAAGTCTCGGTACCATTCGGCCTTCTTCCAGATCTTGCAGGTCTGACCAGGCAGTGAGGTCGGTGCGGGAGGGATCGACGGCGTCTCTGAGCTTGTTGAAGTATTCCTGCTTCTTGGAAGTGCTGGGCCCGCGATTCAGCATCATTCGGTTCCATGCTTCGAATTCGGCTGGAGGGTGCACCTTCGCCCTCTGGGTAAACCATTTCGCCACTGTGTCGTCTGATGGATTGGCTTTGACGGCTGTGGTGAACTGGTCGGCCGTGATTCCTGCGAATTCCATGAGCCGGTCATCCATGGGGCAGGGGTAGATGTATTCGCCTTCGGTACCGGCCAGCACTGCGCGACACTTATCGATCATGCGCGCGAGATGGACATACCCTTCCATCTTCACGCGCATGCTGCGAGGAAAGCTGGTTCGCAAATCCATCGTTAGATCAGTTTGTGATTCGTGAACGTCAGGTTCTTCACGATCACTCCTCCGTTTTCGTATGTAATGATCCTGCGGGTGGCCGGTAAGTCCGATGATCCGATGCGGACATGGGTGTCGGTGAAGCTTTCCACGTTGTTCAGCTTCCCGTCGGTGGGTGAATAGTAGTACACGCAGTACTTCGTCGTTAGGTTCTTCTGATCCTGGGTGACGGAGCTTTCTTCGACGTTGATCGTAAAGGCAAAGGGGGTCATGCCCGGGTGCGCCATGGTGCGATTGATCTGGGTGATGCGATTGTCTTTGACGCGATAAAACGAGTTCGACCCGTGGATGATCAGTTTCGTGCCGAACGGGTGCCCGTCTTCTTCCATGGTCAATAAATACTTGCCGTCCGATTCTTCGAAGGTTCTTGGGCCACGGTGCACCGCGATCATGCCGAGCTGTTCCTGTGCCCACTTCTGCACGTCGGCCTCTCCCAGTTGAACTGATACTTCGCGAGGGCCCTTCACCATGACGGGGCCGCTGGTTTCTTTGCCGTTCACATTCACGGTCAGGTCGGCCGTGAACCCCGTAAAGTCTTTGTGCCAGCGCGAAGTCTTTTCGAATGCTTGCCGAAGTATCTCGCGAGCCTTCGGGTCGTCGGCGACGGTCGGCTGATTCTGCTTCTGATGTTCCATTGATGATCTCCTTCGTGAATCGAATTATCGAATTAGCGGTGCATTATACGCTTGAGGTGAAACGTGCCACAAGCGCTCCCAAGCTCTCGACCCGAGCTGGTTGCGTTAGTTTTTTTGGTGTATCTCGTTTACTTGGTTGAACCAGATCAACTAGAGAAACCAGGTGAGCCAGACAAACCAGGCTCGTCCCGCCTGTCTCGTGCGGTTACCCTCTTGAGCCCATACTTAGGCGCTAGAAAAAATTGAACATTTCGGGTATACTGCGCCCTGCGAGGGCCCTATGCCCACGTAGAACGAAAGGACGGACATGGAACGACTGGCTGCTTCCCATACCGAAGAAGAAGAGATGAATCATCGCCGCCGGTTGCTGAATGCCGCAAAGAAAGGCGATCAGAAGGCCATTGCCAAGCTCTTAGAGCTCTATCAAGTGCGAATCCATAGTGGCGATATGGTTCAGAAGCTGAATAAAACATCTGCAACGCACAAACTTCAGGCTCAGCTCGCTGAAGGGAAACCCGTGAAGGGTGGATCGGGGAGCCACGGTAAGAAGACTGCGCCTGCGAAGCCTGCTCCAGCGAAACGCGCACCTGCGAAAACCGCAGCCCATCCTGCCATCTCGAAGGCAAAGGCTAAGCCCAAGCTAAAGTCCAAGCCCAAAGTTCTGCCAGCCAAAGCAGCAGCAAAGAAACGCAAGAAGTAGCCACGCTGCGATTATTGCACGGCCACTCGTAGTCCCCCTCCCGCAAGTTTTGCCGTGATCTCTTCCGCTTGTTCCAGCGCACCCGCAAACACGATGGCTTCGCCATCATGATCGATCTTCCACGCCAGCTCGAAGGCTTTCGGGCTGGTCATGCCTGGGATGTATTGGCAGAAGAGCGCAATGACTTGCTCATACGTATGACACTCGCAATTGAACACGATCACACGCGCGTCGAGCCCGGTATCTGTGCCGATGCTGGTGGTCTCTGTCGGGACGGGGGGTGCGAAGGGGGTTTTCGTGCCGGCCATGGGGACGAATTCTAGCAGACTTGGTTGCAATTTTTAATAGCCTACCCGGATGAGGAGGTGGTTGATTTTCGGCCAATTCTCTCGGACGCAGGATTGCGCATAGAGCGCGAAATGAGCGGGGGAGTCTGTGACCGGTTGAAGCTGGTGTACCAATGCGAGGGTTTGCGTATAGACGAGTGAGGCGGATGTCTTCACGAGCGCGAGTCCATATTCAAAGTGGTACCCCTCTTCAAGGGTGACGCTCCTCTTCGAGAGCGCTCTCATCTGACCCAGATCATAGGCCTGCTGTCTGAACGAGTCGGCCATGAGGCGCAGGAGTGCAGCAGGGCCTGGCACGAGGCTGTCGCCGATACGAAGACTGTGGGACGGCTCGAATAGTCCACGTTGAAGACGACGGTTCTGGCGAAGCGCCGTGTGAAAGCGGGCGCGCCAAAGAGGATCGTGAAGGTCGCGATCGATGGCAGCTGCCACAGTAAGTGGAAGCGGTCCACTCACGTCATAGCCCTGGACGAGGCGTCCGGACTGCATGAGGTCCGGGAAGCTCATGCCCATCCGGTCTTGGAACGCCGTCATCCCTGACATGGGGGTCAATTGCAGTGCCATGAAGTCGCGAAAATGGACGGTGGCAAAGCGAGCCAGAAGCCGCGCCAAGGTATCCGGGTGGCATAGATGAAAGGGGTAGAACAGCGCGTGGGGTGCTCGGGGTCGATTCATCGACAAAGTTTCACGGCCATGCTAGGGTTTGCGCGTGCGATATCTCTTCACGTCGTGGCTCGATTTCCTACTCATCTTTGTCCCGGCGACGATCGCGCTCGAAGTCCTTCGAGCTGATCCATTGCTGGTCTTTGTGTCGGCTGGACTTGCCATTATTCCGCTGGCGGGCCTGTTGGGACGAGCCACCGAGCATTTGACGACCCATGTCGGTGCCGGCATCGGCGCGCTGCTCAATGCCTCGCTTGGCAATGCCGCGGAATTGATTATCGCACTGGTGGCTCTGCGCGAGGGCCTTCACGATGTCGTCAAAGCCTCTCTGACCGGCTCGATCCTGGGCAACATCTTACTCGTTCTCGGGGTCTCCATGTTTGCCGGCGGGGTGAAGTACGAGCGGCAGAAGTTTAATCAAACCGCTGCCGGAATGGGCGCCAGTCTTCTGCTCCTGGCTGCTGTGGGGCTCATCATTCCTGCGCTCTTTCATTTCACCGCTGCCGATCGTGGCGTCATGATTGAACGAGAGTTGAGCCTCACAATATCATTCATACTATTCGCTATTTATATCGCAAGCCTGCTGTTTACCTTGAAGACTCACCACCATCTATTTGCCGGAGAGGCCCATGATGCCTCGGACCTCGGAGAACAACCCTGGACCAAACGCACTTCGATTATAGTGCTCACCGTGGTGACCTGTCTCGTGGCCCTGATGAGCGAGATTCTGGTCGGGGCAATGGAATCTGCTTCGCACAAGCTCGGGCTCACGCAAGTCTTTGTCGGCGTCATTCTGGTCGCTCTGGTGGGCAATGCGGCCGAACATTCCACGGCGGTGATGGTGGCGCTGAAAAATAAAATGGACCTGGCTTACGGCATTGCGGTTGGATCTAGCCTGCAAATTGCGTTGCTCGTTGCACCATTGCTCGTCTTTGCCAGTTATCTCTTTGGGACGCCGTTGGATCTGATCTTCACACCGTTCGAGGTGGCTGCGGTGACGATCTCGGTCCTGATTGTGGGATTCGTGGCGATGGACGGAGAATCGAACTGGATGGAAGGCGTAATGTTAGTCGGTGTCTACCTGATGCTGGCGATCGCCTTTTTCTTTCTACCCGCCTAGCCCAAATTCAATGGTGAATGTTTAAAGGTGAATGTTCAGTAGGGCTTTCATTCAAAATTCAGCATTGAACATTCAACATTTCGTTTCGGTGTTGTCAGACTTTATCCATGTCGATGACTTCCGTAGCCTCCCACAGATTCTTCTGCTCCGCATCCGCCAGCGCCTTCACCAGATCTTCTTCCGTCTCTTCGCCGAACTGAACCGTTTGTGTCGGCAGAGTTTTCTCTTTCTCGGATGGAGACGAATCTGTCTCTGGCGCCGACTGCTGTCTTCTTCGCTTCTTGGCAGGATCCATATTAACGGGCATGGCATCTCCGCTGTGAACTGCGGTCAGTTTCCACCTGACCCAAGGAGAAAGTCAATGATCGCTAGAGAGAAGGCTCGCCTCTTCTAGCAGGCTGTTCAAAAAGGCCGTCCAGCAAGGCCGCAGCGAGTGAAGGGCGTACCCTCAGGGGTATGTTGAGGGTCTGAACGATGCGAGAACGAAGCTGGCAGACTTTTTCAACAGCCTGCTAGTACAACTGACCAGCGATGGTGTCTGCCTGAAGGCGGCCTCGTGCCGATAGTCTGCTGCGCACACCGTCTTCTTCGATCAACTGTTGCGCGAGTAACAGAGCAGTGACTGCCGCATGCCCATAGTTCGCGGCATGCTGATGAAGATGGTGTGAGGGGATTCCTCGAGTCAGGCGTAACCCGAAAATCACGGCGTCGCGGAGTTGTTCCTCCTCCGAGAGCCTGGTGCAATCTTCAATAGGGAGGCAGCTGGCCACGAGCGATGTGTCGTAGGCCGCAAGGTCGGCGACGTTGCCGAATCTTGTCCCATCCAGATAGGACTGTGCGCTCGGGCCCAATCCGAGGTATTCGCCATTGGTCCAATAGAGCAGATTGTGCTGGCAGGCATATCCCGGTTGGGCATAGTTCGACACTTCATACCGCTCATAGCCGTCGTCGCCGAGTATCCGTTGCGCGGCCTCGTCCATTTCAATTTGAAGACTTTCATCCGGAGCTGGACTCCGTTGGCGCTGGATGTTGGACGCGAGCTTTGTGTCCTGTTCGACTGTGAGGGCATAGCAGGACAGGTGCGTGGGCGCCAATGCAAGACAGTGGACGAGCGTCCGCTGCCAGCTCTCCAGGTTTTGGCCGGGGAGCCCATACATTAAATCAAGATTGATGTTTGTGAATCCGGCAGCTCTGGCCTGAGTCACCGCTACGACCGTCTCATGGACGGCACCGGGCCGTCCGATCCTGGTAAGGTCGCCATCCTCCATCGATTCCGCGCCGAAACTCATGCGGGTGACGCCGGCTTGACGCAGTTGTACGAGATCTTGTTCGGAGATCGTGGAGGGGTGTGCTTCAACGGTGATTTCACAGTCTGAGGCGAGGGCGAAATGCGTGCGAATCTCAGCCAGGATCGTAATTAGCTGAGTTGAGGCGAGCGCTGTTGGTGTGCCGCCCCCCACATAGACGGATTGAATGGGGCGGCCTGGGGTTACATGTTGGTGTGCCGAATGTCCGATCTCGTGAAGGAGCGATCGCACGAAGGTTTCGGCGCGGCCCTCGCGATAGATTTCGAGGTAAAAGGCGCAGAAGTCACATCGCTGTCGGCAGAAGGGGATGTGAAGGTACAAACCAAGGGGAGGGGGTGTCATGACGACAGGCTGAATCCTTGAGGTTTAGAGAAGTCCCGTGCGAGGACGATTTCAATTTCATCGGCAGGGGATTTCCCGCGATTACGCACGTGCGTCTGCCAGGACTGGTGTTGACGCAATGATTCGAAGACCACCTTGAGCAGATCCGCTTTGATTCGCGCTTCCCACTCTCGTACCCAGGCATGGTGCTCCTCATCGCCCTCATAGTCGTCAGGAAACGAAGCCTCCAGGCTGAATCGAAGAGTAAATGTTTTTTCTTCTTGGTACATACAGCTCCCGGCGGATTGCGAAGTGGCAGGCCCGATCTTTATAATACCCCTCAGAATAAGGAGTACCATCTATGCCTATCTTCGAATATGTCTGCGGGGAATGCAATCATCGATTCGAGCTGTTGGTGTATGGCTCAACGCAAGCCGCCTGTCCAAAGTGCCGGGCCACGAAGCTGGAGAAACAAATCTCTTCGTTCGGGGTTGGTGGTACGGATGGATGGGTGCTGCCAGGCAATGGTGGAGGTGCCTGCGGAAGTTGCGGAGACCCGCGTGGCCCCGGCTCCTGTTCCACGAATTGACCATGGAGTCCGGCGAGCAGGCTCTGCAGCGTGCGATTGCCACTATCTCTCAGTCCGACCCGCTTACCAAATTGCTTGAACAGGTAAAGCTTGGCCGGATGAAACCCACCGATGCCGGGCTGCGTGCTGTAACCGACTCGTGGCTAGGTACCTATCAAAAGATGATTGAGTCTGCAGGGCTCAGCAGGCAGTCCTTGCGCCGTATCGATCCAAATCCTCGCGTGGCAATTTTGATCGAATGTGGAGTGTTGACGGGTGAGCAGCTGGCGGTCGCTGCCCTCCGCGCGAGTTTTGAGCGAGCCATCGCCGCCGCAATGGAGTGATCTCATCCCATGTGGGCTCTTTGGGTCATCACTGTTCTGTTCCTGACCGCAGGATCGGTTGGAGAAGGGTGGGCTGAGGACGCCATCGGTGCGAGACCTCTCCTGACGATTGCGCACAAGGATCTTCATACCATTCTGCCGCCGGACTGTCATATTCTGATCGATCCTCACTCAATTGAGCAGTTTCTTGATGCACTGGATGGAAACCCGCCGGACTGGGGCTTAGTCTACGGCCATGGCCATCACGACCTTGGACATGATGAGCGGTTGTTCACGCTGAACCGGGAGCGCGACGCGAAGCGCGCGGGCAATCCGGCGTTGACGCAGCTCATCACCTTTGTCTGGTTCGGCGAATTGTCTCGGTATGATGCGGATGCTGGTGGATTTCGCGTCGCGCTCGGTCCGAAGCTCACACCGACCCGGTGGGGCGTTGTGCGTTTCAAATATGAAAATCTTCCCGGCGACCTTCTGGCGAAGGCTTCAGCGACGATGCGGAGTGAATTTGAACAACGACTCGCGCAAGGTGAGTCGTTCTATATGACTGTGGCCATGACCGGACGGCTCATTCCTGACGAATCGATAGTATACGATTTCTCGCATGATCAAGAAGGCCTCGGCGTGATCATGCCGGTCGTGAAGGTCGAACGACTCGATTATCTGTTGACGAATAAGTAGTATTGTCGAAGCGTACTGGCTGCTGCATACGTATTCCTCCTTGTTTGATCCTGCCATCCTGATCTGGCAGTCCTGAACAGACGTGGTTCACCCCCCAGCGGTCATTCTGTAGGGTTTAACAGTCGATCCTATGAATGATCCTCCGCAGATGTGCCTTATATTGCCATCTTCCGCGCGATACATGTAGCGAGCCTGCTCAGGGGCATTGGTCTTGCTCCAGTCTTGCTCCAATGTCTAAGTGCGAGATTGTGCGACAGTCGCCAAGGAACAGGAAGTCGGCAATGACTCGCGTCACAACTCACATAAATATGACTATGCAACGTCGGACCGATTCCATCGTTGTCGGGAAGTCCCTTGGAGCGGCGCTCATGCTGGTGTTCGGATTCCAGGGACTTGTTTCCGGTACGGTCGATGTTGCTTCTCGGTACGCGGCCGAGACTGTTACGGCTTCCGGACATTCGCTCATGAAGTCCGATAGCCATCGGGGTAGCGGCACAGAAGGCCTCGCGACCATCGCAGCAGCGGAACCCATCCTTAAGCCGGAGAAAGAATCCGATCGTTCGAAGGTCGGAAAGAAACCTCGGAGATTGATTCGGAAACCGTCGGCTGGCGGGCCTCAATCCGAATCTCCTCAGCAAGCGGATCAGGGTCGTCCATTGAGTACGCCGGTGGCAGTCGATCAAGCGACAATTGCGACCAAAGACCCTTCGGCTGGAATGGCCAAGCCGGCAGCGGGCATGATCCCGGTTGCCCCACCGGTCTCGTCTGGAAGTTCCATCGCAACCACGTCGCCTGGGGTGCCGGCGTCTTCGGCAATCGCCGGGGCGTCAACGGCATCGTCTGGCTCATCGATGGGCGCGGCCGGATCGGGGGGATCATCCTCAAGCGGGGGAAGAAGTGCGCAGAATTTGAGAAGACAGTTACCGGGGCTCCAGCAGGTCCTCACGGCCCAGCCCGTCACGCCGGGCCCTCCACCTGAACCGATTGCGGCCCCAGCGCCCCCGTTGGGACCGCCGCTGGCTGGATTGCCGCCGGCTCCGCCGAATTGGCCTGCGTACCATGTCCTGAATCGATTGGCGTACGGCGGCACTCCCAATCAGCTCAACGCCATATCGCACCTCATGGCTCAGGAGACCAGTGCCTGGGCTATTCGCTACATGAAGGAACAACTTGAGCTGGATCCGAATAGGCCTTGGCCGACGAACTTGCACAGCACCGAACCGCTTCCGGCTCCGACCGTGCTCGACGATTCAGCGCTCAGTCTGCGGCTCGCAGCGGATCGTGCCGACTGGCGAACCGAAGATGGATTGCCGGACGTCCCGGCGCCGTCACTCAGTGAGTTGCAAGATCACGATCTGATTCGAAAGGCGTACAGTCGGCGGCAGCTCAGGGAGAAGATGGTCTATTTCTGGGACAACCATTTCAATACCAACTACCGAACCCATGGCAAGGGGCAGTACGAACTTGCAGAGAACGAGGCGTTCAGGGCCAATGTGTTCGGAAAATTCCTCGATCTGCTTCTGGCTAGCGCCAAGAGCAGCGCGATGATGATTTATCTCAACACCGATGTGAATCGCAAAGAAAATCCGAACGAAAACTATGTGCGGGAATTACAAGAACTGCATACGCTCGGAGTCGATGTGAACGGGAATCCGAACGGCTACACGCAGGCCGATATTGTGGAGGCGGCCAAAGCCTTTACGGGTTGGACGACGTTGGACGTGTCCCGGCCAGGCTTCCGGTTCATTGCCGGTCGGCATAGTCCTGGATCGAAGCTGTTCTTGGGACAGACGGTGTCGTCCTCCGGCATCGGTGATGGTGAACAGGTGCTTGCAATCGCCTCGCGCCATCCCGCTACTGCCGCGCATCTCGCCAAGAAGTTGTGTGTGTATTTTGTCAACGATCGGCCTTCCGCATCTCTTCTGAACGAAGTCGCGTCGGTGTTCACCGATTCCGGCGGCGACATCAAGAAGGTTTTGATCGCGATCTTGACCTCCGCAGACTTTAACAACATCGCCAATTATCGGGGACTTGTCAAAACGCCGTTGGAGTTTGTTACGAGCCTCCATCGCAACCTTGGCGTGTGGTCGCCGATCGATCCATTTAGGAATCGTCTGGTGAGAATGGGGCAAGGGCTGTACGAGAAGGCGCCACCGACGGGATATAAAGAGGCGGCCGATGAATGGCTGAATACGGACGTGATGTTCAACGAGGTCAGTTTCGCGTATGAAACGACGATTCCAGGATTTGGGTCGACCATCCACTTTGGACCGGATACCAGCGGAGGGTTGACGCGGCTCTGGTTGAAGAGTCTCAACCTCAGAACGGAAGAAGACGTGCTGGGTTTCCTCCTCAATTTGGCCTTCGATAGGCAAGTCAGCCTGACAGAGTATCATGCCCCTTCCCCGACAGCACCCACCGAGAGCCAGCAATCACCAGCGAAACGCGAGAAGAAAACATGAGCCACCTGGCTGTGAGTGGCGGGAGATGGGACATGCTTGGCACCACGTTGGCACCAGTAGGCTTCGTGGCATTCTTGAGACTATACGTCTTCGATTTCTTGATACGCCAAGGACTCCATGAGGCTTTCTTCGCTACCGAACAAAGAAAAAGCCGTTACGTTCATGCGATACAACTGTTTCAGAGCTTTTGTTCTTTCACTCACAGGGAGAGTGTACTTTGTCAATGCACCTTGGTCAGACGTGTTATCCGAAAAGGCTTCCTCGTGGCTGCTGTACTCGTAGCCGTCGCCGACCCTTTTCCAGCAAATGGTGTATTCACATTGCTGGGCATAGTGTCGTTTATGGGTCACAACATAGGGACCTAAACCATGAATGGTGGGCGCTTGCCCCATGAAACTTCGGGCGTCTCCCTGCCACTCAATATAGGAATATATAGCAACTTTACCGTCCGTTTGCTTCTCCCGTGAACGAAAGGCGAAAAATGCGGCAACGAAGGGAGAACGTGTCCAATCGAGCAATGGTGAGGGGAACCCATGATGTCGGAGGTAAACCATAAACGAATACCCTGTAGGCGGAAGCGCACCGATAGCAGACATCTTAGGAAGGCCCCAGTTTTTTTCGGTTATGGAAACAACGGCTGGTCTAACGTGTCGCATCGTCCGGTAGTAGTCCTCGGTATCGAACGTGCGTCCGCTGAAACGCTCCAATGTTGTTTGCAGCATCCAGGAAGCATTTGCATGTCCTCTGAATATGGGAATGGATACATGACCGCTCTTCTCCTTCTTGGTCTTCTGCCAATCGGAAAAGAAGGTGGAAACTTCCTTTTCAAAGCTCTCCCAAGATTCAAGCGGTACTGTTTTCATGCAGTTGTCCATTCCTTGGGCATCAAGCCCGAAACAATCAATGACTGACACTCTATCAGGAGTAACCCATGAATAACACTGACGAATTAGCCGATGGTGCCCAAAACGAGTTGGCACCAGAGGCGCAAGCACGACGTGTGCCACGTCAAAAACATGGACTTTCGAGGCTACTCAAGAGCAGACATCTCAAGTTAGATGGCCGTTCAGCCGCGATGCAGGCCATGTCAGGGTATCGGGCGAACCTTCTGGCGAGTCTGGGTGGACGAGACCTACTCTCGAACAAGAGCTGATCGTCGTGGAGCTGATCGTGAAAGATCAGTTCATCCTCTCGCAAGTCGATGGCTACCTCGGGCAGGTCGGCTATTTTAACCGCCGAAAGAAATCGGCTCACCCTCTCACGGTCCAGCGCATGACCATCGTCGATGGGCTCAAGCGTAGCTTGCTCGCCTTAGGATTGCATCGGCGCAGCAAACCTGTGAAGTCTCTCGCGGAACTCCTCGCCATGCCCTCCACACCTCACGCAATCGCCCCAGGATCAACGAACGACGTGTAAGACAAGCCGACCACCCACCCCACCGGGAGGAGGCGCTCAAGGCTCGGTCAGTATTTTCTCAATGGGTATGACGTAGGGAATGTCTGGGTTCAGGCCGACCCTCATCTGCCGTCAAGCTCATGCCCGTACCAGCCCTTCTAGGCGCGTTTAGCGTTGAGAATCTCAATGACTTGATCCGCGTTAAGACCGTGACCAACCAGGGTTCCCTGCATCGGTTCGTATGCCGTCAGCATACGGCGATACTCATCAAGTACAGGACAATGTGAGTTGAGGTTGCGACCTGTGAAGTGGGAAAAGCTGTCCATTTGCTCGATCAAGAATCGGGCAATGCCCATGTGTTTGGACTCGTTGTTGCCATCGAAGCCAGTGAACTGAACGTGCTCACCGAATGGGCTAGCCTCAGTCTTGATTTTCGCTTTGTCAGTAGGTCTGAAGGACTGATACGCCTCTTCGATAGAACGCCACATAGCGAGAATTTTACTAACTTCTGTGACCTGAGGAGGCGTTGTGTCAGGAGAGTCCTCAGCAATAATTCCCGGCAGTTCACAAGATAACGCCCAAGTGTTGTTGGTGTGGATTGACTTCGCGAGCAGCTTTGTATCAATGCCCTTCTGAATGCCCAACTTTTCATGGATCTCAGCAAGCATGACGAGAATCAATCTTTCGGGATTTGTAAGTTGCATTTGTGCTCCTTGCGGTTCAAGTGAAATCGTGGCTGGGTGCGCGATTGTGAGGTGGCCTCAACTAGATGTCAATCAAGGTAGAGGGTATGGGCACCGACCTAAGTTGCGCCTTGGGTGTGAGCCCCCCTCACACAACCTCACTTGACGAAAGATGAGAAGGGGCGTAGTGTCGAGATAGTCACCGGGAGGGTCCGAAGGTGCCACACACCTAACGGACCAAATCGACTCAGCCGATTTCTAGCTACCACAGGCTGGAATGATTCGCCACATGCGAATTGTCCCAGCCTTTTTTTATTGTGTTCAACCCAGGAAGGATCACATGACGCGACGAAAACCACAACCCATCGTCACCACGCCGTCAGAGCGAATGCTCTCAGTCCGTGAACTCGCCGCCGTCCTCGGTGTCTCGACGCAGCTCCTCTACAGACACAAGGAAATCCCTAGGTTTACTGTCGGCCTGCATATCAGATTTTCAGAACGTGCCGTCCGTGAATACTTCGCAGCACAAAGCCTCAAACATTGAAAGGGAACGATCCATGCTCATAACTGAAACCCTACAGACCAACGCGCAGCCAACGAGCGCCGACAGCATGAGCGATGGCGAGTTGACACAGCACCTAGCCGCCTTCGACGCGGAGATGCACGACGACCAGCTCTGCAATTTCCCGAACATGTGGCGGGTCGCCAAAGAACTTCAAGGCCAAGACATCACAAGCGATGCCTTCGTTGTGGCGCTGGCCTTGGCGAGCTTAACCAAAAACCCAAGAATCGGCACACGCGCCAATCATAAGCAGATCGCACGCCGGGCATCGGCATTGAAAAAGCTGTTTGCTATTTCTGAGAAGGTCGGCTGGCCCAAGATAATGGTGGCGCTAGGGATCACGGAAGGGACGACGCGCTGACATGAACCTTCCTTACTTCCGATACTTTGTCGGCGACTTCTCTAGGCTGACGGCAGGAATGACCGTGGAAGAGGAAGGCGCGTATACACGTTGCTGGCGGCTGTCGTGGGACCAAAATCAGCCAGGCACATTACTGAGTGATGACACCGAACTAGCCCGACTGCTGAGCATCACCACCAAGCGATGGGCCGCGCTCAAACCCTACGCCTTGAAGGGGTGGACAAATGATGGCCAGCGCCTCGTCAATGAGTGGCTCCATCGGGAATCTAAGGACTCAATGGACAAGGTCACGCAACTATCGGCGGCTGGCAGGAAGGCGGTCACAGAGCGGGAGGCGAAGAAGCAAAGACTGAATAATCGATCATCGATCGATCATCGATCGATCATCTCTTCATCTTCATCTTCATCCGAACCGGAAATTAAGACCAGAGTAGATAGTCCAAATTGGGGCGATTTGAACGAGCCAGTGTTGGCCAATACCCAAAAGAGGGAGGCTGATTCCGAGCAGAAAAAGAACCCATCCTTAAATGGTTTCCCTTGGCCTTGGCCAGAAGGCGTGGAGCATTCCGTCACGAATTGGTTCACACACATTTTTTACCCGGCGTATCCCTTGAAACAGAAAAAGCACAGAGCCTTGGAGGTGTTCCAGTTGCTCCAGCCGAGCGTCCCGTACCTAACCGAGATCATGGCCTTCCTGGAGCGGGAGAAGGTTTACTGGAGGGAAACCGGACAGACCCCCCCGTTACCAGACAATTTTCTAAAGCGGAGGGATTGGGAACACAGCAGGCCGTCCCCGCCAGCGGTGAAGGCGAATGGACTGATCGTCTCGGATGCGCTGGAGCCTGAACTGCACGAGGTGCAGGCTGGCAATGACACGTCTCTCAACAAATCAGGAAATTATCCATGTGCCTAACGACACAACAAGGGCGGCCCGCGCCTCAACAACCGAAGTCACGCTTCCTTCGATTGAGGAACGGTTAAAGGGGGGGATGGTATCCCCTTGCGGTCCGCCCCTATTTTTTTTGAAAGGACGCCATGAGGATTGACACAAGGCACAACCGACTCCGTCGAAGGGTGGGACTGGTTCGAGATCGAAAATCGGAGGGGAAGATTTTGAAGTACTTGAAGGCACAATTTTTTGAACGGCAGGCGAAACGGGCGCAGAAGTTGAGAGCGGCATGAGGGAACGCGTGACACCGAATCGTCTCACCATCATTGAGGCCCTGACGCATCCCCAGATATTCGGGGCGCTCCCTGCGTTTCAGAATTTGGAAAGCTGGTCAAGTTGGCTCGTGTTCCTCAAGGCGACCTATGGCCTTGACCTGGCCGACGCACGCGAGCTGGACCTCTATCGGAAACATACAGGCCGGTCCGTCTATGCTCCACCATCCGGTGGATTTGCAGAAGTGGTCTGCATCACGGGCAGGCAGAGCGGCAAGACGCGCATTGCGGGATTGATTGCGGACTACGAAGCCGTCACGGCACAGCCGAAGGCCGACAAGACCGAGACCTACGCCTTACTCCTGGCGCAAGATCAACGCTCCGCGATTCGCGCCCTATTCGGCTATGCGAAAGCGCCGTTTGAGATGGTCCCGGCACTCCAGGCCGAAGTCTTCAGTGTGACCGCCGACACGATCAAGCTCGCGCATGGCGTGAACATCTGCGCCTATCCCTGTCGGCCTGCGGCGGTGCGGGGACTGCGCGCACGGGTCGTGATCTGTGACGAGCTGGGGTTTTTCACCTCGACGGAGAATATCCCCACCGACAAAGAAATGCTGCGAGCGGTGCGTCCGACCTTGGCCACAACCGGAGGGAAGTTGATCGTGCTCAGCTCACCCTACGGTCAAAACGGGGCACTGTGGGATCTCCACCGGAATAATTTTTGCCGTGACGATGCGCCGGTCTTAGTCTGGCAGGCTTCAGCGCCGGAGATGAATCCGACCCTGTCCACAAACTACTTAGAACGGATGGAAGCCGATGACCCAGAGAGTTACCGGGCGGAAGTCCTCGGACAGTTCCGGTCTGGCGTCTCAACATTGCTAGACCTGGAAGCCATTCAAGCCTGTGTGGCCACGGGCATTCGTGAGCGAGCCCCTCAGGCTGACGTGAGCTATCGAAGTTTCACCGACCCCTCAGGAGGCCGACATGATCGGTTCGTCGTGGCG
Source organism: Nitrospira sp. (assembly GCA_003135435.1). Classification (GTDB taxonomy): domain Bacteria; phylum Nitrospirota; class Nitrospiria; order Nitrospirales; family Nitrospiraceae; genus Palsa-1315. The sequence continues at coordinate 16,583 of PLBR01000057.1, read as the reverse complement.
GTGGCCCACGCGGAGGGAGCGCGAACGATCCTGGACGCCGTGCGATCCTGGACGCCGCCCTTTTCTCCCGCGAGCGTGATCGTGGACGCCTGCACGTTCCTCAAAACGTATCGACTCACCACCACCACGGGTGATCGGTACAGCGCGGAATTTTGCGCGGAGCAGTTCAAGATCAACGGCGTGACCTTCGAGCCGTCTGAACGGAATCGGTCTGAATTGTATTTAGAGTTGCTGCCCCTCGTGAATTCAGAGCGGACGGTGTTGCTCGATCATCCTGAGCTATTGCGGGAGCTGCGAGGACTCGAACGACGCCGAGGCGGAAACGGCAAAGACAAAGTCGATCATCGGGGAGCGGGCTCAAGGGATGACGTAGCAAACGCCTCAAGCGGGGCCCTCGTGTTAGCCCAAGCGCCCCAGCCGGTGCCCGGTGTGTACGTGTTTGACTAACAAGTGCCCTTGTCAACTTTTACTGTCATGGTAAAATATGAAGTGTTTTTTTGAAGTCTGGTGAACGGACACATTCAGGGCTAGGGCAACCAATAGCCCAATGAGTGGCAGCGCCAACACCTCGGACTCGACCGGCACAGCGGCTCTGTGGCGAAAGTGCGGAACAAGAAAGTGGTGTCACAATGTCAAACGCAAACGTATTAGAGGAAATTCATTCAGGCGTAAAAAACCTGATTAGTGAGCAGCAAAATTTTGAGCACCGGATCGCGGACATCGAACGGACGGCGGGCTTCGCCAAGCGCAAGAGCTGGGTAGCTGGCGGGGCAGAGTTCACCGACGATGTCGCAGGCGGACTCTTACGGATGGCCGCTGCGCAAATCATGGCGAAAGATGGGACTCAAAACCCGCTTGTGAAAGCCGGGTTCAGTTCACAGATGGCGAAGGTGATCGGCGACTATCAGCAGAAGGCGCTCGATACGGGCACGACGACCTCAGGCGGCTGGCTGGTGCCACAAGATTATATCAACGCCCTGATTGAAATGCTTCGCGCCAACATGACGGTGGTGCTCGCTGGTGCCACGGTCATGGAGAAGCTCACGGGTTCTCCGGTGATTATCCCGAAGCAACTGACGAGTGCCTCTGGGAGCTGGATTGGCCAGAACGCCACGGTGTCATTGAGTGATCCTTCCTTCGGGCAAGTGACTTTAACTCCGAAGGTATACGGCATTCGCGCACAGTTCTCGAACTTGCTGAACATCCTGTCGAATCCTTCCAGTGAGGGGATTACGCGCAGGGACCTCGCCAAGGTTGCTGGTTTAGAGTTGGATCGCGTTGCGTTGCGTGGATCAGGTGCGTCCAACCAGCCTCTTGGTTTGAATGGCGTGTCCGGTCTCGGAACGTATGCCATCGCGACGAACGGTGGAGACTTCACGCGGCAAGATGCACTCAAGCTGGCTGGTGTGGTCGAAGATCAGAATGCCTTGACTGGCAAGCTGGCCTTCATCACGAGTCCAAAAGTGACGCGGGTCATGAAGAATGAAAGAATCGCCCAGTTCAGCGGTCAGACGACCGGCGAGTACGTGCAGTATCCCTTGACGAACGCAGCCCTCGCGAAGAGCCTCGACTATCCCATCTTCACGACCACGCAGATTCCGGCGACCCTCGTTAAGGGTTCCAGCTCGGATTGCGCGGAAGTATACTTCGGGAATTTTGAGGAATTGCTGATCGGTATGTGGGGTCCAATGGAGATTCTCGCTACCAACATTGGTGGGAATGCATGGGCCCAGAACGCTATCGAGGTAAGGTTAATACGTAATGTCGATATTGCCGTTCGCCACGGACAGAGCTTTGCATTATGCTCTGACGCACGCACGAATAACGCCTAAGTAGCACATGAGGGGGTCAGAGGCCGCACGGTCTCTGACTCCCGAAGGGAACACGATGGAACACGACAACAAACTGAAGTGGGATGGCTTTCTGGCCTCGTTAACGTGGGCCGATTGCCTGAAGGAATTTCTCGAAACATTGAACCATCTGGAGCGGTATCGAGACGCCTTCCCCGCGCCGGAGTGCCCCGCGCCGTTCGCGCACGCCCTAGAGCAGATGCGCACGATGGGCACCCGTTTGGAGTCGATCATCCACGACCCCGGCTGCTATGAACAAAAAGCCACGCCTGAAATCGCCAACGTCATCTTGGCCCTGGCTCGGCGGGTCAAGCGCGAGGTGCCGACCGTGGCACATAGCGGGTGTGCCTAACCAAGGGAACGCGACGATGACCTGTAGAGAAGCCTATAAACTTTGGTATGAACGCTCTCCTCGCGGTAAGCGAGCGCGGGAAAAATATCGACTCAGCCCGAAAGGCCAGGCGGCATCAAAAAGGGCCAATGTCAAAGCCAAGGCCCGGCGTGCGGCGTCTCCAGAGGGACAAGCCGCCCGGCAACGTCGGCTCTCACGACCTCCGGCCATGACCAAGAAAGAGCGGTACGCTCGAAAAAACGCCAGTCCAGCCGGGCGGGCCGCCGCTGCCAAATATCACAAGTCAGCCAAATTTAAATTGGTGATGCGCCGGTATTGGTTCCGTGTGCTGAAACCTCGGAAGGCACTGGCGAAAGCATCATGACGCCGATTAATTTTGAGCAGATGATCCATGATGCGCCGCTCCCAGAGCTAATCTGCATGGTCGGCCTGTTGCAAGTGCGGATGCTGGAGCGGCTGTCACAGCCTGCGCCAGTCACACCGGCACCCGAAGACCTCTTGACGGTGGCGGATGTGGCCAAGCGGTTGCACATGTCCGCCTATCGGGTGTATGAGCTAGTCCGCCAACGGAAGTTGAAGGCGGAACACTTAGGAAAATCCGTACGGGTGAGGCCGTCCGCTTTGACTGAATATGTGGCCAAACAGGGGGCATAATCATGGCGAAGGTCTGGAAGCGCAAAGACCGGGACATCTGGATTGTCGATTATCGGGATGCCTCCGGTACACGGCGTCGGAAGGTCGGCGGAACCACACGCGAGGAAGCGGAACTCGTGTCGGCTCACCTCACGATTCACACCGTGGCTGAGAGCAAGAAAGCCGCCGAGCCGGTACACCCTGATCATGACATCACCCTCAAAGACTATGCCGAGCGATGGCTGAAGATCGTCAAGCCGCGTTTGGCACAACGGACACACGCGAGTTATACGCACCTCTTCACCCTCTACATTTGGCCGACGCTGGGCTCGATGAAGCTCCGAGAGGTGCGCCCCGTGCATGTCATGCAACTGTTAGAGGACAAGCGGCTGACCTTGGGCAAGAATACCGTGCGACTGATTAAGGCCACCCTCTCCACGATGTTTCGGCGGGCGGTCAAGCATGAGCTGGTGCCCGTGAACCCGGCACTCGGTGATTGCGAGGCCCTTGACGATGCGAACCAATCGCTCGACCCCGAAGTGCACTCCATGAGCCACGACCAGTTGGCGCAGTTCAAGCAGACCATGCAGACGATGCGCCAGGACGGACGGCTCCATGTCCGCTGGCTGATGCTCTTCTCCCTCCTGGCCGGAACGGGCCTCCGCCCCAGTGAAGCCTTGGCGCTTCGGACTGGCGACCTCGACCTCACGCGCAAACGGCTCTCCGTCAAACGGGCACTCGATCTCGATGGGAGCGAGAAGCTCACCAAGACGAAGCGACAGCGGACGGTCGATCTCTCTGATGCCCTCGTGGCGCAACTTCGGGGCTATGCGACCTGGGTAGAGGTGGAAGCGATGGCACACGGGCGGGACTCGCTCTGGCTCTTCCGTGACGACGCCGGACACGTCATTGTGCAGGAACACATCCTCTACCACTTCCGAAAGATCCTGAAGCAGGCGGGACTCCCCCACTTCACGCCGTATGATCTTCGGCATACGTTCGCCAGCCTGCTCCTCTCCTCGAATGTCCCCCTCTTGTACGTGGCGAAGATGCTGGGGCATAGCAAGGCGACCACCACGCTCAAGTACTATGCCACATGGATGCCCGACGAGGAACGGCCCTACGTCAACCTGCTCGACAAAACCTGGCACCAAACCCTGGCACCAAAAACGGAAGTGATTGACCATACAGGAGAAAATGCGAGTTTTCGCCTGACAGAGTATCAGACCTATCTCACCACCCTCCGAAGTGGTGGTGGGACCTTTAATCTCGATAACGCGAGTGTTGAAGCACCGCTCGACCGGATGCTGGCGACGATCCTGGCGAGTCCACGCTACAAATATCAGTGAGGTGGCTATGCATACCTGTTTAGAATGTCGCGCAGAACAAGAAGATCTGTCACGTCGAACATTTTTGAAGCGTGCGCTCGGGGTTGCAGGAGCGACCCTCGTCTTGAATTTCTTTCCGGCCGAATTCCTCCGACGTTCGGCGTCGGCTGTGACCAATGCAGGGAAGACGTTGGTGGTCGTGTTTCAACGCGGAGGAAACGACGGCCTGAACACGGTCGTGCCTATTCGGACCCGCAGTACTATGTCGTGAGACCCTCGGCATTGAGCGGAGCGGGCAACATCGGTATTCCCCAGCTTGGAACCGGTGATGGCTCAGGAATCGATCTCCCAGGCATGGGGTTCGCCATGCACCCGGCGATTCAGCCGTTTCTCGATCTCTACAACAACAATACATTGGCGATCGTGACGCAGGCGGGGTTTGCCGGTTCCACGCAATCGCACTTCACGGACCAAGATACGATTGAGCGGGGGCTCTTCCAGGCAACAGACGGGTGGCTCAATCGCTATCTTCAGGCAGTCGGCGCTGTGGGGTCGCCCACCATTCGTGCTGCCGGGATGAGGAGCGATCTGGCCGATTCGTTGCGTGGGGCGATTCTGGTCCCTGCCATCAACGACCTGTCAGCCTTGAGTTTTGCGAGACTCGGTAGCTCAAAGGCTCCGTTGGAATTGAACCTCAGGGCGCTCTACGCGCAGGATCCTCAATCGACGAGTACGAATGCCTATAGCCGGCTCGTCCATGCGCTTGGACCAGACATGTTGAATCGGGTGGCCTCGGTCGAGGCGATCGGTCCCGCGGCACCTCAGAACGGTGCGATGTATCCCAATACCTCCTATGGCAGACAACTTCGCGATGTAGCTCACATTATCCGGTCCGGATTAGGACTGGAAGTGGCGACGGTTGATATCGGTGGACGGGATACACACGATGACCAAGGCGTCGGCGGTGGCGCCACGCTGTCGCAAGGGGCGAGATTGGCGGAGTTTTCAGGAGGGATCCAGGCGTTCTACAACGATATGGGACCGCTGATGGGCAAGGTGGTTCTGTTGACCTGTACGGAATTCGGTCGGACCGTCAGGCAAAATGCCAGCGGTGGAACCGATCACGGGAAGGCCTCGGTCTGGTTTGTACTCGGAGGCGGGGTCAAGGGAGGCCTCTATCATGGCGCGGGGGGCTTCCCGTCGTCGCTCATCGATGCCAATCTCGACTCAGGTCGATACCTTCGATCCACCGTGGAATTCCGCAATATCTTTTCCGACGTGCTGGTCAGGCACTTCGGCGTCAATGCGGCGGAGTTGAACAGCGTGTTCCCAGGTCAGGTGCATCTGCCCGTGGGATTGTTTGTGTAAGCGGGAGCTAGAAGGCATCCTTTGCGCACCGAAAGCCGGTCCCGCTCGGGCGGCTGTCCATGGTGCCCCAGTCCCGGTCGCTCGTGCGAAGACTGATAGCCGGCTTGAGCCAGGACCCGCCGCGCATCGCTTTGATCGCTCCTCGAGGAGGTCCCTGAGGGTCTGAGAGAGGAGCATCTTTGTAGTAGTTCGGGTTATACCAATCCTGCACCCATTCAGCGGCATTGCCTGCCATGTCATGCAGTCCATAGGGACTCGCGCTTTCTGGAAAGCTAGCGACCGGCATGGTAAGCACTTGTCCCTTCATGCCCTTCTCGTTTGAAATCTTCGCTCCTTCGCCCCTGATCCAGAAGGCATCCCAGTCCGCTCCGCTCTGAAAGTCGATGGTTCGTCCAGCCCAATAGCTGGCGCTGTTGGCCTTCTTGAAGTTCCACTCGTTTCCCCAGGGGTAGCGACGGCCATCGGTACCGCGCGCGGCCTTTTCCCACTCCGCTTCGGTCGGCAGACGCTTGCCGGCCCATGTGCAATAGGCAATCGCATCCTCCCAGCTGACATTCACCACGGGATGGTTGCCGATGCCGGAGATCGGTGCATTGTTCTCCCACAATGTGGAGGCAGGGTTCGAGTTTGCCGGCGCGCGATGCCCGGTCTCTTGGACAAATCGTGCATAGGTATCGTTCGTGACTTCGTAGTGGTCGATCCAGAAGGTTGCGGTGTAGACGAGGCGTTGTGGCTGTTCGTCGGGAAGGCCATCGCTGCCGACCGGACTCCCCATCAGGAATTCTCCGACAGGAACCAGCGCCATGTTGTCGGAAGGAAGGGAGCTGATGGCCAATGGCGGATAGCTGATGGTCAGAACAAGAAACAAGAATACGGAATAGATCAACCAAGACACAATTTAGGTCTTCTTCAATCCACAGGCTTTGGCGACCGCATCGCGATAAGCCTGCCAGAGCGTCAGGCATTTCTTGAGGCAGCTCAGGACGGCCTGTTGTTGGGTGTGTGTCGTGGCGTAATTCACCACCATGGCATAGGCATCATGACGGTGGCCGGCTTCAACCAGTTGGTGCGCGCGAATTAGATCCATGGAATCGGGGGACAGGCCGTAGTATTTCACCAGTGGGTGGCGTTGGACGATCGCTTCGATGTCTTCGGCGGTTTTGGGCTTGGAGGGGTCGGAGATTTCGGTGCGATCCTTAACGCTGCCTTCTACGAAGACAGTCAGGGCCGCCGCTCCGATGACCCAGTCTCGGTTATTCGAGACACGGTCTAGCCAGGCGCGGTAGCGCTGACTGGCCGGTAAGAGGCGCACTGTGTCAAAGTCACGTGCCGGCAATCCAAGGCCTGCCATCATGGTCAGGAACAATTCCGGGTGTGACTTTCCCAACGAGAGCCCACCGGTGTCTTCTTCGTAAATATTATCGGCGAGCATCCGGCGGACCGGGGCCGGGGGATTCTGTCCGTGAATGCGTGCCAGGAACACAGGAAAGTCACGCACGTACACGCCGTATTCTTGTTGAAAGTGGCGTGTGAGTTGATCGACGGTGACCGTTCCGTCGGCGAATGCCGGCCAGGCCCAATGATGCTTGCGATCCATAATACGCAAGAGGTCTTCTCGGAATCGGCTTTTCGTCATGGGGCGTGTCATGTCTGTTGCCTTCCTGATGAGCGGCTCGTTACAATTCGACGGCATGGAGGTGCGTCAATGAAGCATGTGACGATTCAAAATCCAGAAGACATTCTGTCGATGCTGGCAGAGGTGTCCCTGCGAGGGTCGGGTTTTGTGACGGACTGTCTCCTTGACTATGTATTGGAAGAAGGCTTCACGGAGCCGATCTTTCTCAATGCCAGCGGGGAAGACCCTAATGCCTATTTTAAAGGCCAATCTCCTGCCTGGGCGGTGTATCAGATCCGAGAATGGAAACGTGTGTTGACCGTTTCGGGCGGTCCCGGCAAAGAGCGCCGCGTACAAATTACAGAAACCCCGTAGCCCGTGGATGAGTGTAAGGGAGATGCAGAGAAAAAGCAACGAAACGACGGGGGTCAACTGCCCGTGGTCGGTTTGAACGTGGAGGGTGTCGCATGCCGATGATCCGTCTCACTGAGCCGCAGAGCGTGGGCGAGCTGGCGATGATCACGAGTCTGCTGGAGGGTAGTGGCATCGCCTATATAGTTGAGAACGAACATGTAAGTAGCTTGTATCCCGGACTCCCCATTCTCAACTCTCGTGTGATGGTCGATGAGTGCGATCAGGTTCATGCGGAAGTGCTGCTGAGCCGACTGCGGTTGGCAGTGCGTGATGTCTCGTCGCAGCCGTAAGTAAAGACCAGTAGGCTGCCGAAAAACTATTTTGGTACACGAGAACTTTGATGGTCTGCACGTTTGGGACAATTCCGGTCTGTCTGGTCCATCTGGTCTCTCTGGTTGGTCTTGTTCAACCAAACAACAGTCTTCTTTTTCTGGCGGACTTTTTCAGCTTCCCGCTACGTTCTCGGTTTTGGGCTGTGCGGATTGGACGGGGACTGAATGGGGAGCCGTTCGCCCGAGCCTTGGAACCATCCGCCGATGAGGCTGCCTTCTTCAAAGTATAGATAGCGGTGTTTCACTGCCGCGGCGCTTTCCCAATCTTCAAAAATCCATTCCTCGTGGCGAATGCCTTCTTTGGTGAACGTCGTGTTGATCGTTTGTGGTCCTCCCCAGGCCTGTAACACCTGCTCTTTCGACATGCCCACCATGACGCGATGTTCCGCGATATGTTTTTGAAAATCTGGGTCTTTGAGTTGTGCGATGAGCGGCCAGATCACCATGAGGAGAACGTACAGGCCAAGCCCGGCGTAGATGGTGAGCCGAACCGGGCGGCGGCGGATGAAGGGGATCGGTTCTTCCAGATCAGTTGGAGAGGCATTCATCGATTCATGGGTAGCGGCGGTGGCGTGATGCATGATGCGCCGCATCGTAGCAACGTGAATTGGAGAGAGTCAAGCGAAGCGAGACTGTTTGTCTCAATCTAATCAATGAGATGTGAGCGGCAGGTATAGCCGGTATACTTGTGGTGATGTACCCATTCAGAAATGAAATGATTCCCAGAGATCAAGGAGATCGTTTCCGGCTCAATGACAGTGCGGCTGCTATTTTTCTAATCCTACTCCTCTGGATCACTAGCTCCATTTTGCCGGGGATCGCTTCTGCCACGAGCATCTATTCCTATATCGATGACCGAGGCATTCCAGTCTTGACCGACAACTTCGAGAGTATCCCCGAACGGTATCGTGCGAAGGTGCAGGTGACGGAGCAGGTCCCCAAAGGCGCATCCGATCATTCTGCTGCCGTAACACTACAGCAGAAGATTATTGGTTGGGCAAATTACACTGGCGCGGGACTCGGTATATTCACTCCAAGTATTTCCGGGTTGACTCACTATCAGTCTCAAGTTCTCAGCTTCGGTACCATCGTCGCGGTGATCTGCCTGATTGCCAGGTTTTTTGGGCGGAGCCAAGTCATCCGCTTCCTGTCTCTATGGTGCTTGATCATGTTGGGTTTGATCGTTCCTGCCTTAGTTTTTACCTCGCAGAATGCCCCGCTGGATCTATTGAGTGGTCAGGCGGGGAAGATCCAAGTCAAACAGCAGGAGCATCTCCAGCGCGCTCCTTAGGAGCCTGTCCGACATTACTCGTTCTACTACGGCGAACGATGGCCAGGCATCTACTTTGTTCTCGGCCCCGAAAAATCCTCACCGTATTCCAGCGAATACGCCTCCGGTTTTTCCGGGTCTGCGGCCGCGCATCTGCCCGCCCCTCCTTCGCCTCGTGACGAATGCCAACGTCGGATAAGCTCCTGGTCTCTGCTTTTCCTCATCATCGCTATATTATGAGCCCCAGCGCGGCTAGTCTGCGTACTTGGGAACAGGTATTTTCTTGGCCGCGGGCGGCTGAGGAGCTAGCGCGTGCTGAGAGAATTCTCGTGAGTAAGGATTGAGAATGGAGTCATGAGTGTGTCGCTGGCGTTGTTTCACAAGGTCGACACTTTGAGTGCTGATTTCCATTCGATCGATCAGCGCCTTGGTCGTGAGTGGGTCCGGCAGGCCTTGCAACGAGAATAGTTGGTAGGCCAGAGTCCAATCCAGCTTGTCCCTGCTTGCCTCTTTCACAATAAACCGAGCCTGTGGCGACGCGGCGCCTATAAACAAGAGCACCCAAATATTCGATCGGAAGGATGGGGACGCGGGGTCTCCTGAAGGGTGAAACTCCGGGACGAGCGTGGGGATCTGGGCGAGGGGGACGGCGGGGGAGAATTCGATATCGACGAGCCGAACGGATAAGGTTCGATTCTCGCGTTCATCGTTGGGATCGACGGTGTAACTGAACGAGTATTGGATCTCGACGCCATCACGTGTAAAGGTATAGACATCCTCGCCATTTTCCGGCGAGACGAGCTTCTGAAAATACTTCTCCCAATCAGTGATGGCGTAATAGGTAAAGACGCGCAGCGCGGACTTCCGATCGCGCACCGCCTGCGGCATCCCTAGTTGTTGATGTAATTCCGTTTGCGTAAGCCCGAGGTACCCATCCTCAAAATAGGGTGCTGCGAGGACTGCAGAAGGCTGGAGCCAGACGCCGGTGGTCGATAAGAGAAGCAGCAGAGACGCGACGATGGTATGGATGGAAAGACGCAGGAGCACAGTTTCTCTCCAGCTGGTACCAGCATCGTATCGGTGGCTTCCCATCCTGTCAAGGCGCGGACGATCGGGATTGCTTGCCGGTGTAAGAACCTGTCAGTTATGATGACGGAACGTCCTACACAATCAGAACGGATTCGATCGCGGAGACAGGTCGTATGAGTGGATCGTTAGAAGCCTTACTGCAACAACGCATTCTCGTCCTCGACGGGGCCATGGGAACCATGATCCAGCAGCGGAAGCTGGACGAGGCGGCGTTTCGGGGCGAGCGGTTCAAAGATTGGAAGAAGGATCAGAAAGGGCACAACGATCTGTTGAACCTCACGCAGCCGGCCATTATCGAAGAGATCCATCGCCAGTATTTTGAGGCCGGTGCCGACATCGTGGAGACGAATACGTTCAACGCGCAAGCCATCTCCCTGGCCGACTACGGCATGGAGTCGCTGGCCTACGAGATCGCGAGAGCCGGAGCGGAATGTGCCAGACGTGCTGCGGCGCAGGTCATGAAGACAGAGCCTGGGCGGTCGTGTTTTGTGGCCGGGGCGATTGGACCCACGACGAAGACGTCGTCCATTTCAACCGATGTCAACAATTCTGCGGCGCGTGGCACCACCTATGACGAACTGGTGAGGGTCTACTACGAGCAGGTCCGTGGCTTGGTCGACGGCGGAGTCGATCTCTTGTTGGTCGAGACCATCTTCGATACGCTCAATGCGAAGGCTGCGTTCTTTGCCATTGATAAATTTTTCGATGATCGCCACATCAGGCTCCCCCTCATGGCCTCGGTGACGTTTATTCAGGCTGGCAGCAATCGCGGGGTGACGGGCCAAACGATCGAAGCCTTCTGGAATTCCATTTCCCATGTGCCCTTGCTCAGCGTCGGCATCAACTGCGCGTTAGGCCCCAAAGAAATGCGCCCATTGATTGAAGAGCTTTCGCGCCTGGCTCCGATCTCTGTGAGCTGCCATCCGAATGCCGGACTGCCGAATCCGTTGCTGCCGACGGGATTTCCGGAGACACCCGAGAGCCTGGCACCCCAATTGAAAGAATGGGCGCAGAATGGCTGGCTGAATATCGTCGGCGGCTGTTGTGGGACGACACCCGGACACATCAAGCTGATTGCCGAAGCCGTGCAAGGCCTTCCTCCCCGCGTCGTGCCGTCCGTCGAGCCGCACACCAGATTGAGCGGGCTGGAAGCGGTTACGATTCGGCCGGAATCGAACTTTGTGAATATCGGTGAACGGACCAACGTCACGGGGTCACCGGCCTTTTCCAAACTAATTCTAGGAGGCGATTATGAAGCCGCGCTCTCGGTGGCGCGACAACAGGTCGAGGGGGGTGCCCAGATTATCGACATCAATATGGACGAAGGCATGCTCGACTCCCAGGCTGCCATGGAGAAGTTCCTGCGGTTGGTGGCGTCGGAACCGGATATCTCTCGCGTACCCATCATGGTGGATAGTTCGAAGTGGGACATACTAGAGACGGGTTTGAAGGACATCCAGGGGAAGCCCGTCGTCAATAGCATCAGCCTCAAAGAAGGCGAAGCTAAGTTCCTCCAGCAGGCCAAATTAGTTCATCGCTATGGGGCTGCCGTGGTGGTGATGGCCTTCGATGAGCGCGGTCAGGCCGATACGTATGAGCGCAAGGTCGAGGTCTGTGAGCGAGCCTATCGCCTCCTCACGGAGCGCATCGGCTTTCCAGCCCAGGACATCATCTTCGATCCGAACATCCTCACCGTGGCGACCGGGATCGAGGAACACAACAGTTATGCGGTGAATTTCTTCGAAGCCACGCGCTGGATCAAGCAGCATCTTCCGCTGGCAAAAGTCAGTGGCGGCGTCAGCAACATTTCCTTCTCGTTTCGCGGCAACAACCGCGTGCGCGAGGCGATGCATGCGGCATTCCTGTATCACGCCATCAAGGCCGGCCTGGACATGGGAATTGTGAACGCCGGACAGTTGGCGGTGTACGAGGAGATTCCCAAGGATCTCCTGGAGTTGGTCGAAGATGTGTTGCTGAACCGCCGGCCGGATGCGACAGAACGATTGGTGACGTTTGCCGAGACCGTCAAACAACAGGGCAAAGTGGCGGTGAAAGATGATGAGTGGCGCTCAGGCACGGTTGAGGAGCGCCTCTCCCATGCATTGGTGAAAGGCATGACCGACTATATCGAGCAGGACATCGAGGAAGCTCGACAACAGTATGCCAAGCCGCTGCATGTGATCGAGGGACCACTGATGGCCGGTATGAACATCGTCGGGGACCTGTTCGGGTCCGGCAAGATGTTTTTGCCTCAAGTGGTCAAGAGCGCCAGGGTTATGAAGAAAGCCGTGGCCTACCTCATGCCATTCATGGATGCTGAGAAGCAACAATCAGGTGCGTCGTGCTCAAACGGTAAGATCCTTCTCGCCACGGTCAAGGGCGATGTACATGACATCGGGAAGAACATCGTCGGGGTGGTCCTGGGATGTAATAATTACGAGGTGATCGATCTTGGGGTGATGGTGCCCTGTGAACAGATCTTGGCGGCTGCCCGCGAACATGGGGTAGCGATCATAGGGTTGAGCGGACTCATTACCCCATCGCTTGACGAAATGGCGCATGTCGCACGCGAGCTGACGCGCGAGGGCTTTGACCTGCCGTTACTGATCGGCGGTGCCACCACGAGCAAAGCCCATACGGCCGTCAAGATCGCCCCGGGCTACAACCATTCCGTGGTGCATGTACTGGACGCCTCCAGAGCGGTCGGCGTCGTCGGGAGTTTGGTGAATGCCGACTTGCGGGCCGACTTCGCCAAGAAGGTTCGCGCCGACTATGATCAGATACGCCAGATCCATCAGGACAAGGGAGCCAAATCCCTCTGGACGTTGGCGCGGGCGCGAGCCAATCGACTCCAATCCAAGTGGGCTGAGGTCGATATCCCCAAGCCAGCCTTCACGGGGGTGAAGGTGGTGCCGCAGCAGCCGTTGGATCAGCTGATTCCCTATATCGATTGGTCGCCGTTCTTTCACACGTGGGAATTGCGCGGACGCTACCCGACCATTTTTGAAGATCCTGTCGTTGGCCCCAAGGCCAAAGAGTTATACGACGATGCGTTGGCCTTGCTCCACAAGATTGTGGATCAACGATTGTTCACCGCCAACGGGGTGTATGGGTTCTTCCCTGCCAATAGTGTGGGAGACGATATTGAAATCTACCGCGATGACCGTCGTACGGCGGTCTTAACGACGTTCCACACCTTGCGTCAGCAATCGGAGAAGCCGCAAGGGCAGTGCAGTTTTGCGCTGGCGGATTTTGTCGCACCGAAAGAGTCCGGCCGCGCGGATTATGTCGGAGCCTTTGCCGTGACGACGGGAGTAGGGGTGGACATCTTATGTCGAGAGTTCGAGCGCGACCACGACGACTACAATTCCATTATGGCGAAAGCCTTGGCCGACCGCTTGGCTGAAGCCTTTGCCGAGTATCTTCATAAGCAGGCGCGTGAGGCGTGGGGGTACGGCAAAGGAGAGACGCTGTCAAGTGAGGATCTGATCCGTGAAAAGTATCGCGGCATTCGTCCCGCGCCAGGCTACCCAGCCTGTCCTGACCACACCGAGAAACGCCTGCTGTTCGATCTCTTGTCCGCAGAAAAGCACACAGGAATTACCCTGACGGAAAGTTTCGCGATGTGGCCGGGCAGTTCGGTGAGCGGACNNAAAGTTTCGCGATGTGGCCTGCTGCCTCGGTCAGCGGGCTCTATTTCGCTCATCCAGACGCCAGGTATTTCGCGGTGGGGAAAATTGGGAAGGACCAGGTGTTCGACTACCAGGCACGAAAAGGGATGCCCCTTTCAGTGCTGGAGCGATGGTTGGGGCCGAACCTGAACTATGAACCCACCGGAGGGTAAGAGGGGATCACACGAGGTACGCACGAACCTCGAAGGCGAGGTGTTGCTTATGAGACTGCTGCAAGCACCGCCGCAGTGGTCGGCTTGCCAATCGCCGCGGTCAGCGCCGACTTCACCCACCGATATCGTTCTTCTGCCCAGCGATTCACGTCCTCTGAATCAGTAAAGACCAGCTCCCAGGCTTTTGCCGCGTCCAGCATCAGCAGCTGGTCTGGGTGATTATTACCGGACACATAGACGACGAGCACGGCAGACTTTCCGGTGAGGCTGATATCCGTAAACACGTGCAGCAGGGCGCCATCGGGCAAGGTGATGTCGCGAGAGGCGGCTTCAACGAGGGGATGGTACAGCCGCTGAAGAAATTGAGACGTCACTTCGTAGGCGTTGGTCGTACTTAAAAGGCGGGGATTTGGTTTTTCTCCAAACAGGTTCTCGGTCAGATAGGTCGCAGCCTCCCAGGTCGGCATGACTCCGGATGTGACCAAGGATTCGCACAGGTAAGCGATCCAATTGCGTGTCGTCCCCTGTTTGCGGGCCGCCGTTGTCTTCTTTGCCATGATCGGCAATCCTTTCGCCAACGTGAGATGGTGTGGGTACAGAGCCTGAGAATCTGTGCGCGGGGCTGTACCTGACGAGATGAGGAAAGTATATCGGCGGGTGGAAAACTGGTCAACGAAATGACGAAAAGGAGGCTAGGCCTCGGGAATCATTCCGCGCGGTGATTGGTCGGCATACTGGTCATGGATATGCTTGATATCGTTCAGCGAGGCAAAGAAGACATCGAGGAGTTCGGGGTCGAAGTGTTCCCCCCGATGTTTGGTCATGAGATCGACGGCGTGATCGAGGGTAAAGGCGGGCTTGTAGACCCGTTGTGTGGTGAGGGCATCGAAGGCATCGGCGATCGCGGCGATTCGTCCTTCCACGGGAATCGCTTCGCCTTTCAGCTTGCGCGGATATCCGTTGCCATCCCAACGCTCATGGTGAGTCCAGGCGATCGATGCCGCCACTTTGAGGATCTCCGCATCCGATCCGCTGAGGATACGATAGCCGATCTCCGAATGTTGAGAGATGACGGCGAATTCTTCCGGCGTGAACTTGCCGGGCTTGAGGAGGACATGATCCGGCGTGCCGATTTTTCCGATGTCGTGCATCGGACTGGCGGTGCGGATCAAATCACACCGTTCGGAAGACAGCCCATACTTCCTGGCGAGTAATTCGCAGTAGTGACTCATGCGCTGAATATGCTGTGCCGTGGCACTGTCCCGGTATTCGGCGGCGATGGCGAGCCGTTGAATCGTTTCCTCTCGTGAGAGACGCAGCTCCTTTTCACTTCGCTCGAGCCACTCAAGCGCTTGCTGGAGAGCCATCGTCCTGGTTCTGACGATGTCTTCCAGGTTCTCCCGGTGCAGGCGATTTTCAAGTTCAAGCCGGCGGCGGCGGAGCGCATTGGCGACATCGATCATGACTTCATTAGACTCGAAGGGCTTGACGATGTATCCAAAGGCGCCCATGTCCAGCGCAGCGTTCGCCAGCACCGAGCTGTCGAGACCGGTCACCATGATGACGGCGGTATGGGGATACTGACTCAGGATATCGCGGACCAGATCCATGCCCGACTCGCCGGGCATATTCACATCGCACAAAATCAACGCAAAGGGCTGTTCGTCTAACCGTGTCCGTGCCTCACGCGCATCGGACGCGAGGATCGTCTCATACCCATGGGTTTGAAGCATGTATCCCAGTAGCCGACGAATCGGTTCTTCGTCATCGATGATCAGAACGCGCTTGAGTTCAAGGAGGGCTTGCTGGGTAGATCGGTCGAGAAGCAATGTCATGATTCGTGCGGTTCGTTTATTGAGTAAATATATGAAGAAGGGAACTGTCTAGGCTCAGTGGATGCTCGTTTGTGTCACGATGTGCAGGGGTCATAAGAGAACTGTAACGTCATGTGCACCTTTTGTGCCAATATATTGTGGAAATGCCGCAACTTGTAGGCCTCATCACCAGATGACATCTTCCTAGCTGAGAAGCAGTGGGATGCCGCGCTGTGACAGTATTTTCATGGGTGGCAGTCGCATCATCACCTGAGACCCGGGTGGGCCATGCACCTTGAATGAGCACACTCCTGTACAGATTTAGCCGTTCGCGCCGCGTAATTTTGAACAAGCCGATTGGCAGGAATGATCGAGGGCACGCGCCATTTTCTGCAGGCTCTTGCCCACATTATTCATGAACGCTTCTGCTGCAATCGCGGATTCGCCGCCGCGACGTGCTTTGTCGCGCATCGTTCCTGAAGCGTGAGCGAGACAGGCAACACGTGCGCGACAGGCGCGACTCGCGAAGATGAAACTTTCGGCCAGTCCCGCTTTTCTCGCACTTCTCGCGAGTCTCGCGTGAATAACGAGATACGCTTCACGAGGAGCGCGTTCCGGGCGATTTCTCCACGAACCGTCATGAATAGTGCGGGCTAGGAGCCTGTCCGACATTG
>PLBR01000170.1 GCA_003135435.1 Nitrospira sp. | reverse complement strand
AGGCAGCCCAGAATATTCATGAACGTGGACTTACCACTTCCGCTCGCTCCCATGATGGCCACGAACTCACCACTGGCGATATCCATCGTGATACCCCGAAGCGCATGCACTCGCGTTTCGCCCAAGTCGTAGTACTTGTGGACGTCAAGAACGTGGATCCTCACTTTCCCCAGTTGCGAGGGAGCGACGTTCATCTCGGATTGGCTCATCGTGACCATAGTTTCCTGTGAGAAACGCAGCGCTCCACGTTCTGTCTTCTCGCTCCCGAGGATCTCCTCTCTAATGCCTAGTTGGACTCGTCATTCCGGGCCCCATTTTCGGTCCGGCGAGAACAGAACCTGTGACCANNGGTTATGCCGGATCGGATTCTTACCGGTTCTAGAGTCTTGTCCGGACGCAGCTTCCAGAGGACGGCGACATCCAGTGGCGGATTAGCCGTGCGTGCGAGGAGACTTGTCTTCTCTTGTTGGACAGTGCGGTCGTTAGCGTTTACCGTTCCACCACTGGACTCAGGCCTGGCGCTTTCTGTCTGTTGTTTGACGATGCTATGGGCCTCGCCTCCACTGTCGAGGCCATACTTCTGATACAACGCGCGTATTTCCTCGGCTTTCATGTCGGGCTTGTAACGCAACGCGCCATTTGGGACACGAAGTACATTCGTTGCCGAGGTCACCGGAATCGTGATGTAGGCCGTCATCCCAGGAAACAGCTTCATTTCAGGATTGTCGAAATCGATGATCGTGTTGTAAGTGACAACGTTCTGAACAGTGGTGGCGTTCATCCGTACTTGAGAGACCAGTCCGCTGAAGCTCTCCTTTGGATAGGCGTCGACTTTGAAGATGACTCGTTGGTTTGGCCTGATCGCGCCTACATCGGATTCATCGGTGCTGGCGTAGACCTGCATCTTGGTCAGGTCTTGAGCAATCGTGAATAGTGTCGGTGCTTGTAACGAGGCTGCAACGGTCTGGCCAACGTCCACGTTGCGTGCAATAACGGTGCCGTCGATGGGAGCACGTATGGTGGTATAGTCCAGGTTGGTCCGGGCTACGCTGACAGCGGCTTCCCGCTGCTGCACTTGGGCTTCGGCTTGCTTCACCTGGGCACCGGCCGCGGACGCGCCGGCCACCGCCGAATCGTAGTTGGCCTTGGCCAAGTCAAGTTGCTGCGTACTCATGACGCGTTGTGCAGTCAAGGCTTTGGCGCGTTCGTAGTCGCCCGTGGTCTGAACTTGCAAAGCCAATGCCTTCTGGAAATTTGCTTTGGCAGTGGCGACGCTGGCCTGCGCATTGGCTAGGTCGGCTTTGGCCTGCAGCAGCGATCCTTCGAAGAGTGGGGGGTCGATCTGCGCTATAACTTGTCCTCTCTTTACGCGGGAATTGAAGTCTGCGTACAGACGAGAAACGGTCCCCGAAACCTGAGAGCCGACTTGCACGGTGGTTACGGCATTGATGGTTCCAGTGGCCTCGACTACCTGGCTAATGTCACCGCGGTCGACCTTGGCCGTGAAATATTGCGGATTATCGTTCCCCTTCAATTGAAATACAGCATAGGCAGCAACTGCCAGCGCGGTCAGAATTGCGATCATCCAGTGACGCCGAAGAATCTTCATCTGATGTCCTTCGAACAACGAGCAGCAGACCCTGGGGATACCTCGCGACATCCCATGCCCTTTAAGCCGAACTACACCCCCAGGCGTGAAGAGCCGAGATCAGCCGGTCCCGGGGATCGCACGGGTGGCTCTTGTACTCGGCATCCCAATTGAAGTCTGTGCAAGCTGGGTGCCGGGCGGACGCAAAGCCGAGGGGATTTACAAGTCTTTACCCTCGGATTCCCGATCAAAAACTGGAGATCCCAACCGACAGACAACAGACTCGATAGCGCTATTAGCAGGCGGTCGCCTTGTGTTCGCCCGCTTGGGTCCCGGACGATTGGAACGACCAAACCGGCCAGACATGTTGTGTTGTCCGATGGCTTTGACATTCGCTGTCCGATTCTTCTGACAAGCACCGGACTGGGGGTGTAATCGTCGCGGTCCTCACAGTTTGTTCTGTACAACTTGGCGCAAATCGATGGTTGGCCCGATCCGTGCACCACTCTCCGGCGAGCGATCTGAATGGAAAGATCGCGACTCGCTGAAATGGAGAATGCTGTTATGGAGAGGTTCGCTTATAGTGTGCTCGCTCTTACGCTCGCCTTGATTGCCCTGCCAAGCGGGGCTGCCGCGGCGACAACAACACTCGACAACTTGCAAGCGGGATTCAACGGCGAAAGCAATGCCCATTCGCGCTACCTCGCGTTCGCAGAAAAAGCCGACCAGGAANNGTTCACGCCGCTAACCACGCCGCTGTGATCAAGAAGATGGGCGGTACCGCCCAGGCAAAGATCGAGACTCCGGTCGTCAAGTCGACCAAGGAAAACCTCGAAGCCGCGATCAAGGGAGAGTCTTACGAGCGCGACACCATGTATCCGGAATTCCTCAAGCAGGCTCGCGCCGAGGGGAACAGAGATGCTGTTCAGACCTTCAACTACGCAAAGACAGCGGAAGGCGAACACGCCAAGCTGTATTCCGAGGCCTTGAACAATCT
>PLBR01000118.1 GCA_003135435.1 Nitrospira sp. | reverse complement strand
GAAGCCCGCGTCCTGCCAGCAGCGGCACCCACCTTCCATCGGACCCGAGCTTCGGCCAACTGCCGCCTCCAAGCGCAAGCACCACTGCATCGGCCTGGACAGAGAGAGCTCCCACTGCCGTGGCAAAACACAGAGCTCCTCGCTCGTCCCAGCCGGACCATCGATGACGCATGTGGAATCGGACGCCGGCCTGGCGCAACCGGCGGAGCCAGGCGCGCAGCAACGGCGCGGCCTTGAGATCGCTGGGGAACACGCGCCCGGAAGAGCCCACAAATGTGTTGATGCCGAGTCCACGGGCCCAGGCTCTGAGCGCATCAGGCCCGAACGATGCAAGCTGCGGCGCGATCTGCACGCGACGTGCACCATAGCGCGAAAGAAATTTCTCAGACGGTTCCGAGTGCGTGAGATTCAGGCCGCCTTTTCCTGCCAGAAGAAACTTGCGACCGACCGACGCCATGGCGTCATAGAGATCGACCTGTGCGCCGGCCGCATTCGCCGCTTCCGCGGCCATGAGCCCGGCCGGTCCTCCGCCAATAATTGCAATCTTCATCTGTCTCCTACCAGGATGCTGAACAAGTCAGCCAGCCTGTCTTGTTCATTCGGTCTGTCTGGTTTGTCTTGTTTGTTTGGTTGAACGAAACTAACCAGATAAACCAAATCAACCAGATAAACAAAACAAACCAACCATGTTTTTCCGCAGCCTGCTAATAAATGAGGGCTAGACAGGCGAGGCGAGCGCGAAATGCGCGACTCAAACCAATAACCTGTTCGGCACATCTCGCTTTTCTTGCTTTACTCGCTCGTCCCGCACGCAGGCCAATACATCGCGGGACCCTACATGCAGAACTGAAATGGGTCAAGCACCGGCGTGGCAATCACAAGATTTTATAGCCCGGAACAGGCTATACTCTCGTCTAACGATGGATGAGCAAGAGCCCATGCAGGTGGTCGAGCTTCGGGTCAGCTACCGATATGTCACCGCGCACCCTTGGGTGGTCCAGGCCATCGGAGGATTCTTATCCGCATATTTCATGGAGCATCCGGGGTTCCGCGTACAACGACACATGGAAGAACTGGAATCCGGCTCGCACCTATGGGTTTGCGAGGTACCTCCCAGCATGAAGGTCCTCAGGCTTCTGAGGCGATTGAAGGAAGATATTCCCCCCTGCCACGCTCAACAGATCGCCACCGATCTCCCCGCACTACCTCGCTATCTCATCGATTGCCCTGAACCGCCAACGGAGTCGTAGTATCTGGTCTGTCTGGTTCATCTGGTCTATCTGGTTTGTCTGGTTAGTTTCGTTCAACCAAACACACGAGACAGACCGAATAGACCAGATAGACCAAATGAACAAGACAGGCTGGCAGACTTTTTTAGCATCCTGCTATGGCGAATCAGCGTGAGGGAATGGTACACATTCATATGCGCGGGAAGCTCATTCTCGGAATGATTATCATGCCGCTGGCTGTGGGTGTAGGCGCCCTCTCTGCGGCGTCAACGTTGGACGACAGCACCCCTCCCCTCCCCAGACCCGATCACATTGTGATAGTGATTGAAGAAAATCACTCCTTTAGCCAGATTATCAATTCGCCCGATGCGCCGTACATCAACAGCCTGGCAACCCAGGGCGCAGTCTTCACGCAGTCCTTTGGCGTCACCTACCCCAGCCAACCGAACTATCTCGCGCTATTTTCAGGATCGACACAAGGCACAACCGATAACTCGTGCCCGCACATCTTCACGACACCAAACCTTGGGCACGCATTGCTGACGGCAGGGCTGACATTCGCCGGATACTCGGAAGACCTCCCCTCGGTTGGCTCTCTCACCTGCGACGAGGGGCTGTACGTACGCAAGCATAATCCCTGGGTGAATTGGCAAGACAGCGCGACCAATGGGCTCCCGGCAACGGCCAATGTACCGATGACAAGTTTTCCCACCGATTACACCAAGCTCCCTACTGTGAGCGTGATCGCGCCGAACCAGGTCAACGACATGCACCACGGAAAAGACCCCGATAGGATTCAGACCGCCGATCGGTGGCTCCAGGAACACCTAGGTGCCTACGTCCAGTGGGCACAGCAGCACAACAGTCTGCTGATCGTGACCTGGGATGAGGACAATAAGAAAGAGAATAACCGGATTGTGACGCTCTTCGTCGGGCCCATGATGAAAGCCGGTCGCTATGACCAGCGGATCACCCACTACAATGTGTTGCGCACGATTGAAGACCTCTACGGCCTTCCCCATTCCGGCACAAGCACCGACACCACACCCATCACCCAGATATGGAGAGTCGCCCCGCGTCCCTGACCGGTCCAGCCCAGGATAAGGAACACACCCAGCCGTCAGACCGTAAGGTACGAGGTCAAGCAACCTCTCCTGTGATACCGTCGATGATGAAGTCGTTGAGCAGCCGACAACCGGCGAAGAGTGTGGCCTCCTCGTTCCGAATCCAGCGACTGATGACACCCAGGTAGACGAGCGTGTCCGAAACTGCCTTGATGTCTCGGATGCCGGTATCGGATCCGGCCAGGGTGGGATTCACCGGTGTCCCTCGCTCGATCAGGTAACACAGTAGCCGCCGCTCTGGGCCCTCCCCAACTTCAGCAACCAGATGTTGGACGAACGGCTCCCATTGGGATCGCCCTGCCTCGAGGGCGCCGTTTCCATAGTGGAGAAACAGCTTAGTCAGGTAGGGATGGTTCCCCGTCCACGCGGCCAGCGGAACATGTGGCTGCGAACCGATCAACCGTCGTATCTCTCCATCGAGAAGAACTGAAAGCGGATACAGACGAAAGCTCAGGCCGGCTCCCGTCCCGGAGTGGCCCAGCAACGTCCGCAGTCGCCGCCCACCAGTGACTACGATGCCGGACGCTCCCGCTGCCGACACAGGTGCGAGCAGGGATTTGATCGCCGAATCTGCGATGGCGTCCAGATTGTCCAGAACTACGATCGATCCGGGAACCAGTTCGAACCGAGGCGACGGGTCGGTGGCAAGATCCCTCTCGATCACAGTCCGGCCAGACAGTCCGTTCAGGGCGGTGCGAACCAGCGAGGTCTTCCCAAGCTTCGGCCCGCCGATTACCGCCAGCGATTCGCCCTTGGCAATGCGCGCACGCAGATTCCTGACGAGCCCTTCACGACCGATGAACGCGTCTCCGGTAGCGGGACAAGGAGTGAACGGCATGATGATGGACATCGCTCACTCTAGCATGCCTTGCCCCGATCCTCGCTCTTCTCATCTCCAGACCGGTTTGGTTTCGCCCCTACGCTGAGTTGGCACGCCCTGGCTGCAACACGTATCGAGACTGACGGGCGGGGTCACGTATTGTCCCCAATACGTGTCGTGTCTGTTGTGCGAACCAATCTGAATCAGCCCGAATACCCGTTAGGATTGCCGCTCTGCCAGCGCCAGGCATCGGCGCACATCGCACCAAGCCCACGCTCCGCCCGCCAGTCCAATAACTCAAACGCGCGTTGCGGGTCGGCATAGCAAGCGGCAATGTCGCCGGGGCGCCGGGGCGCAATCGTGTACGGCACTGACCGCCCACTTGCCTGCTCAAACGCCCGTACGATATCCAGTACGCTGTAACCGGTGCCCGTACCTAGATTCACGGTCAAACACTCGGACTGCTCTTGTAATCGCTCCAGCGCCTTCAGTGCCTTGAGGTGCCCTAGAGCCAGGTCCACCACATGAATGTAATCCCGCACGCCGGTCCCATCCGGAGTGGGGTAATCATTACCCCACACGTTAAGAGAGGCTCGTCGCCCCACGGCCACCTGACCCACGAAGGGCAACAAATTATTGGGGATGCCCTGAGGGTCTTCCCCGATCAAGCCGCTGGCATGGGCACCCACCGGGTTGAAATACCGAAGAATGCCCAGCCGCCAGGAGGCATCGCTGCGGTGCAAATCGCGCAAGATCTCCTCAATCATCAGCTTCGAACGGCCATAGGGATTCGTGGCAGAGAGCGGGTGGTCTTCAGTGAGCGGCAGCCGAATCGGATCGCCATATACGGTGCAGGAGGAGCTGAACACCAGGGTTTTCACTCCGCACTCGCCCATTGCCTCCAGCAAACGCAGTGTGCCGACCACGTTGTTGTCATAGTAGGCCAGCGGCTGTGTCACGGACTCCCCCACTGCCTTGAGGCCGGCGAAATGAATCACCGAACTGGCCCCGCTCTCGCGTAGGGCCACGACCAAGGCCGCACGATCGCGGATGTCGCCTCGCACCAGGCGCAGCTTTTTCCCCGAGATACGCTCCACCTGCGCCAATGCCTCGGGATGGCTATTGCAGAAGTTGTCGAACACCGTGACTTCACAGCCTGCGTCGAGCAGCTCCACGCAGGTGTGTGAACCGATATAGCCGGCACCGCCAGTGACAAAAATCATGGCCCCCTACCTCCTTGAGAAATGACAGCAGCGTATCCAGGCGATAGCGCAAGGTCAAGTAATGACCGGCATCGTGCCAAAGACCTAGTGGACGAAAGCTCGAAAAGATGGATTCACACAGGGGCTTGGTTTTGCGAAGGTTCCCACGTTTATTTGCGAACAAGGACTTGAGAGGATTCTATAGATTCCATTGATGCTGTAGAATACGATCCATTGTGCAGATTTTTAGCACAAATTTAGCACAGCAAAGGAAGCCCTCGGGAGGCAGGAGGCCTTCCATTGATTACCTCAGCGTTTGAGGGGGCGAGCGGAGATCCACTCCTTGCCCTCACGCGCCATGCTGACAAGGGTCTCAAGGTCATTGAGACCGAATGATGTCCCATTGCGCCATCGGCTCATGCTTACCGACAATTCCACGTCCTCTGATGAGCCATTGATTTCATTTTGCAGACTGCCTCAGCGGTTCCTCTTTCGCCACTCCCACGGAGGCACGGGATGCGGTTCCACCCACACGCCTTTCCTCGCCTCTCGTGCTTCTGTCTCTAGCTCTTCCAGTACCGTATTCCCCGGCGCATACTTCCGATACCACCAGCACCAGCCGCCTTTGACGAGCGAGTGATTGACGTTGGTGCCATCTATCTAGTATGGTCTCCGCCCAGAATTAGGGGTCCGCGAATTCCCCTATGCAGACGCTTGTTCTACCTGGAGGTGCGCCATGCTGGCCATTCGATTGGTTCGGCTCATCGAGAATCACTCCGAACAGCTTTCCCGCGAGCTAAGCGAGAAGGTTTGGAACTCTCCCCGGTGCAGCGATCTCCACAAAGTCCCGGCGACCGAACTNNGACCGAGGCCGAGGTGGAGCGGCGTTACACCGAGCTGGGCGAGGCGCGCGCCCAGCAGGGCGTGGCTTACAGCCACTTCGTCTGGGCCATCACCGCCACCAAGGAGTACCTGCGTGCTTTCGTCCAGCGCGAAGGTCTGTCCGATAACGCCATGGAACTGCATGGGGAGCTGGAGCTACTGCACCTGCTCGGCCAGTTCTTCGATCGCGCGCTGTACTACGCCGCCGTGGGTTACGAGCGCGAGCGCGATCGCATAGGAGGGAGGCAAAGGAGGCGCAAGGGAGATGAGCAGAGAAAATTCACGTAGCGTCCCAACGGGTGGGCACTCGTGCCTTCCGCAATACCCCAGGGATTCGCACCTCTCGCGCCTCGACTTCTAGCCTCTCTAGCGTCGTACTCCTCGGCGCATACTTCCTGAACCACCACCACCAGCCTTACTTGACGAGTTCCTGATTGAGATTCAGACCATCGGGCAGGTCACTTGCTCAGGGCGACTTCGGCCTCTCGCAGTTTGTGAACGGTCTGTTCGACGGTGTACTTAATGCGCGGCATACGGCCCTTCTTTCGGCCCGACCTAACATAGGATCTGGACCAGTTTAAGGGGGCAGGTCACACCACCTCCTATACAGCAGATCTGGCCGATACATAAATTGCTACTAATGCGCGGCGAACTTTCAATGCCCTTGCTATATGGGAGGCTTGACGTTCGCGCCTCCCTCTTTTATGGAGCGATTCCAAGTTATTTGGTCGGAGCGCGTCGAGGCGGTGTGGTGGAGACTTTTTGCTCTTGAACGAATGCGCAGAGAAGACTAGACTGCCGACTATCACACTAGCAACATCGCTCGGGCTTCTGTATTCCTGCTTCCGAATGGAGGGTCGCCATGAGACTCCTTTTCGGGCTTCTTCTCACGCTAACGGTGTCCGGCTGCGTCGAGATCCCGCCGACTCCAGCAGAGCAGTATCAGGCAGACATGCAGGCCACACGGACATGGGTCCGCGGCCCCCTCATGGAGGCGTGTTCCGGCTTACCAGGACCAGAAAGCCAGCAGGCGTGTGCGATGCGCGATGAGAGTGTGCTCGCGAAAATTCGTGGGACCCCCCTCTCGCATCAGCAACATTTTCGGATTGAGTTGGCGAAAGCCAAGGCGACGGATGAAATGCGACGACTGTGGACACGGACCGAGCAGGAAACCTGGCTGCACGGGCCCAAAACACGCGCCTGCAAATACGCGTCCTTTGCTGCCTACGCTGAGGGCTGTCTGAAGAATGTGCGAGATGATCTGGCCGCGCTTAGTCGCCCAGACAATATGGGCGATGATCAACCGGTAGTGCGCGCCGAACGAGCCGTGGCACGGGTCGAAGCCAGCGAGCGTGAACGAGCGGTTGACGGACAGCGGGAGCTAGGAACAGACCTGACTCAGCAACAGGCGGTAGATCCGGCGCTGATGGTATTAGGCGTCGGCGGTGAGCTTTTTGGCACTTCGATGGCAGCGCTCCCCCCTCAGTATCTACCCCAGTCGGTTCCGCAGATGCCTCTTACGTCGCTATTACCCTCTCCGCCGGTGTCCTGCACCAGCCGGCATGTGGGACAAATGGTGCATACAAGCTGCTATTGAGGGAAGTCGCGTGCCCGTCGGTTCGTGCCTGTGGTGTCCCACTGCGGCACGGGCTGCGGATCGGCCCACAAGCCTTTCCACCCCGCTCGGGCGTCTTTCTCTAACCCTTCCAGCACCGTATCACCTGGCGCATACTTCCGATACCACCAGCACCAGCCGTCTTTGACCAATGTGTGATGGACGTTCGTGCCATCGGGCAGGAGCACATCGGCCAGGGTGCGCCTGTACTTGTCCTTGCCAAAGGTCTGGAGCATGACTTCTTTCCCGAAGGCGAAGGCATAGCCAAGACCCAAGGGGCCAAGGGCTATGGAGTCTTCGCACACCGGAACCCGAAGAGGAAGCTCCGGTGCGTCGGTGTAAAGTTGTAGCGGGAAGCGGAATCCCGGTTCTCCGGATGAACGTATCACGAGCCACCCCGCACCCTTGGCTCAGCGCTACATTGGCTGTGCGCACAGCTGTGCGATTTGTCGCTGCACCCCGGGGAGGACGTTGGTAAAAGCCAGTCCAAATTCCTGGGCACGCCTCCAGCGGACCGTGGCGCCTTCGATGCTAAACGGGTGAACTTCATTCTGCGGATAGATCCAACACAGAAGCTCCGCTCCAAGTGGTACGACGACGGAACTCGTGACACGACAGCCCCCGGGGGAGAGGTCTCGCAGCTCTCCGATACCGGCCACTCCCTCGCTCTTCGAGGAAAAGCGGCTGCGGCATTGGATGGCCACACGCGCATGTTGACGTTTGACCATCGGACCTCGCCGCGCCATCACCGGTCGGGCCGATGCTACCAGCGGACTGCTGCGTCGCGGTGGAGTGCACTCTTGACGCGCACTCTGGCCCGTCCGGTCTTTCCCGGTAGACGGGCTGAACGCTTGCCGAGCCTGCTCTAGCAGAGAGAGACTACGACGCCGGAGATGGCCACACATTTTGAGCACATCTCCGACTCGGAACTGACGGACCAAGAGGCTTTGGGACACCGGACCGCGGCCCCCGGCGCACAGATGTTTAATCCGTTCCGCCACGTCCTGAAACTTGGCGTCCTCTTGTCGGATCCAGCCATAGGCCTCCAGCGCTTCCGCATAGCGGCCGAGCGATTCCAAGGTCTGTCCCAACAGGTAGAGAAGGTGAACAGTTTCTTCGGAGGAGAACGTGGGGGCCGTGAGGGCTTCGCGAAAGGCCGCAGCGGCATCTTCATGGCGGCTCATGGCACGGAAGCACAATGCCAGCTGCGCGTGGGCTTTTCCGGCATACTGCGGGTCATGGGCCGCGTGTCGGAAGTCGTCGAGCGCCTGGTCGTACATTTTGACTTGCCTCAGCAACTGCCCGCGCTCATACCGCTCGCGTGCCGACATCTGTGGTTCCATGCGGGATCCTCCCATTGGTGCAGGCTCAAGAGCCGATTTATGCTACATTGGAGCAAAAATAAGACCCGGCGGGAACTCCCGTGCCGCACCAGGGAATTCAACCACTTGTGCGCTCTGGGCGGTGGACAAGTCAAAACCGGCTGCCCCAAAAGGTGCGCGCGGCAGGGTCGGCCGAACAGTCGGTGGGGCACGGTGGCTCCGATCGCCAGTGGGGCCAGAGCGCAGAAGTAGAGGTCATGACGGGGCTCGCCCATGACCCGGTTATGACTCCCAGTTACCCTGGCGTTGGGGTCATGGAGTGAGAAAAGAATGTTCGCGGGTGGTGCGTAGAGCGGGGTGGGGAGGAGACATCTTGCCGCATTCGGCACACCCGGCGTTGACCTTCTGATAGGGCGTTTGGCTGGAGCGAACTTCTAAGCTGAGGATCGCTGGTTCGATTCCAGCCGGGCGCTCAAACTGTACCTATGCCACGAGTAAAGCGATCCCATCGTTCGTAGAGGGTAGGGTGAGAGCGGGCTTAATGGGGGAGGTGGAGGGGTCCTGCTTTGAAGAGGTTCACACGCAGTCGATTACCGCTACCTCTTCCGCCACTCCCACGGCGGCACCTGAACCGAAGCGGCCCACAACTCTTTCTTGGCCTCTCGCGCTTTGTACTCTAGCCCTTCCAGCACCGTATCTCCCGGTGCATACTTCTTGTACCACCAGCCCCAGTCGTAAGCTTCCCCGTCAAGGAGACACTTCTATAGGAGAACTTCTGGCGTCTAACGTCGCCTTGTTTCTGCCATGATGACCTACGATGTCATCATTCTCCCCCTGACGGAGGTGCCTGTAAAATCGGAGGAGGTACACTTTTCTACAACTGCTAACCATGTGCCTACATCTCATCTATTCATTGGAAAACAAAGGGATGCCTATGTATGATTGACCGGTGTCTGTGACATCCCCACACCTCGAAAAGATTCATCACCGTCATAAACGAGAAAACCCTAATCCATGCGACTTGTAATTTCGACAACGTTAATTGGCATATTGATCACCCTTCTCGTGGGCGGCTGTGATCGGTTTTCTCCTGAATCAAAGAAAGCAAAACATCTCGAACTGGCTCAGACCTACTTCGACAAGGGGCAATACGGCGAAGCCTTAATTGAATTCAAGAATGTTGTGCAACTCGACCCGAAAGATGCCGATACTCATTACCGCTTGGCCTTGACACACCTCCAGTTAGGTGGGGCGACAAATATTCAGGGCGCATTCGCCGAACTGAGCCGAACAGTGGAGCTGGACAAGACGAACCGAGGCTCCCAGCTCAAGCTGGGCGAATTGTATTTACTCGGCAACGAACCGGCGAAAGCGCGCCAACAAGCCGATATCGTCCTGGTGTCGGCACCACAAAATACAGAAGGGCTCATCCTCAAAGGACGGAGTCTGATCAATGAAAAGCATTATGCCGAGGGAATCGCGGAGCTAAAGAAAGCCATCGAGCTCGATCCCAAGAACATGCGCACGTACATTGAGTTGGCACGGGCATATCTCTTTGCGCAAGACACAGCCGCGGCCGAGGAGACACTCAAAAAAGCGTTGACGATCGACCCGCGTTCTACCGAGATGTTGCTCGCATTAGGAGATTTTCGCGTCACGACCGGCAAGCCGGACCAAGCGGAGATCATCTACAAGCAAGCGCTCGAAATCGCCCCAAACAACGAAGACATTTACTTGAGACTCGCCAGCTTCTATCAGCGCTATAGCAAATGGCCCGAAGTAGAAGCCACGCTGCAGAAGTTGGCGGCTCTCAAACCTCAGGACGAGAAACCGCACATCTACTTGGGCGATTTCTTTACCTGGCTTGGCCAGCGAGACAAAGCCCTCGCCAGCTATCAGCGTGCGACAGAACTCAATCCCGGTTCGACCGTCGCCCGGGACAAGTTGATTTCACACTATCTTGATAGCGGCAAGGTGGAGGAAGCAGAGGCCCGTACCAAAGTGATTCTGGAAAAGAATAGCAAGGATCTGAGTGGACGCTTCTTCGACGCGAGAATCCGATTGGCCAAAGGCAATGCGGACGAAGCCATTTCTCTCCTTCAGGGGGTGGTAAAAGACGAACCGCAACTCGCAGCGGCTCATCACTTCCTCGGCGTGGCATTTATGCACAAACACCAGACTGTTCAGGCGCGGGGGGCGTTTACGGAAGCCGTGAAACTCAACCCGAACCTATCCGAACCCCGCACCGCGCTGGCCGAACTCCTTCTCGCCGAAGGGTCGCCAGATATGGCCATCGAACAAGCCCAAGCGGCCATTCAACTGAACCCACGCAACGTGCAAGCAGCCATCATTTCCGGCGATGCGTACCTCCGCAAAGGAGACGTTGCC
This sequence comes from Nitrospira sp., assembly GCA_003135435.1. GTDB lineage: Bacteria > Nitrospirota > Nitrospiria > Nitrospirales > Nitrospiraceae > Palsa-1315. The sequence goes on along the minus strand of PLBR01000118.1, from coordinate 7,728 downwards.
AAGAGCAAGCAGGTCTTCGAGGCTGTGGCGCAGGCCCTGCCAAAAGAAGCCGTCGGTCCCTACCGTCTCGGCCTCGTAGCCCGCGCCGAGAAGAACGACGCCAAGGCTTTAGCCTACTTCGAAGATGCGCTCACCAGAAAGCCGACAGCCATCGATGCGTTGGCCCAAATAGCCATGATCAAGGTCGCGCAAGGCAAAGCGAATGAAGCCCGAGAGCGGGTGAATAAGCAAATTGAGGCTTCTCCGAACAACCCTTTATTCTATAACCTTCTCGGCCAACTCTGGATGCAAGCTAAAGATACCGGCCAGGCGGAAATCGCCTTCAAGAAGGCGATTGAACTCGACAATTCCCTCCTGTCTGCCTACATGAACCTAGGCCTGGTCTATCAGATAGCAGGCAAGACGGATCAGGCCGCCAAGGAATTTGAAGCCGTTCTCGCAAAGGATCCCAAGGTCATACAAGCCCATATGGTGTTGGGCATTATTCATGAAGGTCGCAAAGAATACGAAAAGGCACAGACCCATTATGAGGCAATCCTGAAACTCGACCCTCGGTTTGCTCCGGCAGCGAATAACCTGGCATGGATCCTTGTCGAACAGGGAGGCAACCTTGACGTAGCGCTCTCGCATGCCCAGACGGCGCGCGAGCAACAACCGAATGACTCTCACATCGCCGACACACTCGGATGGGTCTATTATAAAAAGAACGCCAATCTCCTCGCCATGAGCCTCCTCAAAGAAGCGGTCGAAAAATTACCCAATGAACCGGTTGTCCACTTTCATTACGGGATGGCACAGCAGAAAAATGGCGACCAGGCGGGAGCAAAAAAGTCGCTCCAAACGGCGCTGAAACTCAGCCAAACCTTCACGGGATCTGAGGAAGCCAAAAAAACTCTGGCAGGACTATGAGGAAGGGAAGAGGCCAGGCCGGACTTCATGAGGGACAGTTGGCCTCAGTAAACCGCAGATCACTGCGTGTTTTCCAATACCGGTTGCAATGACTCTCCTCGTTCACGCTTCTCTTGAATCTCCTTGAGCGTCACGTCAAGTGCGGCCAGACGTTCAGTGGTTGTCGGATGAGTCATATCCGACCCAGGCCTTTTCTCATCTGATCCAAGGCGCTCCATTCTGCGCCAGAAGTGCTTGATAACCCGCACATCATAGCCGGCTCGAGCCATAATGTAGGCTCCAACGTAATCCGCTCGCGCTTCGAGGGAACGTCGTGGCACCTCGCTGGGCGTCTCCGCAGAGGCGCCCATGGTCGCACCGACAAAGGCATTGAGCATCGCGCGTAACCGGGCATTCTGGCTATGCTCGAGCACGTTATGGGCGATTTCATGCGCCACCACCCAGGCCAGTTCGTCATCCGAGTCGACAAACCGCATCGTTCCGGTCGTGACACCGACATGCGTTCCATCGGAGATCCCATTGATCCAATCACTCTCAATCAGCAGAACCGAGAATTGGCAGGCTGGGACTGCCCACAGGTTCAGGGTATGGTGGCGTCCCCTCCGTACGACGTCGAGCTGGAGGGGCTGAATACGAGCAACCGTCATCCTCCGTATCAACTGCGACACCTCTTCGACTCGAATTCCGTCCACAGGCCGCTCGTTGACGCTGATCAATTGATCGCCCGGCACGAGTCCAGCCAAGGCGGCAGGTGATTGTGGATGGACATAGACCACGGAAACCCCACGGCCTCCCTCCGCTCCTGCATGCCCCTTGGACAGGCCGATCTCCATGATCAAGAACCCATAGGTGGGCTCCTGTTCAACGACACACCAATCTGCCGCCGCCACCAGGAGGGGAAAGGCCACATCATGAAGACGGATTAACGGGGGCGGGCCGATTCCGTCGCTGGGGATGCTCCTGACATCGTAATGTGGGGTGGTACAAGCAACCAGTAAGCACAGCTGCCAGAGAGACAACCAGGCCAGGAGTCTTCTTGAGAGGGTTAATGATTTCATGTTCACTCTTCATAAACTACTACTGATACGGGGCAAAGTCTTCTCTATTTCTTACCGGTACGGAACGCTTCGGATTGAGCGGGGCATGAGCTCCCCATCGTCACTGCCGCTTGAAACTCCGCGGCCCCAAAATGCAAAGGGCCAGTCCCCTTGTCGAGGACTGGCCCTGCTTGCCGATTGTCTTCTTGAAGGAAGAAGAGGAATTAGATCTTCGTTGCCCTCCGTCTCCAGCTTCAGTCCCGATACCAGCCAACCCGGCTCCGAGCAACATCAACGATGCAGGCTCAGGAACGTTCAGTATGCCTGAGTAGGAACTAATTTGCGTATCCGTAGCTCCTGTGGGACCCGTCACCAGGAGTATTAAATTGCCTGTGTAGTTGAATGCGGGAGAGACCGCCGTTTCGGTAGTGGCACCAGGAACAGGGATCCGGGTATGGTGGCTAGGCTGAATGGATGTCCGTTCAGTGTGACTGAGGTGAAGTCGATGTCTGACGTGGGAAAACCAATCAAGGTCAATGTGATTGAGTGCGATAGAGTGTGACAGAGAGCGCAATCCCGCTGCCAAATCAGCGTATTTTGTGCCCAACACTGTGATGGAATGAGATTGAGTGCGATCTGGAACCGGGAGTAAAACTGGGAGCGAACCGGGAGTGAAGCCGGGAGTGGAAAAACTCGAACCGATAGGCTCGCACAGAACAAGATTCACCACCGACTCCTCGCACATCTCCCCTGTTACCCGAAGCAAGGCGCAGAGAATCGCTGTCACGAAAAGCCTTGTGGGTCCTGGCGAGTACGCCGGGCGTCACCTGTGTCTTGAATGGAATGCGTTCTCAAGCCTATGTCGGCGATTCTCTTGCCGTCATGGGATGGGAACCGCTGACGGGAATCAAGCAGGTATTCGAAGGCATGGCACAGACGAGGTAAGGTAGGGTCGAGGTTAAGGTTGAGCGAAGATAGATCGTAAATCCGCTACTTGCGATTGCCGATAAGCTGGTTGAAACTCTCGATGGCATTGCCGAACCAAGACCGGTTGCTCCCAATCCCCCGTTTGCCATTGGTCGAATGTTCCTGCCTCGACGAAAGCTCCTTGGCTCGATAGGCAGCATCTTTAAAACGCGGATCCACCTGAGCGATACGGAGGTACAGGGTTGCCGCTTCTTCTATTTGCTCCACCGATTCGAGAGTTCGTGCGAGAAAATACTGGACATCGATAGCCTCCTTACGGGAGGCCGACTCATCGTTCAAAGCAGCGCGGAACGCCTGAATCGCGGCCCCATGGTCTCCCATAGACCTGTGGCAGAGTCCAATCTGTGCCTGGGCTTTCAGCCAATGGGACGGACTCTTCCCCGCCAGCTCGAGCATATGGATAGCCTCTCTCCATCGGCCTTCCTGCCTCATTGCTACTCCCTTTGCATAGAAGGGTTCGGGGGTACCGACCGAACGTGTGGCTGAGGGTTCCGGAGATGGACTTGCCGTCTTCGGCTGCGGTGCGCTGAGTTCCGGAGATGGGCGTGCGGGCCTCAACTGCGGTGCACTGGGTTGCGGAGGGGCGGCATCGATCTCGGTGGCATCTTCCGGAGCGCCGGCCAAGGCACTCAGTTCTTCTCGTGCCGCAAGCGGCAGAATCCCGCCTTTACTTCGGTCGAAAGCGGCCTGAGCGACGAGCTTGGAGGTGATCACCCTCGCTTGCTCGGCAAACCCATAGGTCAACGCAACATCGCACACCTGATTGATAAGACGGGGATTGCCTCTCGTCAAACGATGCACCAAGGCACAGGCTTTATTCGTAAACAAGGAGGGATGCCCGTCGGCGATCTTCAACCGGTGACGAATGTAATGCCCCGTCTCCATCTCCGAGAGCGGTTCCAAGTGATAGTCGATGACAATCCGTTGGGCAAACTGGGTCATGTCGATCCGCTGCAGTAATGTATGGAGGTCCGGTTGGCCGGAAAGAACGATCTGCAGCTTCAACGTTTTCCCATCGTTCAAATTGGACAGAAGCCGCAGTTCTTCGAGCAGCTCGGCGCCAAGACTCTGGGCCTCATCGATAATCAGAATGACCCGTCGGTGCTGTTTGGATTCCTGAATCAGAAACTCTGAGAAGACGTGATAGACCTCGACCGGGTCAAGTTGCTTTTTGCTTAACCCGAGGGAAAGCAGAATCCAGGGCAGGAGATGTTCAATGTCGTAGCGCGCGTTCGTGACGGAAGTCAACAAACTCGCCTACTACCACGTGGCGCATTAACCACCACCTCGATTTATCAGGATGCTGAACAGTCCGCCAGCCTGTCTTATTCATTTGGTCTGTTCGGTCTGTCTGGTCTATCCGGTCTGTCTCGTCTATCTGGTCTGTCTCGTCCGGGAGCGCCAGATAGACATGCTAGACCATGCGCCTGTCAACCAATCAGGGTCAGGTCTTGCAATCGTACATTCCCTTCTTCCTTCTTCATCATACCTGGCTTATTACCGATAGCACATTCGGTCTTCTGTGTTGAAGGTTCTTCTTCATTATCTCGCCAGCATTCGCTCAGACACTCGACGATCCGCTCTGCGGCTTTGCCGTCCCATTTGGGAGGAATTACGCCTTTTTTCCACTCCCCTGCCATCAATCGCGCCAGCTTGGGAGGCAGCTTGCTGGGATCGGTCCCAAGGAGTTCGTTCGTCCCAATCGTGATGGTCTCGGGACGTTCGGTGTTGTCACGCAGCGCGAAAACCGGCTGGTTGTTCTGGTCTGTCTGGTTTATTTGGTCTGTCTCGATTATTTGGTTGAACCAGACCAACCAGATAGACCAGATGGACCAGATAGACCAGACAGACCGAGCTTGTCTCAGACGAGAAGGCCATCGAAATTCTGGCGTGCCTAAATAGTTTTTCCGCAGCCTACCAAGTCGGCTATTCGCTAGACACGTGTGCGGGGAGTGGCTACATTGGATCGATCGAGATGCTTCTGTACGACTATGAGGAGGGTCATTTACGGTGAAGCGCCGCCTTGTCTTTGGGGGGGAGTGGGTGTTCTTGTGTTGTGCGTTGCCGCCGGTACCATCTGTATCGTGTGATCTTGCAAGAACCGCAACAGCTTGACTTGCAACCCCAACGGGATGTCGCCGATTTCGTCGAGGAAGAGCGTGCCTCCTTGGGCGTTTTCGACACGCCTCTTTCGTTGCTGTGCCGCTCCGGTAAAGGCCCTTTTTTCATGTCCGAACAACTCGCTCTCGAGCAACGTCTCCGGAATGGCACCGCAGTTGATGGCAACAAACGGCCCCGTTCTTCGGGCACTCTGGTGGTGGATCGTGCCTGGTTTATGTTCCTCGGATTTCAGTTCGAATAATGTGCGCTCGACCTCCTCAGGCGTGATTGTTCCAGCGTCTTGATCCTTGAACACATCGATCCACTTTTTTACTCTCGCGCGATTACCCCAATCCTCCCGTGCCGCGTGGCATCGATTGCGGTTTCATAATTCGAGGCGATGACCTGGAAGGAGATTCGTTTTTCTTTGGGAAAGTATATGCCTTCGCGCTGCTCAGCTTTCAATCGTCCATACCACACTCTCGCTTGGCTCTTCTTCTCGCAGCGAAACCACTTCTCGTGACCGTGAACATAGATTGTTACTGGTGAGCCGGCTGGGCCTCGCACCCAGGACCCTCGCCTTAACAGGGCGAAAAGATGGATTCACACAGGCGCTTGGTTTTGCGAAGGTTTCCCCGTTTATTCTTTGCTAACAAGGACTTGAGATGATTCTACACGTTGCATCGATTCTATAGAATTCGATCCATTATGCAGATTTTTAGCACAGCACTTTTATGCTTCTTGTCCTACTCGGCTCCGCGACCAGGACACATTTGAGTACTGGCGTGCAGGGTTCGGATAGCATGCGAGAAAAAGACTAGCTGAATTAGCTCAAGGATCGGCTCGCCGACAGCCTAGTGGATCCATCCACAGATCCTATTTGTCTCCGTACGTCTGATTACAAAGTCCCTTTAACTCTCGCGTAAACTTGCGTCGCGCCATGCCCCCCCGATTTCATAAATACACCTAACTCGGTGTCTTTGAAACCGGCAGCAGCCCACCTCGTCGTCGCGGTTGACGAATCGATAGAGTGCAGCGAAATCCTTTTCGACGTCCGCATAGATTCCCGCAAATACCTCGTCATTAGGAGCCTGTCAGACATTGACCATTCTACTGCGACGAACAATCCACAACCATCTGCGTCGTTCTCAGCCCGCTCCTAAGAACCGTGAAACGTGAGGCGTAAAACGTGAAACGAGGGTCAGCCTCGGGCCTGCGGCCTCGCATCTGGTCGCATCTTCTTCGCCTAGTCACGAACGGCAATGCCGGACAGGCCCCTAGTGGTAGCGTAGATATTGGATACTTTCCGCGCTATTTAAAAAGTCACAGGTGCCATGTTTTTGCAACATGACTTCATGGCGCTACGCTTGAATATCTATTTTAATATTAGCAATAGATGCTTATATGGTCATTTCTCGTAACAAGAGCAGCTGGCACACAAGTTGCTGACACCACACTAGTAGATACCACTCTGTAATTGTTGAGGTGAATTTGTGAGGGTTAAGCAAACTTTAGCGAATGCAGTGAGTTCTGCAGAGGTTGGGCTCCACTCCTGATAGGCCTTTATCCTCATGCTCAGGCCTGCTCCACCCGATAGCGGCGTAATCTTCGTGAACCGGAACGGCAAAGGCGCTGTTTCCCTCGCGGGCTCCGTCGAGCATTTGGTGTCTACGGAACTCTCCACCGCGATCCTCGCCGATTTATCACGGTAAGAGAGTGAATGGTGTGACCGTCAGAAAAGAACCGATGGAAATGCAGTTGATGAATTCTAAACTTTATCAAGGAGGTACTTCCATGAACCCGATCCGCTATCTAGGAGTTGCGTTAGTGTTCGTGTTGGGCTGCCAGGGCACGCCCACGGTGACGAGGACTGGGGACGTCAAAGACATCATCATTGGGGATGACCTGTCGTCAACAGAAATAGCAGTCAATACAGGCGATGAAGTTCGGTGGGTCAACAAAAGGACCGCACCTCTGCGAATCATCTTTATTGACCCTGTGTTGGACAAGCAGGTGTCATGCAAGAATAATTTCGGTGGGTGGATGACCCCCAGCGACACCGCCCAACTGGCCACGAACGAAACCGCCAGCCTCTGTTTCCGAGATTCCGGCACGTTCCGGTATACCGTCAGGATGGAATCAGCCAAGACGACTGGCGAGCTCAACGTTTCGGGAGTAGTCAAGGTTGGAGGGCAGGGCGGCCAGGCCGTTGGTCAAACCAGTGATCAAAACCNNTCAACCCAGTGATCGAACAAGTGATCAAAAAAGTGGCCAACCCAGTGATAAAACAAGTAGTCCAACGAGCTCAACGTCGACCACCACCACGACGACGACGACCATGCCTCCTCAGAAGTGAACGCGACATCGAGAACAATTGAACGGATGGCGGGAGGCAGGCATGAAATCCCCAACTGTCCTGATCGACAGGGGATTCTTACAGGCGGTTTCAGGATTCTCTCCCATAAGAATAACGGCTATTATCGAGCCCTTCAGATGGTGTGCTACCCCATGTTGCACGCCATCGCCTACGGCCCGCTGATTAAGAGTGGCAGAAGGCCAAGTATTCGAACCGCTGAATGTTGCGAAGGTTTTCCCGTTTATCGTTGACAATCATGAGCTTGCTGGCTTTCTACTGATTCCATGGCTTCTACTTAATTCGGTCGTTTGTGAGGATTTTTAGCACGAATTTAGCACA
>PLBR01000135.1 GCA_003135435.1 Nitrospira sp. | reverse complement strand
CGTCTCTAGTGCATGGTCCCCTTCGCCACCCGCTGCCCCATCTCAAGAATCCGCCCCAACCGTTCGAGCAGGTTCATCGACTGGTGCGAGGTCAGGCCATGCTTGTTCAGCAACTCCAGTATGTCGTCGATGATCGTGTTCTCCGTCTCGGTGAGGAGGTACGGCTCAGGGAAGGCCGTTTCAGGAATGCTGGCTCGGGGATTCTTGCGGCGGAACTCAGTGATGATGTCGTAAAGGTCTTGCTTCGTGTAGAGGCCCTTCCGTTCGAGGACTTGCACGATAGCAGCTATCTCCCACATGTTGGAGATGGTGGCTTCTTCGAGGGACATGCTGTCGCGTGTGGGGCGCTGGTCGCTCATGGCGTAACCTTGTCTACGTCGAATGTTGCTGCGGCTGCGCGATCACTGTTTGTCGCACGCAAATTTCCACAGACGTTTCCCAATACTTCCTGGATCAGCAGGTTTCCACTGTTGTTCGTCTGAGGTGATTCGAAGAACCTTGCCGGTTCCAATATTGCCAGACAACCTCGTCAACGCAAGCGTCCGATGGCGGTCTCCAGCGCAATCGTATTCACGTTGCAACTTTGCCGACAAAAATGAGGTGCCCGTCACGGTTTGTATTGTCGCATAGTCGATCAATTCCCACATCGTCGCCCGATCCCTCTTGCGATGAATGGTGGCTGAATCGACATATATCGTGATTCCTGCTTGGTCGACTACAGCAACCGATATCCACTCTGCATAGGCCGGTCCACTATTCAGCACCAGAAACGTGCTCAGACACCAGAAAGCCGAACAGTAGGCCAGCGGGAGCGTGAGGCGTATGCCCGCGTGGTAGGTGACGGAGCATTGCATAGAAAAGCGGCGGAAGGGGCGAGTCGAGAAGTGCATGAAAGCCTCACAAAGAGAGCCAGGGTAGAAGGGGAAGGCGCAAACTACAAGGCGGGGAACTGAGCAGCGTGGTGGACTAACAGCTGGGGGAGATCAGTCGCGGAATTTATATCGTAGTACTCTGGTTTGCATCCAGCGCACGGCGATCAGGTCGTACAGGGTTTTGAAGAGACGGTTGCCCACGCCGTATTTCGACAAGCCGTGTGTGCGCGGGTAGTGGTGCACCGGCACTTCGGTGATCGTGAAGCCGTGCATCAACGCCAATGCGGGAAAAAATCGATGCATGCCGTTGAAGAGTTGCAGTTTGTCCACGACGGCCCGGCGGAAGATCTTCAACGAGCAACCGGTATCGTGAACCCGATCGCCCGTCACCGCACTGCGCACCGTGTTGGCAATTCTCGATGACAGCGTTCGTACGAGGCTGTCATGCCGGTTTGTCCGCCACCCGCATACCAGATCGAATGTTTTCACATGGGGAAGCAGCGTGCTGATATCAGCCGGGTCGTTCTGGAGGTCGCCGTCGATCGTAATGACCAGAGCGCCGACCGAGTGTTTGAACCCCGCGTCGACTGCCGATGATTGTCCATAATTGCGATCGAAATGAAAGGCGCGTACTCGCGGATCGTCCGCGGCTAGCCGATCGAGCACGTCCGAACTGCCGTCCGTGCTGCCGTCGTCGATGAAGAGTATTTCGAACAGAGCTGAGCGTGATTCATCACAGGAGTTTAAGGCCTTGATCAATTGCTCAGTGAAGGGAACGAGATTGTCTCGCTCATCCTTGATAGGGATGATGACGGAAGCCCATGGATGGGATGGCACGGCCATTCGCGGTAGATATTCCTGACGCAGAAGGGAGCCAACACGCTCACACAAGCATTCTACAGAATGCCGATGAGAGCGTCAAACCACGCGGCGCGGTCCGCGCGACGTGCGAGAGTAGCGGAACAGCCGAGAGATGCGGGACAGCCAATTTCGCAGGTTCATCGAATCTTGCCAGTCTCGCGTTTCTTACCTCGCGCGCGTTTCCCGCTACTTTCCTGACGCCGCGGCGATCGTGAGGCGCATCGTGTCCATCAGACTCATCTCGTTGACCTATTCTCCCACGTGGATTTCTACGTTGTATCGGCCGGGGAGGGGCCATGCGTTCTGTGGAGGGGGGAGCGTGAAGGGCATGGGGGCCACGCAGGGTGGCGTATTGTAGGAGGGTGCGAAGGGTAGCTGCAAGGGCTGGGGGAGTGCGTGTAATTCTGATGATTAAAGGACAAAGCGACGTAACACCGTGAGTTCGTTCGGCAGGCGGGGGCTTGTTTAGGGAGCCAGACGCCTAGCCTTGTATGCGCGCATCGAACCTACGGCCCGCTGATTAAGAGTGGCAGACGGATAATGATTCGAACCGCTCGATGTTGCGAAGGTTTCCCCGTTTATCGTTGAAAATCATGAGCTTGTTGGTTTTCTACTGATTCCATTGCTTCTATCTAATTCGGTCGTTTGTGAGGATTTTGAGCACAAATTTAGCACATCACTTTCATGCTTCGCGTCCTGTCTGGCTCCCAGGCCCTCACGAACCTGGGCACTGGAGGTGCCTGGTTCGGATTCCATGCGTGAGAAAATAGGGCAGTTGAGGACAGTTTGAGGCAGTGGTGGACAGATCGTGCCCAAAGCGGCGTGAGGACTTCTTCCAAGGACTTACTGTTTGCAAATCTTTCACAGGCACCATCCAGTTCAAGTATCGGCTAGGAGTTGTCGGATGCATTCAGGTTATGGAGCGAGACCACGGAGTGCGGATTTGGCAGGTGGCCAGAGGTAGCAGAATACAGAAAAACTCGCCGATAATAGCAATCCCCCAATCATCCCAGTGCAGTGGCTCAAGATGGAGCCACCGGGCCAGATACGGGGTCTGGACGAGCAATATAGAAAGCCCGAAAGATCCTAAGGTTATCAGCCATGCGTTCAGCGTCCGCAGGCGGCTTAACACCGTGGTCAGTGCCGCGCTTGCGCAGGTGAGCACCACCAAGGC
>PLBR01000195.1 GCA_003135435.1 Nitrospira sp. | reverse complement strand
GGCATGGAGATGGACCTCGCCGTTTTCCCCGGCACGTCAGCAGCAGATCTCACGGCTCTGAAGACGCTCGATGATCTGGACCGCTATACCTATTACGTCGCGGGCTGTGTGGGCGAGTTTTGGACAGACTTGATGTGTGCGCACCGGAAGGCGCTGGCTTCGTGGAAGGTGCGGGAGATGTCGGAGGTCGGTGTGAGATTTGGGAAGGGGTTGCAGCTGACGAACATTGTGAAAGATGTCGCGCACGATCTCCAGAAAGGCCGCTGCTATGTGCCTGCGCCTATGCTGGCCGAAGCCGGACTCACCGCACGGGACTTACTGGACCAGCGGAACCGTACACGTTTCCAGCCAGTCCTGAGCAAACTTGTCCGTATGGCTGTGGAGCATCTTGACCAAGGCTGGCTCTACGCCATGGCGATTCCACGATATGAGACTCGTCTGCGATTGTCCTGCATGTGGCCGATTCTTTCCGCCGGCGAGTCACTGAAGCTTGTCATGACATCGCCGGACCTTCTGGACCCAGCCGTCAAAGTAAAAATCCCCCGCAGCAAGGTCTACCAAATCATGGCGCTCACGACGGGCACCTTCGCCTGCGGCTACGTCGGCACAGCCTGCTGGGGGCGACTCCGGAAGCAGATCGTTTGACCGTGCAATTGGTGGTATATAGCACTAACCACGCCTAGCGAATCTATATGATGTTTTCTTGGAGCGGAAAATGTTGCTAGTCATTTTTGGTACTGGTGCATCATATGATTCTGTCCCTTTTCTCTCACCAGCTATCGGTGCTAGTGCAGATGAAGAGTTTCGACCTCCTTTGGCGAAAGATTTGTTCTGACGCTATATGCTGAGTTGAAGGCGTATTCGTCTGAGTTCTTTGGTTCGCTGAACGAAATAAACCAGATAAACCAGACAGACGAGATAGACCAATTCCGTCTCGCCCATCCCGCTTCTCGCGCCGACTTCTTGTCTCAATCCGCACCGTTCCCGAAGGAAGGGCGCGACGTGGAAGTGTCAAGTTAAACGACGGCATCACCAACGCACGCTGGGCAGCAAAGCAGCCGGTCGTAAAAGGGCTAAGTGAGGAGTCAAGGAGGGGGTAGAGGTCGCCCTCTCGTTTCTTTCGTCTCACCGGGCAGACACGATCAGCCGATTGTGTGCCTACGCTGCCATGCGCGTACGATTGGCAAAAGCGAGCGGCATATCCTTGCGATCAGATGGTGCCACTGTCAGCAATGGCCTCGCTGTATATCCGACCTGCTGTGCCACCCAGAGCGTAGGGATCTGCTCAATGGCGATATTGTAAAGGTTGACCGAGTCGTTATAGAACTCGCGCCGATCGGCAATGGTGCTTTCCAGTGCCGATATGCGCGAGTGAATGGCTAAGAATTCTTGATTGGCTTTTAGATCTGGATACTGTTCGGCCACGGCAAAGAGTTTTCCTAAGGCACCGACGATCTGATTTTCCGCCTGTGCCTTGTCGTTGATATTCAGCCCTGTGCTATATGCAGTGCGGGCTTTGGTAACGGATTCCAGGGTCTCCCGCTCGTGCATCATATAGCTGTTACAGACTTCGACAAGCTTGGGAAGCTCATCATGCCGTTGTTTCAGGATGACGTCGATATTCGACCAAGCCTTGTCGATGTTGTTGGCGAGTCGTACCAGTATGTTGTAGACGCCGACTACATAGGCGATGAGCGCAATCAGCCCGATAATCAGCAGGATTCCGATCAGCAAGGTACCATTCATGGGTATTCTCCTTCGTGGGTGTGACCGTCAGGATATTGTTGTCAGGTAGTGCTTGAAGATGATGATCAAACAGGTTGCAGCAAGTATCAGGCCTCCAACGAAAAAGGCCAACACTTGCCACCGCAACCGGGACAATAACTGCTTTTCACTTCGATCCGAGATGATGAACTCGTGGTCTCGGCTGCTACCGATATATATACGAGCGGGGTTCTCCACGCGCGCGCTTGCACCCTGGTGTTCATGGGCTGTTCCGAGAACGTAGACCTGCTCTTCCGGCAGGATGAACGATTCTCGGCACCGTAATGTCTTGCTTCCCATCCAGCATTCGGTCGAAATCCCCAGCCGATTCAATCCGGCGATTGTGGTGGGGGGCAATTCTCCGAGCCAACTGTTTCGATAGGTGCGCTCGTCCGGCAAGATAAGCTCGGCGCCAAGGGGCACGACGAGCACACGTCCGGTTGCATCGCTCGCAAAAAAGGGTTGCTCCGAAGTGCCTTTAGCAATGGTTTCCCACCGTGCATTCTTCCCGGAGCCGACCCGCTCTTCAACGGCATACGAATAGAACACACAGGGAAGCCCGCTGAAGGGCGCGGAGAGGAGGCTCTCCTCGGGCTGTGCTCGTCCACTGATCTCGACCAACCCCAGAGCGAGTGAACGAATGGTCGAGGTCGGAATGCTTTCGATCAAGCGCTTCCGTTGGTAAACCATCCATCCGTAGACGAAGAGCCCAAAACCTCCNNCCCGCCGCTAAGTACAACAGAGTTTGATCCAGCGGCTGGCTCCACTGAGCGGTTCTCATGGCTTTGCCGATCCCTGCGACTAGGATGAGCCCTCCGAGCACAAAGGCGAATCCGAAGAACACGACCCAGAACCAAATGCCCTGTGGGTTGGAGCGTGTCGTATTGAACCTGGGATGATCGAGAAACGTTTCGTTGAGTGCACGATGTCTCGCTGCAGCTCGTGTGTACAGCTCGGCTTCATGGATCTGGATCGGAATCGCAGCGCCTCGGTAGGTCTCATTCAGATGGGTGAGGCTCCCGTGAGGGAGCCACCACCCGTGGCAGGAATCGCAGCTAAGGAAGGACGTTTGAGATACCGTCTCAGACTCCATGTGATTTCCGCATCGAGGACACAGTGTCTCTGTCCTGACCGCGACGCCTCCGGTGTCACCGATAGTTCGCTTCAGCGAGGTGTAGTCTTCCACGAAAAAATTCACCTCTCCCACATCGAGCCATAGCCCGTGTCCGGAGGAACAGACATCGAGCCCCGGACCATGGCTTGTCGGAATCTCAATCAGGTCCTTCTGACAGTCGAGGCATTTCATGGTGAGCATCGTGTTCAAACTGTAGCAAGAATCGGGCAGGTGTCAACGCGAGATGCTCGTAATTGCATTGAAAGACAGAGGTTTCCACAGGTTCATCGGCGAGCAATCATATAGGAGGACAAATCAGATGACAGCCCCGACGGCATCCTGCCAAAGCCCGTCGCTTTATCGTTTGCAGTCGCTCTGGTGGCCGGCTACTGGCTTGGCGCTGGGTAGCACGGCAGTCGGTGTGGAGGGGTTGAGAGATGAATAAGGAGAAGTTGGAGCGTGAGTTAGGTGCTGACCGGCTGCTGGTAATCGACTTTGATCTTGAAGCCCAAGTCCTCGATCATGCCCCAGACTTCGGGGGCGGGCTGGCCTGGTGTCGTGAGATAGCCGTTCACGAAGATGGAGTCGGCTGGATAGAGGGCGAGGGGCTGGAGACTGCGCAGATTGTGTTCGCGGCCGCCTGCAACGCGGAGTTCGATGCGTGGGTGTAGGAACCGGAAGAGGCAGAGGACTTTCAGACAGCGTTGAGGAGTCAGTTGGTCACAGTTCTCTAGCGGCGTGCCTGTTGCTGGATGGAGCGTGTTCAACGGAATCGAGTCCGGCTTCACCTCGGTCAGGGCCATCGCCAGGTCGATGAGGTCCTCGNNTCCCATTCCTACGATCCCGCCGGAACAGATTTCCAATCCTGCCGCTCGAGCGCTCCGGATGGTGCTGAGTCGGTCTTGGAACGTGTGCGTGGTGCAGATTGAGGCGTGAAAGGCTTCGCTCGTGTTCAAGTTGTGGTTCACCCGATCGACTCCCGCAGCCTTCAGTCGTTTGGCCTGTTGTTCGTTCATGAGGCCCAGTGAACAGCAAATCTGAATCGGAATCTCTTGCTTGATCGAGCGCACAGCTCCTGCGATTTCGTCGATTTCACGATCCAACGGACTCCGACCGCTGATGACGATGCAATAGCGTTGGGCCTTCGAAGCCGCTGCCTGTCGGGCGCCTTCAATCATCTGTTGTTGGGGTACGAGGTTATAGCGCTCGATGGGGGCGGTGGAGATCGCAGACTGGGAACAGTAGTGACAGTCTTCCTGGCAGGCCCCACTCTTGGCGTTCTGCAACATCTGGAGGCGAACGGTCTTGCCAAAATAGTGGGATCGGACGGTAAAGGCGGCTTGGAGGAGTCCCAGCAACTGCTCATCTGGAGTGTCGAGCACGGCCTGGCATTCGCTTCGTGTCAGTGTCTCGTCGCGCAAGGCTTTGGCCGCGAAATCTTGATAGTCGACCATGGGACACTCCATCATCTGATGAGGTTGAATTGACTGCGATGCGAATGGCTGCGCGTGTGTCAAACAGCCAGACTGGCCGGAAACCTACACGGTTTCGAAGGGAGAAGCAATGCCCTGGTAGGGAACCGCGGAGACTGAGAGGGGGCCGCTGTCTTGACCGAGGACCGCTTGACCGGCATTCGGCCAGGGCAGTGCGACGAGCGTATTCCAAGTCCCACAGCGGCGGCAGCGCCCCGACCATTCGGCCGATTCTTGCTGGCAGGCGGTACAGACGTAGGGGACGACCACACGTTTCTTGAAATGCAGGGCTTTCTTGAGTTCGGCGACAGCCTGCTCCATGTGCTGCTTGCGAAGAAAGAGATTGGCCATAATCTTATGGTAATCGACCAATTGGTCCTGTATCCCTTCGACGGTCGAGAGGATGTCGAAGGCTTCGTCGACCATTTCAAGTCGGTAGTAGAGCTTGCCTAAATAGAACTGCAGGGCGGGGTTGTTCGGGTCTTGCCGGAGGGCCTCCTGATAGACACGGATAATTTCGCTGGGTTCGCCCTGTTCGAGAAAGAGCTCTTCGAGGCGGTGCAGGATGATGATGCTGCGGGTCTTGGCATAGACCTTCTTGAGAATTTCTACGGCTTGCTTGGTCTTGCCTTCCCGGATCAAGATTTCACCGATGCCGATATAGGCCGGCAAGAACGTCCGGTCTTTCTTAATGGCGCCGCGGAAGTAGCGCCGTGCCTTATCGGGATGGCCTCGTTCCAGCAGTTGGCGCCCTGTCTCGTACGTGCAGCCGGTGAGGAGATGGGCCTCGGCCAGGCGTTCGGGCTCAGGCAGTTTGGCCTTCAGAAGACGATGTTGGATTTCGAGCGCCTCGCTCCATTTTTCGAGCCTGATCAGCAGATCGCGCTTGCGGATGAGCGCGGTGAGGTTATCCGGTTCGATCTTGAGCATCTTGTGGAGGGTCTGCAAGGCGTCCTCATAGCGCTTGGCGCCCTCCAAGTCATTTGCCAACTCCAGCAGAATTTCGATGTTGCGATCGTCGACGCGATTCGCTCGTTGATGGAGGCGGATCGCCTCAGCGAAGTTGCTCTCTGCGCGGTAAATGTTTCCCAGCCAGAGCAGCGAGTCGACACGATTCGGGTCCATGGCCAGCGCTTTCTCGAACAGGCCGATGGCTTCGGCGGTGCGTTTCGACATGAAGGCATGGGTGCCTTCACGATGGAGCGCATCGATTTTTTCCTTGCGCCGCAAGAGCCGCGTGCTGCGCCAGTTGCCGATGACATGGGCGGTTTGCCGCATGCCGACTGCCAAGGCCACGAGCACGGCGCCGACGGCCATGGAGAAGACGATGAGTGTGACCGGACTCAGCTCGAACTGGATGGAGGAACTGGTCCGGACTGCGACCGTCCCAGGATTCAACTCGCGGAAATAGCTGTAAAGGAAGATCCCGGCGCTGACGAGGAAGATGGTGGTGAGCAGTCGGAGCATCGATCTAGGCCTTTGTTTTCGCGGGCGCCTTTTTCCGCTTCACGGGCCGTGGGGTGACAGCCGGTCGTGTGGCCGGCGGTTCGTCCCGGATGGCTATGCGTTTCGCGTCGGCCCACAGCCGTTCGAGTGCGTAATGCTTCCGGACATCCTGCCTGAAAATATGGACGATAACATCGCCAAAGTCCATCAGAACCCACTGCGAGGACCGTGTGCCTTCGATGCTCAGCGGTTTGGACCCGGAGCGAGAGAGGATGCCGTCGATATGATCGGCGATGGCACTCGCCTGGCGATCCGAATCTGCAGAGCCTATGACCAGGTAGTCGGCAACAGAGGTCAGCGGCGCAACCTGGAGGATGAGAGCATCGGTGGCCTTCTTATCGAGCATGGCCCGGGCAATGGCGAGGGCCGTAGACCTAGCTGTTCGTGCGATCGCGGTCCTCTTGGTAGAGATGATGTTGAAGTATATAAGATTCCACTAAGGGCGGCAACAGATTTGCCACCGAGAGTCCTCGGCGGATTCGAGAGCGAATGTCCGATGCGGAAACCGTGCAGGGCGGTAGCTGAAGATAGGTCAGGCGTTGCGTTCCGAGAGACACCTCGAGTTGTGAGATCCGTCCTGCATCCAGGTCCGCCAGCGAGGCCTGTGGGATCGGTGGAAGCAGTGCCATGGTTGAGAGGGATCGAAACGACAGGCCTGGCCGGGAGAGGACGACGAACGGGCACAGTTCAAGAAGCGTCAGGGGCTCACGCCAGGAGGGGAAGTCCAGAAAGGCATCAAGCCCAATCAAGAAAAAGAGCTGGGTCCGTGCTCCATGTTCTTGCTGCAGCAGGCGAATGGTGTCGATGGAGTAGGACTTGCCTGGCCGACGGATTTCCACTTCCGAGATGGCGAGAGAGGGGTCTGAGGCGATGGCAAGGCGGACCATCTCATAGCGGTCTTGGACCGGCGCCAGACTGCCGTTTGGCTTATGGGGAGGGTGATTCGTGGGAATGAAGAGGATTTGGTCGAGCCCAAGGGCCTCGCGTGTCTGGCGCGCAATGGCCAGGTGACCGTGGTGCACGGGGTTGAAACTGCCGCCGAGGAGTCCCAGTTTCATGCGGTGTCACCCACGCGCTAACGTTGGTCCAGGATCACCAAGTTGTCCCGGTGGATGACTTCCTCGTATTCCTGCTGGCCGAGTTGCTGCTGAATCTCGGTCGTTTTGAGCCCTTTGATCCGTGCCAAGGTGTCGGAGGAGAAGTTCACGAGACCTTTGGCAAATTCTTTGCCATCCTGGTCGAGACAACTGACCGCATCTCCCGTATCGAACGGACCGCTGACGTCCAGAATGCCGGAAGCCAACAGGCTCTTGCCCCGTCGAACCAGCGCCTCGACGGCTCCGGGGTCGAGCGTCAGCGTCCCTCGCGGCCTGAGGGTGAAGGCGATCCAATGTTTGCGGCTGGTGAAGCGACGCTCCTTCGCGAGGAAGAGGCTGCCGCCTGATCCGCCGGCTAATACGCGTGGGAGGAGGCCGGCTTCTTGCCCGTTCAAGATCAAGGTGGCTACACCATACTCACTGACTTTCTTGGCAGCCCGGACTTTCGTGGCCATGCCCCCAGTTCCCTCGAAGGTGCTGGAGACACCGGCCCGCTGCTCAATTTCTTCGGTAATGTTCGGGATCAATGAGATCAGGCTGGCTGCGGGATTCTTGCGCGGGTCCTCTGTATATAGGCCGTCGATATCGGACAGGATGATCAGAAGTTCCGCGTCGACCAGATGGGCCACCTCGGCCGCCAGCGTATCGTTGTCGCCTACGCGGATTTCATCCACGGCGACCGTATCGTTTTCATTGATGATGGGGATCACGCCGAACCCGATCAGCGCATTCAGCGTGTGGCGTGCATTGAGAAACCGACGCCGATCGGCCAGGTCGTGGTGGGTAAGCAGAATCTGCGCCACCTTGACGTCGAGCCGCTCAAACGATTTTTCGTATGCCCATATGAGCCGGCTCTGGCCGACCGCAGCGGCCGCCTGTTTCACAGGGAGGCTCTTGGGGTATTCCTTCAGGCCTAATTTCTTGATGCCGGAGACAATCGCGCCGGAGGAGACGATCAAGACCTCACGTCCGCTCGACCGGAGTGCCGCGANNGAGCCGATCGATCTGTTCTGGGCGCAGCCCTGTATCTCGGGACGCGATGAGACTGCTCCCGATTTTGATGACAATGCGGGTGGCCTGTCTTAGGAGATCGTCTCGCATAGTGTGGCTCGAAGCTGCGCCACCTGTTGCCCGACATAGGTGACGAGTTCCGTCAGTCCTTCTCTCGTGGCGGCAGAGATCGGGAGGCACGTATAGTGATGGCGCTTACAATACTTTTGCAAATCGCGCAGGCGCGCCTTGTCACCTGCCACGTCAAGTTTCGTCGCGACCACCGCGAAGGGGCGTGTGGTGATTGGCTCATCATAGGCGGCTAATTCCCGACGCATGATCTCGAAGCTCTTGACAGGCTCCTCGGGAGCCCATTCCGACACGTCGATCATGTACAGCAAAAACGACGTGCGTTCGATATGCCGAAGAAATCGGAGTCCCAGTCCCTTTCCTTCATGGGCGCCTTCGATGATCCCGGGAATGTCTGCGACAGCGAAACTTCCTTTTTCCCCCCAGCGAACGATCCCCAGATTCGGCGTCAGCGTGGTGAAGGGATAATCGGCGATCTTCGGTCGTGCTGCCGAGATCGCGGCGATGAGCGTCGATTTTCCGGCATTGGGAAGACCCACGAGTCCGACGTCGGCCAACAGTTTCAGCTCGAGTCTGAGCGACCGTCCTTCGCCTTCCGTGCCGGTTTCAAATTCCGTGGGTGTGCGGTTGGTCGATGTGGCGAAATGGTTATTTCCTCGTCCGCCTCGGCCCCCGTGAGCTGCTACGAACCGTTGTCCAGCGGTAACCAGGTCGGCCAGTACCTCACCGGTTTCATCATCGAAGATAACGGTGCCGACCGGAAGGGCCACCACCACATCCTCTCCGGTTCTTCCGGAGCAATTGGCGGCGCCACCCTGGCGACCGACTTCTGCTTCATAGTGTTTTTGGTATCGGAGGTCGAGGAGCGTGGTCATGCGAGGCGATGCTTCAAACACGACATGACCGCCGTGGCCACCGTCGCCACCGTCTGGCCCGCCGCGCGGCACGAATTTTTCGCGCCGAAAACTGCATGAGCCGTCGCCGCCACGGCCGGCTGTGATATTGATACGGACTTCATCGACAAACATCGGCGCACCGTTTCAGTGTGAAGACTGTATGGGCATGACCTGCGAGGAACATCCCGTTGCACCTACAGTCATGCCGGGAGTCCTCGCGGTAATGAGGCTGTGACGAGAAAAGAGAAAAAGAATGTACTATGAAATCGCAGGCTCGGAGTAGACGCTGATCTTCTGCCGTCCGCGACCGCGCTCGAACTTCACGATCCCTGTGATGAGGGCGAAGAGGGTATGGTCTTTACCGAGGCCCACGTTGAAACCGGGAAAGAACTTCGTCCCCCGCTGACGGATCAGGATTGATCCGGCCTTCACGGTCTCTCCGCCGTAGGCCTTGACCCCCAGATATTGCGGATTGCTATCGCGCCCGTTTCTAGTTGATCCGCCGCCTTTATTTGTTGCCATGACTGATTCCCCGTTAGGCCGTTTCGATACCGGTAATGCGCAATTTGGTGAAACCCTGGCGATGGCCATTGGTGCGCCGGTAATTCTTGCGCCGTTGTTTCTTAAAGATGGTGATGGACCGGGTTCGATCCTGGTCGATGATCTCGGCTTTGACGGTGGCACCTTTGACCAACGGTTGTCCGACCACCATACCCTTTTCGCCATGAACCAACCGAACTTGGCCGATTTCGATTGTCCCCCCCACCTCGCCGGGAAGGGACTCCACCTGGACTAATGATCCAGTTTCGACTCGATACTGCTTACCGCCTGTCTCAATGATTGCGTACATAAGCCCCTGTCTCCGTTACAGAAGACAACTGTGTAACATAGGGGTTTGAAACCTGTCAAGGTAAAGGCGTGCCCCTTCCTGAGATTTCACCTCCGACGGGGTCCGTCGGCAAACCCTCCCCCTCCTTCGGGTTAACCAATTCGGGGGCTATCCTGCGCTGGTTCTGGGGCGTATGCTATTTTTCTATCGTAGAGCCGTTACATGGATCGGAGGTAATGATGGCCGTCACACCGAATCTTAGCCGCTCCAAGCCAAAAAGCACTCGATTTGTGCTCCGTCCCTATCGTCGCATACCGACCTGGCTTGGTCTCTATTACCTCAGTGGGGATTGTGTCGGTAAGGGTGTCGTGACCAATCTGTCTCAATCGGGGATGCGGGTCCAAGGCGACCATGCAGTTGAACCAGGCCTCGATTTGGCGCTGCGCGTCGCGTTTGCGGACGATGGCCCGCCGATAGAGATTAAACGAGCGACGGTCCGATGGGTTGATGGATATGATTTTGGGCTGGATCTTGTTCGCCTCAGTCCGTTAGCCGCGAAGCACATCGCCGATGTATTGAGTCGGCAGATTCGTGCCCCTCAGATGCCCGCCTGAAAAACTGTTCGCTAGGAGCCTGTCCGACATT
>PLBR01000213.1 GCA_003135435.1 Nitrospira sp. | reverse complement strand
GACTGCAGGCCTTAGTATGGGATCACTTTCAAACAGTCCTTGCTCTCGTTGTTCCAGACCACATCACACAGGTTGGACATGCGCGCCACGATCTGCGCGGCCACTCCGCCCGTCCCGCCGAACAGCCCGCACCAGCCCAACATCACAAAGCCCCAGTGCAACGGCGCGGCGAAGAGTTCGTCCACGAACCAGAATGCATGGCCCCACTCGTTGAGCCCCACATTGGGGAGAATCATCATCGGCCCCACGACCGCCGCCACTAAGGGAAACGAGACCGCCTTGCTGAACTGCGGCAGCCGAGTCATGGCATACAGATACCAGGAGACGCCGCAGGTGATGTACAACGGGAAGGTGAAGTAGAACGCAATGATATGGCTGGCGGTGAAGCTCGTATCCCGGATGATCACCTGGTGCCACGACGCGTCCTGCTCGAGGGTGTAGCTTCCGGCCCAGTACACACCGAAAACGTACACTGCGGCCCACATCATGAAATAAAAATACCGCTTGAGTTCCTTCTTGGGGTCCAAGTTGGCCATGTTGCGATCCCGCGTACTCCAAATCCATCCCAGGCACGCAGAGGCGAAGATGATGTTTGAAATCACGTTAAAGCGCCACAGGCCCATCCACACCGTTTCGAACTCCGGTGTCATCGAGTCCAATCCGTGTGAGAACCCAAACATGCGCTGATACATGACCTCGGCGCCCACCGCGAACAGCATCACGAACCAGCCGATCTTGAGGGGCCTCGAGTCGTACCAGAGCGACATGTCATACCCGCGGTCGGCACCCCCGAATGTTGTAGCCATGTTCCTTACCTCCTTCTTACGTATTTGAATACCACCCCTGTACGTTTGGTAGCGAAGACCCGTGCGACGGGTGAGGTCAAAGACGACTCGTCAGATCACAGAGCAGGCCGCTGCAATCCGGTGGACTGAGGCCTGCCATCTCTACCTCCTCCTTGGCTCGGAGTAACATCGGGGATTCTACTGACCGGCGCGCGCTGGGCCGTTCCCCTTCATATGAATCGTTGTACACATGAAATCATGCTACCGCTCTTCAACTTATGTGTCAACAAGCGTACATCAAGCATGCATTCACATTTTCTCAGCCATGCGGGGCATATCTCGTGCCAGACTCACACAGATTCCGGCTCGGAAGGAAGCGCCCCGTCTCACCGATCCCCTTGGACCCCAGACGCTCCGGGCTGCCTCATCGTGAAGAACGCCGGCGACAAAATTCAACTTTACAAGAAGGCGTTGGGGGCCAATGGGCTGTTGAGAACTGAGCCACCGTGGGGCACGCCGAATTACGAATTGGAACGCCGTCGGCGATGCTGGCGGAGGAATTACCAGACATGAATGCCAATTGGACCCCATTCAATCGGTGGCTCCCTGGTCGGACTTCATCGCTCTATCAAAAACGTCGAAGCGGCGGCTCAAAAAGCGATCCAGCCAGGATCCGAGAACCCTGTACCCAGCCTCTCTGACTATCAACGTTCCTGCCAGGAAACAATGAGAAGAAAGACCACAGGCTGTGTGTCTCAGGAGAGGGGTATTAAGCGCCGAAGCTGCCTGGCAAAAATATAGCGGTTTAAGGCTCCCCACATCGGGATAGGCAACCCTGCTTCGCGCAAGCCCTTCGCCGTATAGTGATGGCAATGGTGGAACAGATGATACGACGTCTGGGCGACACAAAACCGACTGTTGCCGACAACGCCCACCGGCTCTTCCGATGCGATGGTCGCTCGGAGATAGGACCGCAAGCTCCGATACCCAGCTTCACTGATCTGAAACCTGAAGGCTTCAACCGGAGGCTTCTGTGTCCGCTCGGCCCAGATCGATTCATGAATCCCGACTTCGACGACGCCCTCGGTCGGCCACAAGAGCGCACGGAGTACCCCCGTAAAGCCTTGACGCTTCTCCAAATACCACGCGCGCTCTGCATAGCCCCATTCTTCATAGACACGCGGCTCTCCTGGCGCACCATCCATCCCGGTGACAGCGTGGCCGCCTCTGACATGAACCACCGGCGCTTCGACAGGCAACGCTATCATTGAATGCGCAGCATCCAGTGACACGACAATTGGAATAGAGTCGCGGGTCCGAAGCTCAAGGTCAGGTCTTACAACCATTCACAATGCCTGTGATGTGGACCGGAGGTGTCCTGCCAATGGCAATGGAAGAGGATGCGGGAAGAGGTTACTGCCATGACAGGAGAGAGTCAACCCTGAAACACGTACTTTGCGGAGGCAACTTTCTTACCCGTCCACCTAACTGGCAGATACTTTTCACCCGCCCTATCCTCCGATTGCTTCGCAATCGATTTCCCTGGACATGCCATTAGCCCGGGCGAAGATCATTAGATATTCCCCACTTTGCCCTAAGGGGAGCAGCCAGACTGTCCTTCACTGCGCGCATCGTACGAGCACAGTTTTATCGTGCGCGTTCTGCGAGCAAGAAGGATGGCCTGGCTACTCCCCTCCCGCTCTTACGATTCCATCATTTCCAATCGCGCATCGAATTCATGCCCGCAGGCTGTGCAGCGGATGCAATCCGATTCGACCGTAAATTCGTCTGATCTGATCCCCATGCCACCGCAATCCGGGCAGCGCGCAAGGTGGACCCTCTTATCGTCCACGGTTTCGTATTGCGTGCCACGGAGACAATACACCGGCTTCCCGTCAAGCAACCACGGGTTCCCCGCGTTGTCGAGCACCGGTAGCGTCAGATAATGATGGTTCGCGTAGTCTTCAAGTTCATGCCGGTCGGCAAACCCGTCCTTAATCAACTTTTCCCCCACCACCTCGTAGAGCCTGTTCTCTTTCACGATTGCCTTGGTTGGACCCATCATGCACCTCCCGTTCTGATAGGAGCGTATGGCGGAAAACAAGAGCCAATGGCAAATGGCTTATAGCCGATGGCTACGAGAGTGGAACCCAGGCTTCTTCGAGCCACCAGCAATGTGCCCTCTGCTCTTTCCAGCTCTACGCCATACGCTATTTGCTCTAGTCAGACCACGTTTCACGAACGACGAGCGACGTGTTGTTAGACGACACCGGAGTAATATCGGAGAACGTTGCTCACGGAAATCACCCCGATGATAGCCCCATCTTGCGTCACGGCCAGATGCCGGGTAGCCTTCTCTTTCATCATGCGCACGGCGTCGATAATCGGCCGATCACCTTCGATGGTCACCACCGGCGTCCGCATGCAGGTTTTGACTACGGTCGTATTGGGATCCAGCCCCTTGGCCACCACCTCGCGGGCCAGGATAGAATCGGTGATGTATCCCACGTAGGACTGGCGATCCGTCACGAGGAGTGAGCCCAGCTTCCATTGCTGCATCTGCTGCCCCGCTTCTCGCAGGCTGGTGTCCTGAGACACATTTCGAATTTCGAGGGACATGTGTTCAGCAACCTGGGGGCCGGTGAGCGTGGGCCCGACCTTGGCTCTCTTCGGTTCGGCAGACCGGCGCGCTTCCAATTCCGCCACGCAGCTCTCCAACACGCGGCCGCGCTGCAACAGGCTTTGTCGCTGACTATCCATGCCGGTGCCTTCCGGCGCCTCGTCCGTCATGTTGACCAATCCTGCCGCCTCGCCCAGCTCAGCATACTCATAGGCCTGCAGCAAGTCAGACGCCTGTCCGAGAAGATCTTCGATCAGTCGTTCGGTTTCCATGTCGAATTCTTCCAGGCTGCGCGTCGGCTTGCCCTTGCCCAGAAACGGGGCAAATTCGGCGAGCTGTTTCCGCATCCGTTCGATGCTTCGGTCGAGAGAAACCCGTGATTTTTGGGGAGTGGTGCGGACAGCCATAGCACCTCCTAGCGATGTAGGTGAGCAGGGACGACCGATCTTACCTCCGCAGGATCAGCAAGGGCAAGTAGCCGGCAGAAGGAGCTGCGTTCCGAGGAGGAAGATCGGCTGTCAGTCGCGGTGGGATGCTAGCCCGCATTATCCACGAGAGTTCGTGACGAAACCGCCGAGACGCTATGTGAGACGGGGCAACACCACGCCTGGGAGTTCCGAAGGGGGTGTGCCCCCTTCGTGGGGATTCTACAAGGGGGCCGCCCCCTTGTAGGAGTGGGCGAGGCAGGCTTCAGAGCCGAGCCTGCGACGGGAGGGAAGCCTACTTGAAACAGTATGTTGACCGAGCGAGCGGCGAGCCCGCTCGCCTGGCCGCGTCCAGCTCGCGGCCAGGCTTGTCGCAGCGGCGTGGCGGCGGTTGCAGTAGAAGCCTTCGTGAATAATGCGGGCTAGAACGACAGATAGTGACAGGGGCCGAATATCCGCTGGCATCCAACCAGATACAGATTTCCAAGTGACTCCACCTGAATGGGCCTGGTCCATCGGACTTCAAAGACATTCGCGGTCCGGCCCCATCCGGAACGGGGGTGTGCACTTCAATCAGCTGCTTCGCCTGAGGAGCCTCGCCCATGAGGAGGAGCATCCCTTCCTTGCTCTGATTGAGTGCGCAGGCCTCTTCTTGCTCGATGACGACCGACTCTTCATCAATGGCCTCGAACACCTCATACGAACACATGCCCCGATACTCCATGCGCGCCTCACAGCGGCGACCCGGAGGGATCGTCGTAGCAGGCATCACGGCAGCGGCTCGGACGACGTCGTTATTTCCTACGTTCTGTTCCTGCAGTCTGGCCGCTGCGGAGTGGGAGAGCATTTCTTCAAGGGTGTGCGTCGCCATAATTAGGCCTCCAGTCTCATTGAGAGAAATGATGCCCTGCGATTACATGGAGTAAGAGCGTAAACACCGTGCCGCACAGGAGGGAGATCCACCACCGTTGTTATGAGGTGTTTTGATGGACTGTACCCCCTCTATCCTCAGGAGACAGATCCCTACGAAGGGAAACGAGTTCACCCTTCGAGATCAGAATCACCGTATCCCATCGATTTCACAGGGGTCTTGCTGTTATAGCCAATAACATACAGCAGCGAGGGGATTCCTTCACCGCAAACCGGGCAGCATGATGGGATTATGTCAGCGGAGAAAGAGGAACCAGAGGTACAACGCGCTCATGAGTACCGACCCCAACATGACGGGAAACCCAAACTTGAAAAACTGCCAGAATGAGATGGAATAGCCGGCTTTGCGCGCGATATCCACAATCACGACGTTCGCGCTCGCGCCTATGATCGTGCCGTTTCCCCCCAGACAAGCTCCGAGCGCCAGCGCCCACCACAGCGGAATGATGTCTGGCTGATGCACCAAGGTGGCATAATCCGAAATCTCGGGGTGAAGCGACCGGGCGAGGTCCACAATCAGCGGATTCATCGCCGCGACGTAGGGAATGTTATCCACTGCGGCTGAGAAAATCGCCGACCCCCAGAGCACCGCCATCGTGGATCCCGCAAGATTCCCCTGCGTCACCGCTACCAACTGATCTGCCAAGTAGCGAATCACGCCGACCTTGACCAATCCACCGACCAGGATAAACAACCCGATAAAAAAGAAGATGGTTTTCCACTCGACATCGGTGAGATACGACAGCTCCTCAACATCCTTCGGCTTCCGCCTCGCATGACCGAGCAACATGAACAGGCTCGCGCCAAGGAGGGCAATCGTGGCCGGCTCAAGATGAATGAGCGAATGCATGCAGAACCCCAGGTTGACGATCCCCAGCAGCCAGAGACAACGATACATGAAGGGTCGATCTGACACGGCCTCCCGTGAGCTCAATGCCAGCACCGCCGTTCGGAGATGCGGCGCCACGGTCATTTTTCGCCCAAGGATGACCCACAGCGCAGCCACGAACACAGCCATGATCAAAAGTGCGATGGGACCCAAGACCACCAGAAAATCGAGATAGCTCAAGTCAGCCTTACTGGCGATCATGATATTGGGCGGATCACCGACCAGCGTCGCAGTCCCGCCAATATTCGACGCGAGCGCCTCGGTCACAAGGAATGCAATGGGATTGAGCTCCAATCGCTTGGTAATCGCCAACGTGACCGGCGCCATCAGCAGGACGGTGGTGACATTGTCGAGCATAGCCGAGAGCCCGGCCGTCAACAGGGCCAGCAACACCAGCAGACGAAACGGCTTTGCATCGGCTCGTTGCGCCGCCCAAATGGCCAAAACCTCGAAGAGACCAGTCTCCCGGACTATGTTTACGATCACCATCATCCCGATCAGCAGAAACACGACATTGTAGTCGACACCGAACTCGTGGGAATAGAACGCCTCGTCTTGCGACACCACGCCGAGCCCGATCATCACCGCCGCCCCGCACAGCGCCACAATCGTCTTGTGGATCCGCTCGGTTATGATGACCAGATAGCACACACCGAAGATGAGCAGGGCCAAAGAAATGGAAGACAATCAATACCTCTTGCCGCATGAAGGATGACGCTGGGCTCAGAATCTTTCACGCATTATCCTGAGCCCACTGCTGCAATGCAATGAGAGTCGTCTTTTTCGATGCAGTTCATGCCGGGCCTAGGAGCCTGTCCGACATTGCCGTTCGTGACGAGACGAATGAGGCCCGGGCAGATAGGCGACCGCAAGAAAATAAAAACCGTAGGTTATTAACTTTAATACATAGCGGATTTTTCGAGGCCGAGAACAGAGCAGATACTTGTGTGTCGTTCGCCGCAGTAGAAAGGTCAATGTTGGACAGCCTCCGAAGAGAACATTGTCTCTTTCCCTTCCATGCCATGCCCTTTAGGAAAGAGGTCATGCCGTCGTGGACGTGGCGTTCAGAAAAGAAGAATGTTCCCGCTTTCCTGCCGCTGAGACTAGTAACCGACCTTTTGATTGCGTGCGGATTTCCCAGAAATACGTGGCGTTACCGCGAATGCGACCGGTCGGTTCATACAGACATGCCTATTACCTAGTGTTCCATACTAGGATTGTTCACTTCACCCACAACGTGCACCTTCGCGCCGCCCATAGGCCTTGTAGGCTTAGGCTCGATGGCGATGCACCCATCACACCTTGCTGAAACACGCACTAGAACAGGAGGGGATGATGTCACGAGATCACCGGATGTTCTACTCGCTCAGTATTGCAGGAGTGCTGTGTTTTACAGCGCTGCATGGTGTCGCTGTGGCGGACGATAGAGATAGGGATAGAGACAGGGACATGTCCTTTACCCGGATGTTTCCTGAGTTGCCTCCCTTCGCCCCGCCCACCGATGCGGCACGTGATCAGGCCAAGAAGCTGGGTGAAAAAGGCGGCCTCATCGACGCATTGGATGATCTCAGCGACCCTGTGCAATCGATCACGGATCCGACGCGCAGGGTGCACAATCCCGACAATCCGAACATGACGGCCGGCATGACGTTCCTGGGCCAGTTCCTGGACCACGATATTACATTCGCCCCGAACGCTCCCCTGCTGGAAAAAACCAATCCCCAGAAGACCACCAACTTCCGGACGCCACGGTTCGATCTGGACAGTGTGTATGGCGGTGGGCCTGAGCGGTCCCCCGAGTTGTATGACCCGAGTTCCTACGATATCAAACTGAAGGTCGAGGCCATTCCGGGTTCAGAGAACTTCTCGCGCAATGGAGCCACCCGATTCGATCTCCCACGGGATCCGAATACTCTCGTGGCGTTTCTGGGGGATCGACGCAACGACGAGAACACGATCCTCTCTCAGCTTCATGTGGCGATGCTTCGTTTTCACAATGCGGTGATCGACCGGCTCCGTGCAGATCCCTCTCATGCCAATCAATCGGCTAAGCGAATCTTCGAAATGGCTCAACGCGAGGTCCGCTGGCACTACCAATGGATCATCCTGCACGAGTTTCTGCCGCTGACGATTGGGCAAGAGCGTGTCGATGACATCCTGCAGCATGGAATCCGCTTCTATCACTTCGACAGAGAAAATCCGTTGATGCCGATCGAATTTTCTGTGGCTGCCTACCGCTTTGGCCATTCGAAAATCCGTCCCAGCTATCGCCTTAACTTTGGCCGTCCCGAAGCTCCTTATCTCCACGATCCGTTCTTCGTATTTCTCTTTGACGATAACCAGGATCCCAACAATCAGGATCCTAACGATCTGCGCGGTTTCAAGCGGGCGCCCCGCCGGTTTGTCGACTGGCAGACCTTCTTTAAATTCGATGCCACCAATTTCCGGCCCAACAAACGGATTGACGGCAAGCTCTCCAGCGTGGTGATGACGCTCCCCGGTCGGCAATTGCCTGTGCCTCCCACCGGTCTGCCGAACGACGGGGTACAGTCGTTGGCCTCGCGCAATCTGATGCGCCACGTCAATTTCTGGATACCGTCCGGCCAGGCGATTGCGCGAAGGATGGGCCTTCCGGTGTTGACACCCATACAACTGGACGCGCTCAAGCCCTTTGACATGGAGAAGAGCACCCCGCTCTGGTTTTACATTTTGAAGGAGGCGGAGCTTATGGAGGATGGTCTCCGCTTAGGACCGGTAGGAGGACGCATCGTCGGTGAAGTGTTTATCGGCCTGCTGAAGGCCGATGACACTTCCTATTCTGGCCGCTCAGCCGCATTGGACACCAGTGTTGCCGTCTGCGACACCTGGCGAGTTTCACATGACCGATCTGTTGACCTTTGCCGGGGTGGTTCCACCGTTGAACTAACTGCGGTAATCGAAGGGGTCGGGAGGCTTCATTGCCCTGAGTGGGCGAGAAAAGACTCCCGATCACTTTGCGTTGGTGTTGTGGTGGTCCGTCGCTCCACGGACACACGAAGAAGCCATGCCGCACGTCCCCTCTTCACCAATCAGCCCCTACCCGATCATTGGCGATCTGATGACCACGGGAGTCGAAAAAAGTTCTGGCACCTTTCTCTTGCCCGCGACCGCTTCACAGAAACGCGCCCAAGGATCACCGCGGCGACCATGCCCGTAAGCCACGCCACATACACCCCGCCTCAGGCCCCGCCACCAGGCAGAATAGCGGCCTTATCGTACAGAAGTCCGCGGCATCGAAGCGCCGGCGCGCGGATGAGGCGATCAGAAAAGTAGAATGCCCGGTTTCTCGACAAACCAGAGCCACACTGTTTCCTACTCTTTATTCTTCAAATCTGATCAATATTGACCAGGCTGCGATAGGTCTCAGCAGGCATAATCTGACTCTCAGCTGGTGATATTGAACAGGATCACCCGAGATCACAATTCTTAATACTCTTAACATGGAGGTTCCAATGAGAAAATTTGCGCTTGTCGCAATGGCGTTTCTGTTCGTGTTCGTTGGATTGCAGCGGGCTGCTCAAGCCGATGAGGTGAAAGCCAAGGTTGAGGAAATGAAGGGAGAAGCGAACGCGAAGGCTGAGAATGCCAAAGGGGAAGCGAAGGCCTTAACGGAAGAAGCAAAAGGGAATAACGTGAGCGGCACGATGGAAAGGGCGAAGGGGAAAACGAAAGCAGCTGGAGAGAGGATCAAAGGCACCGCGAAACAACTGAAAGCCAAGACAGAGTAAATTAGCCGAGAGTCTGTCTGCCAACACCCTGTGGAGATGCGGATCTCCACAGGGTGTTCCTTTTGGAAAGGGCATAAGGAGTCGGCAGTCATTTCCCGCTGTCACGTAACGACCCGCAGAAATGGTAACCTCTCCGACAAGCCACCTGCACCGCCGAGTCGTCAAGAAAAGTAGAATGTCCTCGTTATCTCCAAGGATTGCGAATAGTTCGTGAGCTCATGCCCATGGTCATTTCCCTGTACTACTCTTGCACACCCCCTTTTCGCAGGCCTTCAATCGTGGTTCCTTTTTCTCCAAACAGGACTTTTTATCCTCTTGGCTAATGGCACTCTCGATGCACTTAGCCAGCTCTTGTTGAACAGCATTTCGACATTTTTCGCAGGGACCTTCTGCGCCTGCGTATCGCGGAGCGACAAGTAACATCAGCGAACACACAGCGAACACGACGTGTCGTTTCATCACAAAACCTCCTGTTAGGGCTGCTGAAATCCTACACCTCATGTCCCAATGCCGCATTCATCACGCATGAGGGTGTAGACGAGCCTGAATAGTATTATGTCGAACCGGATCGATGCGGAGTCAACCGTTGAGTCAGCTTGATGGCTTGACATGAATGAGAAATCGAATCAATCGCACAATCAGACGGTTGCCGGCTACAGATTAGGCCGCTGTATAGATAGAGAGCTGGTCAAAATTGCTCGGTTGTCAAGAATTGGTCAGACCGCGTCCGGCGTTTCCTTTCGCACCCAGGCTCCATCACCGAAGACCACAGCCTCGAAGCCCCAGCCAGTGGAGGGTGGATGCTCCCGATCAGACGATCACGTTCACGATTTCTCGTCATGCCGGGAAGGGAACTCGCAGACGCCGCGCGACCGATATCCCTCTTCAATCAGTCAAGAGCAGGCCTAGCCCTAAATACTCCTAACGGAAGGATCCCACAATCAGACAACCTGGAGCGACCCGCTAGGCATCCCGTGCCAGTTATGCTACAAATCCGCCTAAGGATTGTCGGGCTCGGTCGGTGGTTGTTCACATGACGATGGAACAGCGTTCAAAATCCTCCGCGCGATTCACCCTGGCCGGAGTCTTATGCAGCCTGGCCGTGACCGGCTGCCTCTCACCCATCACGCTGAATCGCGCAGTGACGGCGTATGATCAGGCGGTCACGGATGCCATCTCCAAACAACTGCTCATCAACATCGCCCGCGCCCATCAGCATCAACCGATTCACTTCACCGGCGTCTCGAATATCGCCGCGACGTTCGATTTCCGTGTCAGCGCCGGTGCCACCCCGGCACTCACAGGAGACGCCAGCAGGGCGCTCATGCCGATCTTCGGCGGCAGCGTGGCGGAGAACCCCACCATCAGTATCGTGCCGATCGAAGGGGAAGAGTTTACCAAGCGGCTCTTGACCCCCTTTCAGGAAACCAAGTTCATCCTCCTCCTCCGGCAGCGGTACGACATCGATCTGATGCTCAGGCTGATGGCGCAGGAACTGCGGATCAGGCAGAATGGCCAAGAGGTCTCCTACCGGAATACGCCGGCAGATCGGACGGGCTACGAGATGTTCCGTCGCGTGGTGACGCACATCTCGGCTATTCAGGACGCGAACCAGCTCCATGCCGAACCGCTCGTCTACAATCGGACCTGGACGATTCCCGCCAACTCGGTCACAGCCGAAGGCTTCCAGGCGTTACAGAAAGAGTATCTCGTTACGTACAGCCAGAAAGAGAACAGCTACACCCTGCGAAAACAAATCGCGGGACGAACCCTCATCACCAACTATGACCCCCACACTCTCTCACCCGAGGAACGGGGCCGGTTGATCGAGGACACAGAGGAAGGGCAACTCAACGACGTCTCCTTCGACATCCGCCCGGGGCACGTCGGAGGGGAATACCCCCTCAAGGGAGATTTCCGGCTGCGGAGCTTCAATACCATTCTCAACTTTCTGGGTCGATCGCTGGAAGAAGACCCTGAATACCACGTCGAGAGTGATCCGCGGACACCAGCATTTTACGAAAATCCCGACCACACAATGGAACTCCTGCTGTCGGATGGAGCTCCCTCGGAAACCGACCTGTCGATCAAATCCCATGGGAAATACTACGCTGTAAACTCCACCGGACCTTTGGCACGCTGGAACCGCGAGGCCTTCCAATTGCTGTATCTATTGTTCCAGATGACCGTCACCGATATGCCGCGCGTCGGAGTCCCCAGCATCACCATTGCGAAGTGACCGGGCCACAGAATCCCCACCCCTGTGATCTTCGGCCACAGTGACCCGCGACCGCGGCACAGACGCGCACCCAAGGATCACCGCGGCAACCGCGCACATACACCACGCCGCATACACTCCGGCCTTGGCCCCGCAATCATACAGAACAGCAGCAGCCTTATCGTGCACAAGACCGCGGCATCGAAGAACCAGCACGCGGACGAGTTCCATACTGTTGGATGGCAAGACCCGACCCCTTATCTGTTCCCGATTTCACGCTGATCCCTTGATTGCCCGCGCGCCGAGAAAAGACTTGTATCGTTGATCCACTCTATCGCAGGCTACGAGCCGCATGGTTCCGACACAGGAGCCTCGATCGCCGCATGGGGATGTCCACGACCTCAGTGATGAAGAAAACGCTCCTCGCCGGCGCGATCGGCAACGTGCTGGAATGGTATGACTTCGCCCTCTACGGCTACTTCGCACCCGTGTTTGCTGTCCTCTTCTTTCCCTCCGCGGACCCGTCTCTGTCGTTGATTGCCGCCTTCGGAGTCTTTGCCGTCGGGTTTCTCGCACGGCCCCTCGGCGCAATGCTGTTCGGCTATTGGGGCGATACGCTGGGACGACGCAATGCGTTGGCCTGGTCGATCCTCCTCATGGCTATTCCGACTTGCCTGGTGGGGCTTTTGCCGACGTACGACCCCATCCCCTCCTACCGCCTTCACTTCGTTAAAGGCGGCCGTATATTCCGGACTGTCCAGTCTGGGCGGCTGTGGGACCCGAAATTGTTCGGAGGTCTCCAGCGCAAACGGCTTCACCTCGCCCCAGTAGGCTCCCAAGGCAAGCGGGATCATACTGATAGGGTCCTGGCGCCATTTCCCCGGCTCGTTGCTCGTGAGAAACTCGATGCCGACGCGCGGCTCAGGACGTTGTGAGCCATCGTTGGCTCGCGCAGTCAGAATGGCTGCAGCCGTCCGCCTTCCCAGCGCGACGCCGTTCGTCTTCAATCGTCCGTCCGGAATCTCGGTCAGATCGTCCGCAAGCTGGTCGGCGAAGCTCGGAGTCTGTGAGGGAAAGAGCGCGACAAGTGTGTCGTGGGCGGCCTGGGCTATCGCCGCCTTCATCGACGTGCCGAATGGAGCATGCCCCACCCCGGTGTAACTCTTGTACTCGCCCTCGATCGCGTTGACTGCATCGAAAATGGCGAGATGGATGATGGCCATCGCCCGGCTCGCTCGCGCCGGTCCGAGTTGCTCGCCGAAGACCCGACTCTCCCCCGGTGCGACGGGCGTGTGGTCGAGCCCGGTCGCATCGATGGCGATTTCGTTCCAGTGCTGGACCATGCCGGCCGAATCGACCGCAGGCCGTGGCCGACGGCGCGGATCAATCGGAACACGCGGGGCTTGATGCGGATCGGCCCCAAAACGAGGCCCAAACGTGTCCCCGATCCCACCGGAAAATCCGCCCGCCTGGACAGCACTCGGAAGAGTCAGGATCAATATGGCTGCGAGTGCTGCAATGAGTCGCCCCGCCTGTGGTATGATCATGGTCCTTCTCCTTCTTCCTCCGACTCAGGCGCTACCCGGCCAGAGGGACAGACTCTCGGTCATAACGAACGCAGGAAGTTCAGCAGGTGCTGTTTCTCGATCTCGTTGAGCCGATTGAACTGCCCGACCACTTGACTCGCTTCTGACGGCACATACTGCCCACCGCCTGACCCGGCGTGGGCCTGAATCGCTTCAAGCAGATCTTTTGTGCGCCCGTCGTGTAGAAAAAAGATTCGCTTCCCGAGGCCCCACAAGGGCGCCGTGCGGAATTCGTCTCCACCGGCGTTGCCCTGACTCACATCATCAGCCAGGTTCGGCCCCATGTTATGGAGTGCCAAGTCGGAATAGAGATTGACATCTTTGTCCTGCAACGCCACCACAGGCGATTTGCCGGTGTGCAACGTCGGGGTATGGCACATCGCGCAGCCGACGTCTCCGAACAACTTCCGGCCCCGGACGATGGTGTCCGTGTCGGGCGCTGGCATCGGAGGTGCGAGCAAGCGCATGAAGACGGCAAACTTCACGACATCGCTGGGCACTTCGAGAGGATCCGTGGCGTCAAAGTTGGTCCGACTCTCCGGCGTCGCGTTAAAATAGCAAGTCGGTGTCTCATCCCGCTCCTGCGGGAAGAGCTCGTTCGTTACTCCCTGCTCGACGTTGTAGGCTTCGCCTGAGAATATTTCGAGCGACTTGTTCTGGGCTTTCCACCCAAAGCGGGTGACGGTGCCATCGTTCCCGCTGGTATTGCGCCGACCACTCGTGCGGTTGGGGCGACCTCCAATCCCCAGCGACTGTTTCGTCGCACTGTGGGCTTGCATGTTGGCTAGGATCGTGTCGTCATCGATGGCTTCGATCAACCCTGCCCCGAAGAGCGGAGTCGGAATGCGGAACACCACGTTCTGGCGGGCCACCGCTGTGCGAAAGTCCGGTTGGTTGAGAGAACAGCCCAGCGCATCGTTTCGCCCTGTGATCGTGAAGAGCGCGTGGACTCCGCCGTCGGCCGTACCGTCAGGATTATGCTTGAATCTGGCTTCGCGCACCGGACCGTCTTTCTTAATAAACGATGGGACATCGTTGTTCGCGCTTTCCTTTTTCGCCATCTCGACCTGCGGATTGATGGCTGGACTGGTCCCTCCTATATCCGGATGCGTGTGACAGCCTGCGCAACTGTCCAGGTTGAAGCGCGGGCCGAGCCCCGCTTCCGTATCACGAATGGTCCCCTGAACCGACGCGACTTCCAGGAAGGCTTCCAGCCCGATTCCAAAGGCCTTTTGTTCCGACGGTGTGAGGCCCGGCAATTTGGGGTCCGCGGGGACGGAGCCGGTACGTACGCCGGGATCGCGTGCCGCAAATCGTGCGATTTGCGAGTAGACCTCTTCGGAGAAGGACCCCGCGATGACCGTCAGCATGGCCACCGACACCATCATGTAACCTGACCGCGTGATGTGTCTGTGAAAAATCACCTTGGCCTCCGTTGTGTATCTGTAATCGAACTATCCCGTGTCATCGCAGAAAATCCTCGGCAGAACTACAGGTGAGCATAAGCCGTGCCTTACGGTGTCTACTCTTTCGGAAGTGTCTATCTGTTCGAAAAACCATCACTCCCAGATTTCATTAGAACGAACTGTTTACCGGTGGGAATAGGAGAAGTGTGGGCAGAGGCCTACAGCGCGATCGCTCCCGGTGGATACCGTAGAGCGATCATGCGGGCGTGATGTGTTGAGACAGGGCCTGACTGGAGCACACACAAGGCGTGGCCAAATGGTTCCTGCACAAATCCGCCGCAGCCCCGCCTCTCGCGCGGATGAGACGAGGACGGATTGGACTGGATTACGTCGGCGCTCGTTGCGGGCCGGGTCTGTCGAATCTCTCTGGCCTGCCGGTCGGCCATCACGCGCTCCCGGATCATCCCATTCACCTCATACTCGGCGGAGACGTCTCCACATCCGAGACGCCCAAGGCGAGAAGAAATCTCTTCATGGCTCTCCTCGCAAGGCCGTGCACGGGAGAGTCGAGCATTGGTTTCGGAGACCGCCAAAACGCGAGATGCAGGGTCAAGCAATGACCCTGAAAGTTAGCGGCGTCGTGTCTTTGTCGTTCAGTCGGCGGGGGAACGCGCTTGCCCTACAAATCGAGCAGTGGGTACGCCAAGTGAACGCCACACTGGCCGAACAGAACCGAAGGGCCCTCGGCATGATCCCGAGGGGCAGCCGGGCATAGACCCTTGCGCCTTCCGCAGGCACCCTCCTACAATACGCCTCCCTCTGGAGGCCCCCAATGCCCTTCACCATTCGTCCCTATCGTCGCTTCCCCGTGCCATGCGCTGTCTCTTACAACGCTGGGCCGTTCCAGTGCCAAGGCACCCTGTGGAACCTCTCCTGTACCGGCCGGCGATTCCCTAGTGATCTGCCCTTGCGTCCAGAAGCAACCCTCTCGTTGACCGTCACGCTCCCGAATGAGCAACGGATCGTACTGCCTGAAGCGGTCGTGCGGTGGTCACGAGGTCAGGAGTTTGGGATCGAGACGGATGAGACTCCGAAACATACACCGGCTCGATGATCATTACGGGCGTCGATTGGTGAAACACTCGGTCGAGATTCTACATGAGTGAACAGGCATGAATCTTCTGAAGGGATGGTGGCGGTGGTTTTGGCGGCAAAGTTGGCTCAACAAGGTTATCATCATTGGAGTGTTAACCGCTGTGGTGCTGCCGCTCGTCCCTTTGGCTATGGCCTGGCTCAAGCCACCTCTTGTCCGAGTAGGCGTGGCGTTCTACACATACGAGCGTGCCTTCCTCCTGGAGGGGGACACCAAGACATATTTTTATGAAAACCGGAACCTAGTGTCCGATTGCAGTCTCCGGCGAATCCAACAGACACTACCGAAAGGCCGCGCCAAAACACCTGATCCGAAGTCCTGGGTATTAAGCAAGTTCCTCCTTGAAAATGTGTCGAACCAGAGCATCACGAATCTCCGTGTGGGCGTCAGGTCTCCTCTCCTGCAATCCACCACCACGCTGTTTACTACACCGAATGTGGAAGCTACGGGGAAGTTGGAAGCGACTTCCAATGATGCCGATGCCCGGCACACGTATGTGATTTCTATTACGGCCATCGCACCGATGACCTCAGCGGTTCTCAGCTTGAAAACTCCAATCGACGAGAACTTGCGTCAGTTCGTATATGTGGATCATGGTCGGGTGACTCTCCAGGTGCCATTTTTGTCAGCAGACCAATTCGGGACGTTTCCACTAAAAATATCTCACCTCAACGCCATGAAGATTTTGAACCGAGAGACGGTACTGCGAACCGGTGACGAAGCGTTCGCGGATGAAAAGATTGAGTTGACGATGCTCCGCTCCGACGAGCCCGATCTTAAGGAGGAAGAAGTGTCGTATCGACTTCTCCCGAAGGCGCGCGTGTGCCCGGAGGCCATGGCGGGCGACTGGTAGGATTCGGCAATGACGATGCGCTAGTTTTGAACTGTGGGTTTCAACTCGAGGGTGTAGCCGATGCGCCGCCACGGATGACGGAAAGACAAAGACGGTGCGAGTGACGACCGCCCAAGCATGAAACCATGACCATCGAAGCAGCGACCATCTCCAACATGTGGGAGATCGCCGCGATTGTGGAACTGCTTGAACGGAAGGGCTTCTGCACGAAGCAAGACCTCTACGACATCATCACCGAGTTCCGCCGCAGAATCCCCGCGCCAGCATTCCTGAGACCGCCTTCCCTAAGCCGTACCTGCTCACCGAAACGGAGGACAGGATCATCGACGACATTCTCGAACTACTCAACAAGCACGGCCTGACCTCGCATCAGTCGATGAACTTACTGGAGCGGTGGGGCGGAATCATTGAGATGGGACAGCGCCTGCCGAAGGGAGAGGATCGTGCGACCCACGCTCTCCCGCTCACCATGTTCGCTGACCTCACGGCAACGGTAAATTGGGTAAGAGGGTACGTGAAGTGGCCGCGCCTATCGCCGCAGGAAGGCGATCCACCGCCACAGGTTCAGCAGACTCGCTAGGGAGCCTGCCACATAGGTCAGCGCGGCCGCGGTGAGGATGCGGCGGGCCCCCTGCTCGTCTTCAGGCGACAGATAATTGCCTTGCTGGAGCACCGGAAGGGCACGCCTGAAGCTTGCGTCCCACTCGACCGGAAGCGTGACGAGGTGCACAAGCGTGGAGATCCCCATCGTCGCCATCCCGGCAACCAGGACGAGTACACCCGCCACAGGGGTCCGAGCCAACGCCGTCGCGATCGGAATGCCCATCATCACCACCGCCCCGACCTTTTCCGCCCCGTGCGCGACCCGCACGAGCCGCGCACGCTCCGCGAGCGGCTGGTAGCCCGTATGGTCTTGAATGGCATGCCCGACCTCGTGGGCGGCAACGGTTACAGCTGTGAGGGATTTCCCACTGAATTTATCGGGCGTCAGGCGGACAGCTTTAGTCTCAGGATCGTAATGGTCGCCCCTCTCGGTCGTTTCCACCTTGATGTGCTTCATGTCGAACCGATCGAGCAGGTGCCGCGCCAACTCCGCCCCAGTTCCCGGATAGTCAGGACGCGGCGCACTATACTGGGCAAACACCCGCCTGGTCCATAGTTGCGGACCGAGAATGATGATACCGACAATGATCAACAGCAGGGCGATACGCACCATATACCCCCATCCTTCCTACCTCCCTTGTCGGGCGAGGCCCTCGGCCAAGGCCATTGGCAAACACATATGTGGGATCAGCCCCTTTATCACTCACGCTAACACAATGGACGGATGGAAAAGACGGGTGGCGAAGGGCCACCGCAGCCTAGTAGGCTGGTAGGCTGCGGAAAAACTATGTTGGAACGCCAGAAAGTCGATGGTCCGCCCAAGTGGCACAACAGAAGAATATTTACGCAGGATGCTCAAAAAAGCCGTTCAGCAAGGCCGCAGCGAGCGAAGAGACGAGGCGTACGCTTCAGTACGTTGAGCCTCTGAGCGATGCGAGAACGCCGCTGGCGGACTTTTCCAGCATCCTGCTAGACCCTTGCGCCCTCGTTCAACTCCCTCCTAGAATACGCTCTCTCTTGCGAGGCCTCAATGCGCTTCACGATTCGTCCCCTCCGGCGTTTCCCCTGCAATGCTCCGTTACATACAACGCGGGCCCATTCTAAGGACAAGGCACCGTGTGGAACCTCTCGTTGAACGGGTGGAGGCTCTCGGGTGATCTTCCCATGCGTCCAGGGGAAACCCTCTCGTTGACCGTCACGCTCCCGAATGAGCAATGCATCAAGGTGCCTGAGGCGGTCGTCCGTTGGTCGAGGGGGCAGGAGTTTGCGGTGGAGAAAATATGGTGATCGAACGGCACGCGCATGCACGGCTTCAGCATTACATGAAACGACAGATTCAGCAATCAGCACATGTCTCTCAGATTCACCATCGCCTGCATGCTCTGTTCGTGTGTCACGCCGTGCCCGCATGGGCGGATGGTCAAGCGGGCGTGGATGCCTACAAGCGCGGAGACTGCGCAACAGCCTTGCGTGAGTGGCGACCGCTGGCCGAGCAGGGATACAAGGAGGCCCAGGTCAGCCTTGGCGTGCTGTTTGTCAACAGCCAGGGTGGGCCCAGGACTATCTCCAAGCCCGTCAGTGGTACGAAAAATCTACGGCACAGGGAAACCCGAAGGCGCAGTCCAACCTGGAGACTTTGTATGGCAATGGAAAGGGTGTTCCGCAAGATTATCAGCAGGCCTTGCGATGGTTTCGTCTGGCCTCAAATCAAGGAAATGCATCAGCGCTAATAACACTTGGTATCATGTACGAGCATGGGTACGGCGTGACGTAGGATTTTGTTCAGGCCCATAAGTGGTACAACTTGGGGGGGGGGCGAGCGGAGAAAAAAGTGGAGCGGAATTTCGTGATTTGCTAGCTAAAAAGATGCCCCCTGCCCAGATTGCTGAGGCGGGGAAGCTGGCGCGGGGTGGAAGCCGAAAGGGAAATGAGTGGCCATGACTTACCGAGGGATTCAAATGACACGACTCTGCCTGATAACACTCCTGTTACTGAGTAGTGGACCTGCGTATGCGGAGTGGGTAAAGGTTAGTGACAGCGACGAAGCAGGAAAGACTGTATACGTGGATCCATCCACCATACGCCGCGACAGCAATCTGGTGAAGATGTGGCAATTCTACGACTACAAGACTGTACAAACCGTGGGAGGCATCAGGTTTTTGACTGCCAAGGAACAATGGGAATTCGACTGCGCAGAAGAGCGCAGTCGGGTGCTTGCGCTCAAGGAATTCTCGGGCAATATG
This sequence comes from Nitrospira sp., assembly GCA_003135435.1. Lineage (GTDB taxonomy): Bacteria > Nitrospirota > Nitrospiria > Nitrospirales > Nitrospiraceae > Palsa-1315. The sequence goes on along the minus strand of PLBR01000213.1, from coordinate 7,277 downwards.
GGAAGTGGAACAGTGGTTTATACCAACTCACAAGTAGGCAACTGGGTACCAGTCATGCCAGGCAGTATGGGTCGAACTGTGTGGAAAGTTGCGTGCGGTAAGGAGTGATCGCGCAGCCGCACGCAACCTTTGACGTAGACAAGGTTACGCCATGAGCGACAACCGCCCCACACGCAACAGCATGACCATCGAAGTAGCGACCGTCTCCAACATGTGGGAGGTCGCCGCGATTCTGGAAGTGCTCAAACGGAAGGGCCTCTGCACCAAGCAGGACTTCCACGACATCATCACCGAGTTCCGCCGCGCAAAGAATCGGATCCTCCTCCCCTCCCGACTGCTACTGGTGGCACTTGCCTGGCTCTTCTGGCCAAGCGTCACACAAGCGGTCAACTACGGCAACGAGGTCGCCGTCTGGATCGAACAGGGCCAGGCCGTCGCTACGAGTTTGGTGAGCGGCCGTCGAGAGATTCCCCTCGACGCGCAAGAGACCGTGACCGGCTCAGGTGCAAGCGGCATCAATGCCGTTGTCGTGACCTCGCGCCGTCTGCTGGGTTTTTCTAGCCGTACCCTGACTTGGAGCAAGACGGATCGCGATCTCAATGAAAAGGTTCTCGAACGGCGAGCGCTGCCCACATTCAGCATGGTGAGAACGGACAAGCATCTGTACGGATTTCGCGGCGCGGACGGAATCTGGCTCGATGAAGCCCTCGGAGTACGAGAAACGGTCAAGAGGACCCAGACCACTGATTACGGAGCGGTGTTCGTCACGAACGAACGGCTCGTGGGCTTTGCCTCTCTGCTCGGCGATTTCTCCTCGAAGGCACTCGGCATCCACGAGCACATCAACCGGGTGGACAACGAGAAAGGCCTCGTCATCGTCACCACCAGCAACCGCACACTCGTGTTCGGCAGCCGCTTAAGCGGATGGGAAGAATTCGAGTAATGCTTCGGCTAAGTCAGCGCAGACCTGGGCATGTGAGAGGAGCACGGCGTCTGGCACTTGTTATCTGACAGGGATGAGCAGGTCCGGCCGGCAACCGAGGCGTTTCGAGTAGCCCTGTGCAGACGCCTCCACATCCGAAACCCCCATTGCGAGATGAAATCTCTTCATGGATCTCCTCTCAAGAACGCGCGCAGACGAGTTCCGCAATGCTGGATTGCAAGACCCGACCCCATATCTGTTTCTCCGAGGAACTCTACAAGAAGTCCTGAAGAAGGTTGTAGTGTGTCAGTTCAGAATCACCGGGTCCGCGCGACCTTTATTGTCATGCCACATAGATTTGCGATACCTTATTGCAATGGAACACACCTTCACCTGCCCCTCTTGTGGGGAAGAAATTTCGATGGTCCTAGACCTCTCGGTAAGCCGTCACACCTACATCGAAGACTGTGAAGTCTGCTGCACCCCCGTCGAGATCAGCTATACCGTACAAGACGATGCCCTCGCTAGCTTCGACGCCAAAACCCTCGAATAGATTCGTTGAGGACACAGCACTTCTCCGATGAGATCGTTGGGTTGACGGACAATCAGGCGAACGCGGCGGTGTCACATTCACATCGACCCACTACCACCGCTGCCCCAGCCGGTTATCCCGATCTTGCTGTAGCAACCGGCCGTAGACGCGGCTTAATCACAAGGATGAGCAGGCATGGTGGGAGAGACTACCGAATCAGAATAGGTCGTGGTTGATCGGCTTACTTCTCAGGGCTTGGCAGTTCCGGAACGGTCGTATCCATGACTCTGATAACGTGTCCCTGATCATCCAGGCGGACGGCGATGCGTTGTCCGACCGACAGTCCCTTAAACAAGTCCGGCCTCGTCATCGTGAACACGACTGTCTGTCCTAGATCTGTTTTAATCTTTCCACTCATCTTGGACGTATCGAGCTCATCGAGCGTCCCGATGACGACATGCGTACCCTGGCCTGTATGCTCAGGCGACGCTGCCATTGTCGTCGCCAAAGAAGGAGCACTGAGTAGCACGGCGAGCAGGACGATCATCTTCACAGTCACAATGTCTCCTTCTTCTCTGCCGGTTGGTTAGGTACGCGGCAGAATCTGGTTCGGCTGCTTCGGTTCAGGGGGACCCGGTGACGGTGGAGGGGGAAAAGGTTTGGGCGGCAGAGGGTCTGTCGGGCCTGACACAAGATGGGAGAACTGGTTCGTCTCCATGGCGTTGGCCATATGGCCCTGGAGAAAAAGCGCCGACAATACCATCAACTCGATCATTCCGCGTTTCATGATTACTCCTTACCTCGACGGCTAGGCCGCCGCAAGTGTCATTTTTCGGCTGAATTCTGCGCAACGATGACATTCTGTGGCGCAAGGTCTGCACAAAGCATGATGTGGGACGTGCTGTTCACAGACCCCGACGATCTTCAGTCGGAGCTTACCTCCCTCCCGACGCGACTGGTATCGCATGTATGCTGTCGATGCTTGACCCAGCGATCACCTTCAATTTCACCAGAGTAGGTAGTCGACGCTGTAGCGACACTCATACCGTTCCTCTTCCCTGTAAGAAAAAATGTTCGGCGGTTCCTGTCGCGGCTTGCACGGTGATCATCATAAGCAAGAACGTCCCTTCCGCCTGTTCAATATTGCTCACTGTACGAATTGGTTATGTGGGCATCCTATGACGCGCACCCAGCAGAATGTCGCGAAATGGTCACAGACTGACACCTTTTTTCTTTTCCGGATCTCCTCCAAAGAATGCGCGCGTATTTTTGCTTGGAGATCGTCTAAAGACCGCCGTGTGCGGATGAGGCGAGAACGGATCTGAGTGGATTACTTTGGTCGATAGCTCGTGGAGGACCAGGTCTGCCGAGTCTCTGCCTCCTGCTGGTAGGCTGTCACGCGCTCCCGGAGCATCCCGTTCACATCACGCTCGGCGGAGACGCCTCCCCATTCGAGACACCCAAGGCGACATGAAATCTCTTCATGGATCTCCTCTCAAGACCGCGAGCGTCTGGTATAGTGAAAAACAGTGTTGGTCTGGTGGATGCCACACGCAGGACTATCGGAAGCCAATTATAAATAGTGATTCTTGAACACAGGAGGTGCCCATGAGTGACCGTCTGACCGCCATCGCATTGATCATGAGTGCTCTGTTTGCATCTCACGTCTTCGCGCAGACCGTGGGCTCGGAGGTCCAACGCGACATCAACCAGGAAAACCGGATTGAACAAGGATTGAAGTCCGGCCAGCTCTCCACGGGCGAGGCTGCACGATTGGAGCGAGGCGAAGCTCAGATCGACCGCATGGAATCCAAGGCGCTTAAAGATGGAAACGTGTCGCCGGAAGAAGCAGCCCGCATTCAGCGCGCGCAGAATCGTGAGTCGGAAGCGATCAATCGATCGAAGCACAATGACGTCAGCGGCAACCCCAACTCAGCCTCCTCGCAGCGCATGCAAACTGATGTGCAGCGTAACATCAATCAGCAAGACCGCATTAAGCAAGGCGTTCAATTGGGCGCACTCACCAACAAAGAAGCCTCAAACCTGGAGCATGGCCAGGCACGCATCGACCGCAAGGAGGCCAGAGCTGGAGCGGATGGCCACGTCGGCGCCAGAGAGCAGGCTCGCATCCAGAAGGCGGAGAATAAGCAAAGCAAGAAGATCTACCGAGAGAAGCACAACAACCCTACCCGCTGACGTAGAAGCGCAGCCCGCGGCACATAACAGAGGCCCCAGGATTTTCCTGAGGCCTCTTAGTCATGATGAGTACCAACCATTCAGGCACGCACCGTAGAGCCCGAGTGTTAAGGTGTGCCGCTTCAGTTGTGAGATAAGGTAGACCACGATCACGAGGTTCAGAAGAAGCACGCCGATCCGGAGTGCTGACATCTGCTGGAACACTTCATACAGTTCGAATGGAAGTAGCTGGCTCGTCGAGATCACAGTGAGATATGCGGCCCACGTGACCTCACGCCAGAACCCCACTCCCTAAGCAAGCAATAATCCCGCATAGCCCAGACTGATGACCCCCATGACACGCACACCATGGGGTTGGAGCGCATCCACCTTGAGGACCAGGGTGTGAACGATGCGGGAATCCGCGTTCAAATGAAACGCCTCAATCAAGAGCGAGAACAGTGTGGCAATTTCAGCATGGACCAACTTGAGGAGCCCCAAGCCGACGAGAAGCAGCAGCAATCCTTTCACGACTTTGAACGCCGCAATGAAGGCCAGGCCGGTTTGGTGTCATCGTGCCATCATATGGGTGATGGATGAACGTCACACCGGTGAGCATAAAGAGACCTGAATCAGAATCGTGCAACTCCGTCGTGCACGAAACTGAGCCCTGGGCGTGGACTCCGATCTCGTGACGCGTCCACATCTAGCAGGCTGCAGAAAAACTATGTTGGCATGCCTAGAACTTTGATGGTCCACACGTCTGGGGCAAGCCCAGTCTGTCTGGTTATCTGGTCTGTCAGGTCCATCTGATGAGTCTCATTCAACCAAACAAACCAGACAGACCGAACAGACCAAATGAACAAGACAGGCTGGCGCACTGTTTCAGCATCATATTAGGCATGCGACGGAGCCGAAGTTCCTCTCAACTCACGGATCTTGTCCCCGATGTCATCGGCCCGAATGAGTGATTCCCCCACGAGCATGGCATGGATGCCGGCTTCGATCAACCGCACCACATCGGCGCGGTGGTGAATGCCGCTTTCGCTGATGATCAGCTTGTCGGCCGGAATCCGTTTCGCCAAGCGCAGCGTGACGGCAAGATCGGTCGTGAAGGTCTTGAGATCTCGGTTGTTGATGCCGATCAGGCGAGCCTGCGGGAGTCGCTCCAATACGGTGTCGAGTTCGCGTTCGTGATGGGTCTCGATCAGCACATCCACCCCTAAACCACAGGCGAGAGCATAGAAATCGATCAGTTGTTGTCGTTCGAGGGCCGCGACGATTAAGAGGACCGCATCGGCCCCGTAGGCGCGCGCTTCGTAAAACTGGATCTCCTCAACCATGAACTCTTTGTTCAAGGCAGGCAGAGGCACCGATTGTTTGATCTCGCGGAGGTGGTCGAGGCTCCCTTGGAAAAAATCCTTGTCGGTTAAGACGGACAGCGCCGAGGCACCATGGGCATGATAGGCCTTGGCAATCTCGAGATAGTCAAACCGATCGGAGAACTCGGGACGGAGGAGGCCAAGACTGGGTGAGGCCTTCTTGACTTCGGCGATCAGCGAAGGACTGCCGGCCGTTCTGGTGGCTTCGAGAGTCACGGCAAAGCCGAGTGGGCCTGGCGCGTCCTGAATCTTCGCCTTCAGGTCGGAGAGGTAGCCCCGGCTTTGCTTGTGCCGGAGTTCCGCTTTCTTATGCTCCAAGATGCGAGAGAGGATCACGATGGCGTCAGCCCTTATTCGTAAATGCGATGAGGCGAGCCAGTTTCTCGGCCGCGGCACCGGAATCGATGGCCTGGCCTGCCAAGAGGAATCCATCCTGGAGCGTTTTCGCCTTGCGGCCTGCGACAAGGGCTGGAGCGGCATTCAAACAGACGATGTCCCGTCTCGGTCCTTTACGCCCTTGTAGAATGTCGCGAGTGATCGCGGCATTCTCTTGCGGCGTCCCTCCGGCTAGCTGTTTGGCTGGGACCAGCGCCAGTCCGAACTCCGCCGGGTCCAGGAGATAGTTCGAGAGAACGCCCCCTTTGGCTTCTGAAATCTGCGTTCTTGCGGTAAGGGTGATCTCATCGAGTCCGTCCATCCCATGTACGACAAAGCAATGTTGCGATCCCAAATGCATGAGCACGTTCCCCAACAGGGAGGTCAATCGCCCCTCATAGACGCCGAGTACTTGAATGGTGGCTCCTGCCGGATTGGTCAGCGGTCCCAAGAGATTCAGCATCGTCCGGATACCCATCTCCTGTCTTGGCCCCACACAATGCTTCATAGCTCCATGATAGAGCGGGGCGAAGAGAAAGCCGATCCCGACCTCATTGATGCAATCGGCCACACGTTCGGTCGACACATCGATCTTGACGCCGAGTGCTGAGAGAACGTCCGCACTCCCTGACTTGGATGACACAGAACGGTTGCCGTGCTTCGCCACGGTCAGACCTGCGCCTGCGACGACGAATGCCACCGTGGTGGATATATTGAACGTGTGGGCCCCGTCCCCACCCGTGCCACAGGTATCCACGACTAGGGGATCTCCGATTGCGATGTGGACGGCTTTGGCTCGCATGGCTCGCACGGAGCCGGTGACCTCTTCGACGGTTTCTCCCTTCAGACGGAGCCCCATCAAGTAGGCAGCAATTTGGGCCGGAGTCGCGGCGCCGTCCATGATCTCGAGCATCACAGATTCGGCTTCTTGCTCGGTGAGGAAGGAGCGGTCTGCGAGTTTGGCAATCGCGTCTTTGATCATGGCTCTGAGACCAGACGGGCCAGGCTACAGTTTAAGGAAGTTACGGAGAAGGTCCTTCCCCGCCGTGGTGAGGATGGATTCCGGATGAAACTGTACGCCTTCGATGCCCAACGATCGATGGCGCAATCCCATGATCTCCCCCTCGGCCGTTTCGGCGGAGATCTCGAAACAGGAAGGCAGGGTCTCTCGCTTCACGATCAGGGAATGGTAGCGGGTGGCGTCAAAGGGATTGGGCAGTTGATGGAAGATCGTTTTCCCATCGTGCCGGATCTTCGACGTTTTGCCATGCATCAACCGTTCGGCTCGAACGACTTCACCGCCAAATGCCACCGCCAGAGACTGATGACCGAGGCAGACGCCCAAGAGCGGAAGACGTCCGCCAAAATGCCGGATGGTCTCGACCGACACGCCCGCTTCCATCGGAGTGCAGGGTCCCGGAGAAATGACGATACGGCTGGGTTGCAGCGATTCGATCTGGCCGATTGTAATTTTATTGTTGCGATATACCTCCACCTCTTCACCCAGTTCTCCGAAGTATTGCACCAGGTTATAGGTGAAGGAATCATAGTTGTCGATCATCAGTAACATAAAAAACCGTGCGGCGTCAGGAAGGAAATCGGCGAGACTCTGATCGCCTCACGCCTTACGTGCTCATTCCAATCCTTGTTCCGCCAGTTCAATCGCCTTCATCATGGCTTGAGCCTTATTGCAGGTCTCTTCATATTCGTGCTGCGGATTCGAATCCGCGACGATGCCGGCCCCGGCTTGAATGAAGGCCTGGTGCTTCTTCACGACGACCGTCCGGATATTAATGCACATGTCCATGTTGCCGGAGAAACTGAAGTACCCCACCGCGCCGGCATAGGGACCGCGTCTCGTGGGCTCGAGTTCGTCGATGATCTGCATGGC